>PLIC01000205.1 GCA_003139995.1 Candidatus Acidiflorens stordalenmirensis | reverse complement strand
TGAGGCGAAAGCGCCGAATAACCGGCCGGTTCTTGAAGTGAACAAGGAGATTCCGACTGACGAAGCTGCAACACCTGTAGCGAGGAAGACTCAAGTGGTGGCGCGCTTCGAGTTCTAGCTGGATTCTTAAATAAGATGAGGCTTATGTTCGTCCGGAGGTGTCCCATGCCCGCCCGTTCCGCCGTAGCCTGTTTGTGGGTATTCGCCACCCTAGTTGCGCTAAGTCCTTCGGCAGAAGCCGAGGTGCGCGGTCGGCTATTCCCGCGCACGGCTGAAAACATCCATCTGGAGATGGTTTTCAACTGGCTCGAACCCGACCCCAACGCCGAAACCGGTGTGGTCGATGTGGTTTGGGGATCGAGTTCTGCGACCCAGCCTACAGGCATGTACAACAGCTCCTACATCCCAATTTCCGTCGATAACTACACCCATTCGGTCGCGTGGTATCGAAAGAACCATCCGGACTGGCTGGAATACCTGTGTGACCGCAAGACGCTGGCGTTTGAGTATGGCGCCACTAGCCTGGCGCCCCTGGATTTCGCCAATCCCGACGTGCAAGCGTATCAGTGGACCAACTGGGTCGACGCCCCGCTGTCGCAAGGCTACGAGGGCATTGCGGTGGATACGATGTCGCTGACCAACGACTGGCAGCGCTGCGGCCACTATGACACTTTTGGAGTCTGGGTCCAGCAATACACGGGTGTGGTCGAGGATGCCGGGTTCCGGCAGGACGTTCTCGGGTGGGAAAACGCGACCTACGAGCGCGTGCATCAGTACTCTCCGATCGCGACCATGCAGGTGAATGTGTCGTATCAATTTGGCGAGCCGGAAGCCGACAACCTTAAATTGATGACCACAGCAGATCTGTTGTTCGACGAACGCGGGTTCACTAACTGGGGGGTCCAGCCCGATCACCCCACTCCTGGGCAGTGGCGGACCATCGTCGATGTTCTCAAGCAGGTCCAGTCGAAAGGCCTGTGCTACATGACCAACGGCGAGCAACCGGGCCCCACGAAGGACATTTCGCAGGCGGGTCGTCTGTGGGTGATCGCCAACTATCTGCTGGTGAAGAACAACTGCACTTACATGTACATTTCGGGGAATCAGGACTACGGCCGCTTGATCACCTTTCCCGAATACTCGATCGCCATCGGCCGTCCGCAGGGCGCGATGACCAAAACGCAAGGCGTGTGGCTGAGAAAATTTTCGGGCGGTTTGTCGCTGGTGAATCCCCATACTGGCGAGCACACGGTGAGTCTGCCCGCGGGCAACTACAACGACGTGAACGGGAATCCCGTCGGCCCAACCGTCACCATGGCCGCACAGACCGGACTTGTCTTGCTGAAGCAATGAACTGGCCGGTGCGCGGCGCTACTCCTGCAGACAATGGCATCCGACCATTGCGTCCGCGACAAGCATCGCTGATTCGTCCCGGTGCTCTATTGTGGCCGTACTTCCAAGAGCAGATGTTTGTCGAACTCAACCGAGAGGCGCGCATTGCGGCCGGATAGCGTCCTGAGGCTGGTGCCGTTGACGTGGTCGAGCACGCTGTTCAGCGGCACGACCCAGTTCGGGCGTTTCTCGTAAGAACCACTCTGGTAAGACCAGAACGCCGGGGTGCCGCCATTGCGCTGCGCATTCAGTGTGTATGCGTTGTTGGTCCAGCGTTTGATGGCGAGTTTGGTTGTACCCGTATTGGTGTACTGAACATCGAAGAACGCCATCGCGGGGAACTCGTCATACATCATGACGGAAATTGCCTTGGTTAGTGTTCCCGATTTTCCTATCACAACGAGCCGTTCGCCCGCTCCGAAAGCATCGCTAACACGCTCGTGTTTCTGCGAGGTCAGGGGAAATTCGGCCCATGTCTTGTCCGCTGCCGCCACGCTCTCAGAAGCAGTAAAAGGCCCATCGTCGTCTCTTTATTGTCGAAGCGGACGACCACGCGGCGGCGCAGGTTGTGATCGAATTCAATTCTCAGGTTTGCCCCTTGGATCTGAGGTTTACCCGTGGAGAGGTCCGCAACGCCAGCGCGCAGCCCGGATAAGAGCATGATGGCGAGAGTGCCAGCAATGGCCCAGAAGTTGAAAGTGATTTTCAGTCTCCAATGTCAGTTGCCATTGTCAGTTGCCGTTAGAACTCGAACGCTCGTCGTCAAGCAAAATCTCCCCATCAACGCCCGTACCAAAAGACCGCGCCCTTGGAGACGGGCGGCAAACTGAACGTGATTCGCCCATTCGCTTGAATACCATCTACTTTCTGAACGTCCCCAAGAAATGGCAAGAAAAAGCCGGAGCCGTTCGCTACAGTTGGCAGGCTGATTTTCACATCTGTCTGCGGAGTCTGTACCGGGTTCTTGCCACCAACCAGACCCGCAAAATTCGCCAGGAACACGTGGGGCACGCCGTTCACCTGAGCTACCGAGGTGGCGACGAACGGCGATGCCAAGACTTCAATTGCGTGATTTGGTGTCAGGCTGTCGAGGAACGCCTGCTGCATCTGCGGATTGGCGTGCTCGAAGTCCGCTTCGAGCGAGGCGTTGTAGGCCTTCTCGGGGCACTTCGGAAACCGGATAACGTTTGGCTGACTGCCGAACGAAATGCCACCGTCACCTGTGATGACAAGTCTCTTGTCCTGCTTCACGTATTGTTCGATCCAGTTTTGTTCCCGCTCGCTCAACAGGCGTACGTCAGGCAGAACAAGCGTTTCGCCGTGAAATTCATCAAGAGTTCGGGGAGTGACAACCTGAAACTCCCGATGTGACTGCATCAGCAGAATGAGAATTCCGCGATACGACCGAATGAAATCTTCGGCATAGAAGTTTCGGGTCTGGGGAGAAAAGTACACTCCGACCGGATCCATCGGCGTGCGCGGTAGATAGAAAGTCTTTTCGTGCTGCTTGATCCACGCGAAGATTTTCTTGCGCGTCGGAAGATCGTTGGACCCAGCCATAGAATGCCCGGGCGCATCCCAGAAATTTGCTCCCGCCGCGATCTCCGACATCGCCAGGTTCATCATAGCTTCGCGCCGGTCCACATTCTTGTCGCCGTCCCAGGAGTAGTTCAGGATCCAGGTGGCTTTCCCTTGCGCGAAGGCCCGGAATGTATACATGCCAGCCTGGTAGCGGAACCAATCTAGCGGCGTGCGGGATGATGCCATGTGATCGCCGCCGCCGAATTCGTATTCGTGCGCGATCGCATCGACGACCGGGTAGAGGCTGTAAACGTCGGCTCCCACGCGGACCGCTTCCTCCTCGATTCCGGGATAGATTTCTGGAATGGCTCTTATCTCTGGATTGACCGACTTTGCGTTCTGGTCAATCTCCTGCATGAAGTCCGTGATGGTCTGGATTCGAAAATCTACCCACCGGCGGAAATTCGGATCGGAGAAGTCCCCGAGCTTCACATCTTTCTTGGCGTCGAGCCCAGTCTGCTTCTTAAAAGCGGCGATGGTGTAGTCGTCGAAGCTGGCCCAGGTGTCCTCCCAACCGTCAAAGTGAGTCATCCAGTACGGAATGTCGACGTAGATGCCATCAATCCCCGTTGCGGCGATTTGCCGGACCCGCTCCATGTACGTCCTTCGCCATTCCGGGGCATAGGGCGTGACCCACACATCTTCATCTCCTTTGGCGATCCAAAACGCGGTGCCGCCGCCAAAGATTGCGGGTTCGCCGTTAATCTTGCGCTGCAACCAGTCGGGATGGTCCTTCGCGAGCGTGTGGGCCGTCTTGCTCGCATTCGCCGTGATGCATTCCGTTCCGGCGATGTAGACGAAAGCACGGTTGCCAACTGCGTGTGCTTTTTCCGCAACGGCACGAATCGCTTCCAGTTTCGCTTTTGGGTCAAGGAAGCTCTCGTAGCGGCCCGGTATGTCGTTGTCAACCTCGATGCCAAAGACGCCGGTCGCCTCGGCGTTGACTGCGATTTTGCCGGCATTGTCGGCTGCCAGCCCGTATGCGCCGACGCGTACATAGTTGGTCCAGTCTTGTTCGGCTGCTTTGGGAGCAGCCGATGCGGCCACAATAAAGAAGAGGGAAAAAACCGCCGTAATTGTGTGGTGGTGCATACAAGCTCCAATTCTCTCGGTACTGGCCCCAGTGTGGCCAAGCTCAGTGTCCTCAGCCTTGTAGACCACGCTCATCCCGCCGACGCCCAGCTTCTCGACGATGCGGTAGTGCGAGATGGTCTGGCCAACGAGTTGTGAGGGGGCGGCCATTCGCAGGAATGTTAGGACGCAATTGCGGGCAGGTCAATGAGGACAGCACGCCAACGTCACGCCGGAAACCGCAAATTCTGTCAATTCCGGCTCTCCTGACGCGTTGCGCCCCGGTAGTACAAAATGATCTTTTCCGTAACAGCCACAAGTGGATGAAGAGGCTATTGCAGCTTCGCGTACTCCGCTTTGGCTTCCTTCGGGATCCCTAGCGGACTGACGACGCCATTCTACAGAAGAAGGGGATAATCATCCGATGTCAATTCCTCACTAGCGATAAAATGTCGAAAACTTCGTCACCAATTCGTCACCAAAACCTGGCTGTTTTAGGGACTGCCGCCGCGAAGAATTGAATTCCGTACCGTTCCCCGTACCGGTGAAAATTCCGTTTGCACGTATTTCCGCATACTTAGGCAATCCCGGTCGTGGGCTTAAGTTGTTGTGAGTGTTGAATATTCGGAGCGTGTCAAGGTAGGCCTCCGTCTCCTCCCCAGAAGTAAAATAGCCCTCTTGCGGCTGAATCGGAGTCGCCAGACTCCGTGTGGATTGCCTCCGAGTAGCACGTCATCCGTCAATGACCTGCCCCCCCGAGAATTAGTCCAGCGGAAATGTGACTTCTCCATCAACAATGCCCATTGACCTCGAAACCTGCGGTCAGCAAAAAGCGGCTTTCGAGATTAGCCTGGCCCTCGGGCAGAAATCCATCAAAAATCGACAAAATCATTTAGGAGATGGGAGTGCGCGGCATAGATATTGGAAAGCCGCCGATTTATTGCTGTTCATGGTCCTGACCTCGAAGGGCTTGAACTCGAGCTGGCCGAATGAACCAGTTAACTCCTCGATCCACTCTTTCCGGTGATGACGCACAACCACATCTTCTGGGAGTTCGAAGATCCCGTAGGTCCCGTATTCCCCGGCGTAACGGTCGTACCTTTCGAGATTCCGTAAATCGCGGTTCAGAAGAAGATCGCTGATGAAGAGAAGACCAGCTGGACGAAGCACTCGACTGATTTCACGTAGCAGGTCACGCTGCTCCTCGTCCAGAGGTATGCAAGTAAGTACGGCAAACAGAAGTACTAGATCCACAGAATGTTTCTGCAGCGGAATCGTCTGTCCGTCATTCTGGACCAGCCTCACATCCGGTAGGTGGGAACGGCAGCACTTGAGCATCCGGAAGGAAAAATCAATGCCGATAACGTTCTTGTAACCGCCACGTAGAAGCTCGGCAAGGGTCCTTCCGTGCCCGCATCCGAAGTCGAGAATACGCGCTCTCGGACCTGCATGGCGCGTCAGCCACGCGATGCGAAGCGGGTGGGAAAACCGCTTTTCGTCCGCCACGCTATCCCAGTAGCGTACCTGCGCTGGGATGATTCGCGACCGATCCATAGGACCAAGATTACCACCCAGACTCGACCCTCCCTTGCGCGATTCGGCAACGGCCACACAGGCTAGATGGCTGCAATGGGCCCGGCAAGACCCGGCTGATTTAGGGTCTGATGCGTACTGCGGAGGGTTATTCAAAGTCCTTCGCGCCGCGCGACAACTTCGGCATGGGCGGTCGGCAAGCCGGAAGTAATTCGGTTGCTCAGGATCGCCCATGATCCAGGCACGATCCCGAGCCTAGCTGCTCTGATTGTCACCTGTGCTGCGTTCGACACAGAGGCTTGGATGATTACCAGGCAGAGCAACCCGAAACCAAATGAAGGGAAGAAGGGGATTGGGCAGCCAGTACATCCAGCCTAGACTCTTTTCTTTGCTTCCGTCGCCCTGACGCGGTTCTTCCAGCTAGCGCAGGATCAAGGCAACTGCGATGGCTGCCAGAATGAGCTTCACGAGCCATCCGAGCGAATACGCTGCCGCAATCATCGGTTGCAGTTTCATCCAAAGAGATGTTGTGATAATCCAGGGCAGCGGTGCGATGAGCCACACCTCCAACGCCAATTTGACCGTGGCGCCATAGGAGTGGAGGTGCAACTGGGCGCACGCGAGGGCGAAAACGCCGCACGTCAGAAACGGCAATGGGGCGGACCAGGCGATGGCTTTGGATGCTCCCTTATCGCTCGGATATCGCCAGATTTCGGGATGCTTATTAAATCTCTTGTAAAGCAGATCGCCCATGAAAAACCAGTCCGTGAGCGAGGAAGCTAGGCCACTGGCGAATACCGCAAGAGCAAAGCGCATCCAACTCATTTCACCCGTCTCCGATTGCAGCGCGGAACGGCCCTCCGACTAGCTTGCGGTTCCCTTAGCTGGGATTTCCGTTTTGACTTCCCGACCGACAATGTACACTCGACCCCGTCGGCATGCAATGCTCCTGCCAGTCTTTTGAGTGCAAAGCCTTTCCGACGGCCGCGGCAAAATCCCAAAGCCAAGAACTGACGCCTCTCCCACCCATTCCTCAGACACTTTCCCTTTGGCCGAATAGCGCGCTACCGTAGAAATCCGTTCGCGCCTGGCGCATTCCGGGTGTATCGTCAGCAACTCGGAAGTAGTCATCGAGCCCAGCTTTCGGGGTGATGGATCCGCGACAGCCTCGCTTCCTCTCGCCGTCCAGAATTGACACGGTACCGGTCAGAAGCCCGGTCGATCAATCCCTCGGCACCTTCCCATCCCATTATCTTGCGGCGAGAGCTTGGTCAGGGTTTGAAAGGGTTCAGTAAGAATTCGCAATTTCTGTAGCCGCGTTCGGTGAATGTTAGGCCGGTTTCATAGCCGTCGGTTATCAATACAATCCACCAAAATCTTGGACGCTGAGAGCAATGTTTCTTACCTTGTTTCAGGGCAGGGGGAGGCTATCCAGCTAGGGCCGCCTCCGCTGCTGGCCGGAAATCGAGCGCGGTTTGTCGCTTAAGGCGAGCATGAATCAAGGAATCACCGATGAGGGAACGCCTGAGTTGGGTGCTCGTATGACAAGTGACAGCAAGGAATCAAACCTTACCGCTGGAAACCCTTCGGGAGAGGTCCTCCTGACCGCAGATGAAGTGGCGCAAATCCTTCGCGTTCCTCGAAGCTGGGTGTATAGCCACTTGAGTGATCTTCCCGTGATCCGACTGGGTCGTTACGTGCGTTTCAGGCGCTCGGAGATAAATGGCTTTCTCGAAAAACGAGGGGCTTGCCAATGATTCTTCTTGGTGCTACTCATGAATCACGGTTGAAGCACCACGGAAGGAGAATCGTGGTGCGAGAAAGACATCAAAGGCCCCGAGTTTTAGACTTGGGGACGAAGTGGAAAGTATTCTACTGGGACTACAGTTCCGGCAAGCGTCGCGGTCGTACAAAGAGCTGGGCGAAGAGCCTGGTTCCCACCAGAACTGAAGCGCAACGATTGGCTGATCAGTTTATGGAGACCGCAAACGGACGGAACAATGAACCTCAACTCTTCCCCTCCGGGGAACAAACAATGGCAGGTCTCGTGGCAACGTACAGGGAAAAGATTTGGCCGCTGCTGAAGAACTCAACGCGAATCAGCTACGACTTTTATCTGGACACGTACTTGTTGCCCAAATGGGGTTCGATGAAACTCACGAAAATGAGGACCATTGAGCTTCAGGATTTCTTCAACTCTTTGTCTCCTCGTCTGGCTCCAAAGACGATTCGCAACATGCACGGCTGCATGAGGGCTGTTTTCAATCAGGGCAAAGTGTGGGGTTTGCTAACCGCGAATCCCGCGCAAGGCGTCCGTCTGCCTCGCAAGAAGGCCCGGAAGCCTCCTGTGGTGCTCGCAAAGCAGGACATTCGCCGTGTGATCGACGCTTTGCCGGAACCAACAAAATCCATCGTTACGCTGGTGATCGTTGGTTCGTTGCGGATCGGAGAGGTTGCCGCATTGCGGTGGGGAAGAATTCATCCCGACCGCATTGAAGTCGTTGAACGCTTCTATGAAGGCGAATTCGATGACACTAAGACCGATGCTGGTCGTCGGAGCATCCCGCTAGATTCGTTCGGAATCCTGCGGGCCGTTCTTGATGCCGCTTGGCAAAGGTCGAAGTATCGCAAACCGGAAGACCTGGTTTTTGCGAATCGACGGGGCGGACCTGTGCACCGGCGTAATCTGTTGCGGCGGCAACTCAAGCCAACGGCTAAGAAGCTTGGTTTGCCGGCGACTTTGGACTTCAGGAGTTTCCGAACGATGCACTCAAGCTTGATGAGCAGCATTGGCGTTCGGCCTGAGGTAACACGGGACAATATGGGACACGCCACAGTTGACGTGACTCAGAATGTCTACAACAAGACGTGGTGGGAAGAACGAGTTGAAGCAGTGAGCATGGCTGCCGCCTCCGTTTGGCGGGAGTTTATGCCCACGCCGCCAATGCCTGCGGCAATGTAAACCCTTTTGTAAACCCTCTGTTCCCCGACAAAGTTGTAAATGCTTGATTTGAAATGGTCGGGGAGAGAGGATTTGAACCTCCGACCCCCTGGTCCCGAACCAGGTGCTCTACCAGGCTGAGCCACTCCCCGACTGAGGTTAGTCTTGTCATTTTACTACACGTTACATGATATGTTCTAGTCTCCGTATCGAGCCGTGCTAAATGT
>PLIC01000064.1 GCA_003139995.1 Candidatus Acidiflorens stordalenmirensis | reverse complement strand
GTGATACAAAAAATGCTCTAAAGGACCGGCCCACCTGCAATCCGAATTGGACTTGATGTCCTCTTACTGCTTCCAAAATACCTGGAAGAACCCGAAGCGCGTGGTATGGGGAAATCTCTTCATCACCTCGGCCCTCACCTCCGGCCTCATCGTCGCCCCCGGGAAAAGCGGCGCATCGTTGATGACCACCAGGTTCAGATTGTCAGAACGTACCGCCTTCAGAGTTTCCTCCGGCGGTGCGCCCCCATCGTCTTGCGTTACATTCCTCAGCCCAGAGAGGAAATACAGCTCCGGACAGTCATTACCCGCATACATCAATCCGTTTGGCGAATGCTGCTGCAAAAAATGAATCAAGCCCGCAAAATTCGCAGCATAATTGATCCGCAATCCCCCCGCTCGCTCCAGATGCAGTTCGTCCATCCGTCCTACTTTGTGGGTCAATTCATAAATGTAATCCGGAACCAGCATAATCACGCCAAACAGCAGATAAAATCCCGCCACTGCGGCCAAAACATACGTCCCCGGTTGTCTCTTCGCGGTCGCCACAATTGCCGCCGCGGCCAGCAACGTCAGCGGCAGCACATAAGAGAGATAGATTGACGCGGCCCACGGATACTGCACCAGGCTACACACCGCCGTCAGAGAAATCAGTACCATTATCCGCTGCTGTTGGAGCTTTGTTGGGCCGCTCCGCTTCCCTGCCGCCAGCACGGCCGCCGCACCCAGCAACACTACCAACGGAGTCAGGGTCGCAGCCGAATACCACACTCCCAAAACGATCTCATCTGAGGTCGCAGCCTTCACGAGCATTACCGCCAACCCCAGGCCGACAGCAGCGCTCACAACCTTCCCTTGAAATTCGCGCAAGTACATCGCCGCCGCAACCAATCCCGCTAATGACAGCGCGAAGATGCTCTTCTCGACCGACACTGGACGGATCAGTCCCAACTCGATCGAGCGTCTGATTGCGCTGGACGTCACGCCCGAAAAGAATTGGCGGATCGCTCCCGACCTTGCATACGGCACCAGGAAAACAATCACCGGGCTTATGAACCCGCAGAGAAACGGAATCACAAACCGAAATATCGTTTTGAATCGGCGCACTGTTCCCGCCCGAACCCTCCGTTCTCCCAGCAGGATCAGCCCCACCACCACCGCGGATGGCAGCACGAAGTGGTACAACTCCGCCATCCCCAACCGCGCGCGCAGCACATCGACCAGGGTCGCCAGGAACAGCAACAGCGCACCCACGCTGAACACGCGGTACGGCCAGCTACTCTTCGAACTCTCCCCTTCTCCACTCTCACTCTGACTCTCGCTCTGTTCCAGAAAGGCAAGAAACAGCAGCACCCCGGCAACGTAGTACGCCCCAATCACCTTGATCAGGATCGACACCCCGCCGCACAGTCCCGCAACAAAAAGCCATCGTCGCGTCCGCGCCTCCAAGTAGCGCAGCAGCGCTGCTGCTCCAAACGTCGCGAAGAACAGGTTGTACCAGGAAGGCATTGCTGCCGGATAATTCGGATAACTCCACGCCACTCCGAGCAGCGTGATCGCTCCCGCCCCAATCGCGGATGTAAAGCGCAGCGCAATATAATAAACGACCGGAAGCCAGGCCAGAAAAAACAGAAACACACAAATGCGCAGCGACATCAGATTCACACCGAACGCTCGAAACGCCAGCGCATGAATAAAGCTCAGCCCCCCGGTGTAGATCTCCCGAAAATCGCGATGCGGAAGTTGCCCCTGCATCACCCGCAGCGCGCTTTGGCTTAGAGTCCCGTCGTCGGACGGCGCCCATCCACGGCTAATATGGAACCCAGCATAAATTCCTGCAACTGCGAGAACCACAGCCAACACCGTCCAACGAACTAGCCAGCCCTGCGCGGCGGTCAACACCGCCACCTCACCCTCGCTGGCGCCCTCCACGGGATCCGTGCGCTGTTCGTGAACCCTTGTTTCCACGCTCAACATTGCAACGTTAAGCGATGAGTCAATGTGAACCCCTGACTTCGCGGGAGTATTCTCCATTTCCTGCTTCACTTCGCCTCCAGCGCCGTCAGCCGTATCTTTGCTTCTTTACTGTCCGGGTTCAGTCGCAATGCTCGCTGATACTCTGTCCGCGCGGCGGATATATTCCCGCTTTCTTCAAATGACTCTGCCAGCCAGTAATGGTAGTCCCAAACCTTCGGATCCATGACCACCGCCTGCAGTAGGTAAGGTTGTGCCTCTGTGTTCCGCCTGTCTTCGAGAAGCGCGCGCCCCAGAAAATGTTTCGGAGCCGCCTGTTCCGGCACTAACTGCACCGCGCGTGACAACAACTGCTCTGCTTCCCGGTACTGACCGTCCAGCAAGTGGATGTTGCCGCAATTGTAGAGCGCCGAATAAAGATTTGGTTCCTTCTCCAAAACCTCCGAGCAAAGCGCGAAAGCCCGCTCATAGTCGCCCATTTGACCATACAGTCCAGCGACTCCCGCCATCCCCACCTCCGATTTGGCGTAATCCGGATTCACGCGGTCGAGCCAAACGCGGCCTTCCTCGAATCGGCCGGCGTGGATATACACTTCCGCCAATGCCAGCGGCCCATAACCATACTCCGGATGGTCCCTTACCACCGACCGTGCCAGCTCAATCGCGCGATCGTGCGCACCCAGCTGGCTGTACTCCTTCGCCAGCCCCGCCACCACATACGGATTCCCGGGATACAGAGCTTGCCCGCGCGCCAACAGCAGCAGATCGTTTCCCCAGTACACCTGCTGTGCAATCGAAGCAACCACATAACCACCGCACAACACGAGTACCGCGCACCTCTGCACGGCCGGGACACCCCATCCCTTGATGGACGGCAGCCGCCGCAGCCCCATTGCCGCCAGAATCGCAAATCCGATCGACGGCAAATACATGTAACGGTCGCGCACGAAATCGCCGTTGCCGAAGTTTCGCAAATAGAGCGCTGGCGCCAGCCCAACCAGCAACCACAACCCGGCAAACGCAACGGTGGAATTCCTCTCGCGCCGATTCCAATACCACAACCCAACCAGCACAGCCACCAGCACCACCACCGGCGCCACCACTTGACGGAGTATGGCGCTCGTAATATGGCTCGTAACATAAGGTGTGTAATAGAGCCCCGTGATGCCCACCGGAACCAGCAACTGCCTCAGATAAATGGACAACACCAGCGGCAAAGTCCGCACCACGTCCATCATTCCGTGATTGGGATTAAGCTGCCCAGTTGCATACAGCAACGCGTGCTTTCGCAGCAGCGCGTACGCTAGCGTCACCATCCCATATGGAGCCGCCTCCATCACCGCACCAAGAACTCTCCGCGAAAGCGCTGCCTTTTTTTTCGCCGGGTGCAGCCAGGCGTAGATTCCCACCAGCGCCGAAAACATTACCGCCATTTCCTTCGTCAGCAGCGCGCACGCCAGCAACACCACAGACGCAATCCACCATGCCGCTCTTTTCTTTTGTTCAGGATTGCGCTCCGGATCACGCCCATTAAGAAACGCCACAAAAGCCAGTGCGGCAAACATTGTTACCATCGTGTCCGAAGCTGCGGAAACCCATGTTACCGGCTCAATGTGAACGGGATGCAGCGCAAAAATCAGCGCCGCCAGCGCTGCCGTCCAGTATTCCAATCCCAGCCGCCGCGCCAGCCAAAACACTGCCGCCACCGCGCCTACGTGCAACAGAACCGTTCCCAGGTGCCATCCCCATGGCCGCAGTCCGAACAATGTGTAGTTCAGCATCGACCACGCCACAAACAGCGGCCGGTAATACACCTGGTGTCGAGCAACGTGGTACCACAGGTCGCTTCCGAACGCCCGCGGCAGATTGCTCCATGTCCGGATGATCGGATTGTTCACAATCTGGGGCCAGTCATCCCATACAAACTCGAAAGACAGCGAGCCGCTGTAAAGCACAAACGTGACCAGCCCAAGCAATGGCAACAGAACGCTCGGCCGCCGCAGATGCTTGGCCAGCAATTCCGACGCGCTAGGTTCCGGGCGTCCTTGTGTCTCGTCCATGTGGGTGGTGTCCAGAATCGATCGCTCCGCTCCGAACCAACTCATACTAACCTCCCGTCCCATCCAGCGCATGTTACCCAGGTTACCTCGGTGTGCTACTTATTCCAGTATTTCGCCCCCTCGTTTATGCGAGGATCATCCCATGGGGTCTGTCACAGGAGCCAAACCCGCCAAGGTGCCATCCCCGATTTTGTGCGTCGATCTCGACGGCACACTGATCCGAGGCAACGTCCTTTGGGAGTGCATCCTCGTCCTCCTCAAAACCCGCCCCATCACGCTCCTGCTGCTTCCCTTCTGGTTGCTTTCGGGACGAGCCTCTCTCAAGCACAAACTCGCCGCCAGGATCCAACTGAACCCGGCTCGTCTTCCCTATCGGCAGCAGGTTCTTGATCTTCTCCGGCAGGAAAAAGCCGCCGGCCGCCGTATCGCCCTCGCAACTGCCGCCGACCGCGAGATTGCCGATGCGATCTCCAGCTATCTCGGCCTCTTCGACGAAGTCCACGCCAGCGACGGCCAACTGAATCTCAAGGGAGGGACCAAAGCTGCGTTTCTAGCGCAGCACTTCGCCGAAACCGGCTTCGAATACGTGGGCGACTCTGCCGCCGATCTAGACGTTTGGCGGAATGCCCAGGCGGCATACGTGGTCGGCACGCAGGCCCGTGCCGAACAAGCCGCCGCCGTAACCACGCTCAAAGGCACGATCCTCGAACCTCCCGCATCGTTTCGCGCGTCGTTCCGAACATGGATCAACGCCCTCCGCGGCCACCACTGGGCGAAGAATCTTTTGCTTTTCCTGCCCCTCGCCCTGTCCCATAACCTCACGGTCGAGCCCCTTGTCCGCACCCTCATTGGCTTCGCGCTCTTCGGCTTTTGCGCCTCCGGTCTCTATATTCTCAACGACCTTCTCGATCTCCATTCCGATCGCGAACATCCATGGAAAAAAGGGCGTCCATTCGCCGCCGGCGAAATCTCAATCCCTGGAGGTTTCGTCGCCTCCTTTATCTTGCTCTCCGTGGCACTCGGCCTGGGCTTCTTCTTCGACGCGCAATTTGGCCTGGCCCTGCTTGGATACGCCGCGCTTACCATGTTGTATTCGCTCTATCTCAAAAAGATTGCTCTGCTCGACGTTTTCGTTCTATCCAGCTTTTACAGCTTCCGCATCCTCGCTGGAGCTTTGATTTCCGCCACGCCACTCTCGCAGTGGTTTCTGGCGTTCTCGATGTTTTTCTTTCTTAGTCTCGCAATGGCGAAGCGTTACTCTGAGTTACTCCACGCCAGCGACTTAGTTAAGGCCGGCAACTCCGGACGCGGCTACCACGCCGGCGACCGCGAACTTCTGCTCGCGCTCGGCGTTGGCAGCAGTTTTTCCGCTGTCGTCATTTTCAGCCTCTACGTTCAGAGTCAGGACGTCCGACTGCTCTACTCCTCGCCGGAGTTTCTCTTTCTGCTTGGCCCCATCATTCTTTATTGGCTCAGCCGAACCTGGCTCCTGGCGCATCGCGGAGAATTGAAGGAAGACCCGGTCACGCTTGCCATCCGGGACCCAGTCAGTTACGGGGTGGCCCTGGCCTCTGTGGCCGTCATCGCCGCAAGCATGGTACACATAAACTGGTAGGGCGATAACATTAGGGCCACTTGGCCTTCGAAGTTATTGAATTTGCTTTCGGCACACTTAGTATGTCGAGTCAATCAGCCGCAGCCTTGCGCAAACAATTCGCAGCACCGCCGCCCACCGAGCAAATTCTTTCGTGGGGCCGTTACCCAAAGAGCGCGCACCATCATGTCCACAAGCCTGCATGGAACGACCAGGTGCCGGACATTCTCAAAGCTGCGGTGCCGGGTTTCCTGCTTCCCTACGGCCTCGGCCGCAGCTACGGCGACTCTTGTCTCAACGCCGGACGCGATCTGGTCGACTGCCGCCGTCTCAACCGCATCCTCGGTTTCGACGAATCCACTGGCATGTTGCGCTCGGAAAGCGGCGTCAGCCTCTCCGACATCATCGACGTATTCCTTCCTAAAGGATGGTTTCTTCCCGTCACGCCCGGCACGCGTTTTGTCACCGTGGGCGGAGCCAGCGCCAATGACGTCCACGGTAAGAACCATCACTGCGCTGGGACTTTCGGCGCTCACGTCCGCCAAATCGGCCTGCACCGCTCGAACGACGGCCTGGTAATCTGCAATTCCGAAGAAAATTCCGACATGCTGCACGCCACCATCGGTGGCCTCGGCCTGACTGGCGTAATCGCGTGGGCAGACATTCAACTCAAACGCGTAGCGGGTCCCTGGATCGACGCCGAGTCCATCCCCTTTCAATCCCTGAACACTTTTCTCGACCTGAACCGCGAGAGCAACGACCGCTTCGAATACACCGTGGCCTGGCTCGACTGTTTCGCCGGGAAGAACGCTCGTGGCATCTTCTTTCGCGGCAACCATGCCGCCGATCATGGCAAGGAATTTCACCCGCGGCGCGGCCCCAAACTGCCTTTCGCACTGCCGTCCTGGATGCTCAACCGTTACTCGGTGAAGGCCTTCAACATGGCCTACTACAGCATTCACGCGGCCAAGAAAGGCGCAGTCGTCGTTCCTTACGACTCGTTTTTCACCCCGCTTGATTCCATTCGGCAATGGAACCTGCTCTATGGCAAACAAGGTTTCCTGCAATATCAGTGCGTAATTCCGGAAACGAACCTCGAAGCATTCGCCGAATTACTCGATCGCATCGCGCGCTCCGGCATGGGCTCTTTCTTAGGAGTGCTGAAGCAATTCGGCTCCGCGCCACCGGCTGGCATGCTCTCATTCCCGCGCCCCGGACTCACCATCGCGCTCGACTTCGCCATGCGCGGCGAGCGGACGCTTAGACTTATGCAGTCACTCGATGAAATTGTCCGGCAAAGCGGTGGGGCGCTCTACCCCGCTAAAGACGCGCGCATGAGCCCCGCGCTGTTTGAAGCCTCGTTCCCGCGCTGGCGAGGCTTTGTGCCCTACATCGACCCGAAGATATCGTCCTCATTCTGGCGGCGCGTAACGGGGGCGCAATGACGATCGCCGCGCACCCCACAACCACCCGCCCCGCGGCCACGCCCGCAACCGCCATGAAGAAGATCGTCATCCTTGGCGCCACTTCCGGTATTGCGCTGGAAGTTCAACGCCAATTGGCCCGGCAGGGCCGCGAGTTACTTCTCGTAGCTCGCTCGCCCCAGCGTCTCGCCGAGCTACAAGCTGACTTACTAGTTCGTGGCGCTCACAATGTCTCGACTTATTCTGCCGACTTAGCCTCTATTCAGCAACACGCCGCCGTCTTCGAATTTGCCCGCCGAACTTTCCGTGACTTTGACACCGTGCTTCTCGCTTACGGCTCCATGCACGACCAGGAGGATTCCGAAACGTCGATCGATGTTCTGCTTCAGGAGTTGCAAGTCAACTTTGTCAGTGCCACCGCGATCCTCACCTTATTCGCCGCCGATTTGGAACGCCGCGGCACCGGATGCCTGGCCGCCATCACCTCCGTCGCCGGAGATCGAGCCCGCCGCTCCAACTACGTTTACGGTTCGACAAAAGGCGCGCTTTCTCTTTTCCTGCAAGGACTCCGCAGCCGCTTGCATCCCGCTGGCGTTCGCGTCATCACCATCAAGCCCGGGCCTGTGCAGACTCCGATGACCGATCACCTGCCCAACTCCGCGCGCTTTGCCGATCCGGAGCAGGTGGCTCGCGACATCGTACGCGCCCTCGAACGCCGTTCCCCCGACGTCCTCTACACGCCAAGAATCTGGCGTTACATCATGACCGCCGTCCGACAGATCCCGGAAACTATCTTCAAACGCTTGTCCATCTGATATTCCCCGCGTGGCGCCGACATTTCTGTCCGCGTGCCTTTGCAATTTTCCCCACGCGGCGACGAAGCAACCCTCACGTAGAAAGGGCCGCATCGCTGCGGCCCTTCGCGCTACTTTCAATTGGCTACTTAGGAACGGACCCTACCTTCTTCCGTGTCCGCCACCGCCGCCAGAGTGGCCACCGGGGCGACCTCCTGGGCCGCGACCCGGACCGCCGCGACCGCGCCGACGACGATTGCGATCACGATCGCCACCGCCGCTGGGGCGTCCGTCACGCGTGCCTTCCGGACGCGCGCCACCCGCCTCTACCGACGCAACCACTCCATCCACACGGTTGAAGTTTGGCTCGTCATCCGCATCGAACTCTGCGCCGCCTTCGATCACTGCCGTGGGCGCGCCTTGCGGCGCTGGCGGCACTGGCAGCGCCGAGGACGCCGCGTGCGCTACGTCGTCAGTTTCCGGAGGCGGAGCCCCGCCGCCCATCTTGGCGCGCTGCTCTTTTAGAATTGCCTTCCGAGACAGCTTGATCCGGTTGCCTTCGACGGCCAGAACTTTGACGAGCACCTGGTCGCCTTCTTTCAGTTCGTCGCGAACATCCTTGATTCTGTGTTCGGCGACCTCGCTGATGTGCAGCAGGCCATCCAATCCGGGAAGAATTTCGACGAACGCGCCGAAATCCGCCAAGCGGCTGACCTTGCCGAGATAAGTCTTCCCCACCTCGGCCGAAGCCGTCAGGTCGCGGATAATCTGCAACGCCTTGTTCGCCGAGACTTCATCGTTCGAAGCCACGTTGACCTTGCCAGAATCTTCCACGTCGATCTTCACGCCGGTCTGCTCGATGATGCTGCGGATCATCTTGCCACCGGGCCCAATCACGTCGCGAATCTTGTCTACTGGAATTTGCAGGGTGTAGATACGAGGCGCGTAAGTCGAAACCTTGACGCGGCCCGCGGTGAGAACCTCGTCCATCTTTCCGAGAATGAACAGCCGCCCACGCTGCGCCTGCGCCAGCGCCTCGCGCATGATCTGCGAAGTGATGCCCGCAACCTTAATATCCATTTGCAGCGCGGTGATGCCGTCTTTGGTTCCGGCAACCTTGAAATCCATGTCGCCGTAATGATCTTCCGCGCCGGCAATGTCGGTCAGGATGGCGTATTGCTCGCCCTCCTTCACCAATCCCATCGCAACTCCAGCCACTGGAGCCTTCAACGGCACGCCCGCATCCATCAGCGAGAGCGAGGCGCCGCAAATCGTGGCCATCGACGAAGATCCGTTCGACTCCAGAATGTCGGAGACGACACGCATGGCGTAGGGCCAATTGTCTTCGGTCGGAAGCACCGCCGAAATGGCGCGTTCGGCGAGTGCTCCATGGCCGATCTCACGGCGTCCAGCGCCACGCATAAATCCAACTTCCCCAACGGAAAACGGCGGAAAGTTGTAGTGCAGCATGAAGCGCTTCTTGCCTTCGCCTTCAAAGCCCTCGAGACGCTGCATGTCGTCGCTGGTGCCGAGCGTGGTGGTAACTAATGCCTGGGTTTCACCGCGAGTGAAGACTGCGCTGCCGTGCGCCCGAGGCAGAACGCCGGCTTCGATCCAAATCTCGCGTATCTGGTCGAATGCGCGTCCGTCGGGCCGGTGCTTGTCATTGATCACCTGACGGCGGAAAATGCGCTCACGCAGCACCTCGTAATACTCTTTCAGCTTCGCCTTACCCGCTTCGTCGTCTTCGGGCAGAGCAGCCAGCAGTTCTTTCTCCAAAGAGCGAACCAATTCGTAGCTCTCGGATTTCGGATGTTTCCCGGTGTCAAGAGCCTCGGCCAGTCGAGCGCCGATCTTCGATTCCAGGCCCTTGAAGTAAGCCTCGTCGAATTCCGGCGGCGTCACCTGGCGCTTCGGCTTGCCGACCTTGCTGCGCAGCTCGCTGATGGCGGCACAGATTTTTTTGATTTCGACGTGCGCGAATTCGATCGCGTCCACCACCGTCTCTTCCTTCACTTCCTTCGCACCGGACTCGATCATGACAATCGCATCGGCGGTGCCTACGACCATGATGTTGAGCACGCCGTCCCGCATTTCGGTGTATGTGGGATTGGCGATGAAGCGACCGTCGATCAGGCCGACCCGCACGGCGGCGATCGGGCCGAGAAAAGGAATATCGGAGATGGTCAAGGCAGCCGAAGCGGCGTTGATGCCGCAGACGTCGGGATCGTTTTCGGTATCGGCGGAGAGGACGAAGGTGATGACCTGGGTCTCGCAGTTGAATCCATTGGCGAACATCGGACGGACCGGCCGGTCAATCTGGCGGCTGGTGAGGACCTCTCGCTCGCTCATGCGGCCTTCGCGCTTGATAAAGCCGCCGGGGATGCGTCCGCCGGCATAGGTGTACTCGCGGTAATCAACGGTGAGCGGAAAGAAGTCGATGCCCTCGCGGGGTTCAGGATTGGCGGTGGCAGTGGCGAGGACAACGTTTTCGCCGAAGCGCACGACGGCGGCGCCGTGGGCCTGCTTGGCAAGTTTTCCGGTTTCGAAGGAGAGTTGTTTTCCGCCTGCGATTTCGACGGAAACTTTTGTGGCTTCAGGCTTCATAGATCATCCTTTGTTTGGGCAGAAGGGCAGGCACGCGGGTACGGAGTTCGCGTGGACAGGCGCATGCTAGGCCGCGGTTGGGAACGCACATTGCTAAGGCTCTCGGAGTGTGGAACCGGCCCCACACAGGGCCGATCGCGCTGTTATTTGCGGATGCCGAGCTTGGAAATTACGGTTTTGTACCGTTCCGAGTCGTACTTCTTCAGGTAGTCGAGCAGACCACGACGCCGGCTCACCATCATGAGAAGTCCGCGGCGCGAGCCGTGGTCTTTCTGGTGCGTTTTGAAGTGTTCCGTCAACTGACCAATGCGCTCGCTCAACAGCGCGATTTGAACTTCGGGACTGCCGGTATCGGTAGCGTGCGTGCGATACGTGTCAACGACGGATTGCTTTTGCTCTCTGGCTAACACTAACCTGTTGCACTCCTGTCTCTTCTCGTTTTGGTAACGTTTTTGATGGTAACACGCCGCTGTCGAAGGTGGCAACCAATCGGCGCGCGCGGCAGTGGGCTCATTCCGTGTTGGTGACCTGCGAGCTGCGAGCTTCGGGCAAACCGGATGTCCCGCAGCCCGCAGCTCGTAGCTTATGTCTCGGCAGCACGGAATCGGCCCGCTACCGAGCGCACACGCGATGCGGCCGCAGAGATGCATCTCGACTTGGTTCGAGGTTATACTATGATTAAGACTCGAAACAAACGAGGGATGCGGCAGTCTTCTGGTTTATTCCAGTCGTTTATTCCAGGGACAAAAGCTGGGCCAACCCTACAGACGCTGCATGTAGCCGGCCACAATAATAAAAAATAGAAATACGGGGAGATTTTGAATGCCACGAGGCCGATCGACTTTTACCAAACGTCAGAAGGAACAAGCACGCCAACAAAAACAGCGGGACAAGAACGAGCGCAAGAGCCAGCGGAAGCAGGAAAAACCGGAAGGCGGCGCGGTGGACGAGATGCGTGAGATGCGTGAGCACGCCGAAGCGCAAGCCGCGCTGTTCCGCATCGGCAATAACGACGACGAACCCACTTCTAGCGAGCTATCCATCCCACACGGCGCCAAGGCAACCGATCGCTAAACGCCTTAGGGGATTCGCCGGAGCGCAAGGCTCCGGCGGACCCAGTCCAATTCCCACAAATTTCTAGACAGATGTCTAGACAAACACTTCACCCGGCAAAGCCGTTAACGTCCGCGATGCCAGCGTGTTTTGCACAAACCGCCTCGGCTGCTCGCTGGCCGACGCATCCACCTGCTTACGTTCGATACGCAGCTTCAAGGTGCGTTCGATATTGCGAAGCTCCAGAACCTCCGCGCCTGTTACCAGTGTGGAGGCTCGGCCCTGAGAGCCGGCCCGTCCGGTACGCCCGACGCGGTGAATGAAGTCTTCCGCCATCTTTGGAATGTCGTAGTTGATCACGTGCGCCACGTCGTCGCAGTGCAAGCCGCGGGATGCGACATCGGTCGCGACCAGCACCTGGTAACGTCCTTCCTGAAATCCACTCAAGGCGGCGTTGCGCTGCGACTGCGTGCGATCGCCGTGAATCATGGCGGCCGAGAAGCCATCGCGCTCAAGTTCTTTCGCCAGCCTTTGCGAGCCGCGTTTCGTGCGCGTGAAGATCAGGGTCTGCCCCTTTTCCTCATACAGCAACTGCCGCAGCACATCGAGTTTTTCGGACGGCCGCACCTCATAGGCTTCAAGTTGCACGCTTTCCGCAGGCTTCAGGACCGATCCCAGCGCTATCCGCACCGGTTCGCGCGTGTAGTCGTTCACCAGCGCGGCCACCGACTGCTCCATGGTGGCGGAGTAACAGAGCGTCTGGCGCCGCTGCGGCAGAATTTGCACGATACGCCGGATGGCCGGAAGAAAACCCATATCCAGCATGCGGTCGGCTTCGTCGAGCACAAGGATCTCCACGTGGCGCAGGTCGGCGAATTTGCGAGTGATGAAATCCTGCAAGCGTCCCGGAGTGGCGATGACAAATTCGCAGCCGGAGCGGAGACTTTGGATCTGCGCCTTCTCGGCTACGCCGCCGATCACCAGCGCCGCCTTCGGCATGTTTTTGTCGCGCAGTTGTTCGTACTGCTCGTGAACCTGCATAGCCAATTCACGCGTTGGCAACAGGACAAGGGCGCTGATGTTCTTCGACGGTTCATTTTTCGACGATTCGGCGCGCAGCATCTCGAGGATCGGAATCAGGAACGCGAGAGTCTTACCGGTGCCGGTTTGGGCGGTGCCAATCACGTCCTTGCCTTCAAGGGCAGGAGTAATGGCGTTCGCCTGGATGGGTGTAAGGGTAATGAATTGAGCTGCCGCCAACTTCTGCTGCAAGGCAGCAGACAGGGGCAGTTCCGTAAATGTGGTCATTCGATTGTGTTCTTTCTGGAGGGGCTTAATGTCTATTTCTCCAACACTTGTCCTCAGACTCGTGTCGAGAGTTCGCATGCCGCTCTATTTGAAATTGGCGCTGGAACCAAACGGCGGGCAGGAAATGGCGGAAGTGTTTCGGATCCAATAGGATCCCCGCGTGACGAGCAAACCGTAGCAAAAGCGTTAACGTCAGTATAGCAGAAGAAGCCTCCGCGCGTGCTTACGTTGGTCACATTGTAGATAAACAATGTTGAGAAACCAGGCACGTCCGCCACGCCTCAGGGCGCTGCGACCTTTCCGCGGATTACCACCACCGACGCCGCTGGCAGATCGTAGACAGTGTCTTTGGTCCCGTTCTGCTTCGAGCGCGCGATCGGGCCGTCGGGATCGGCCCTGCCGTTCGCAGAGGCGACGACCGTGGGACCAGCCGCCGTTTCCTCATGCGCCCCAGAGGGAGCGCTCTGCGGGTTCCACTTGTACTGAGCGCTGCCAAAAGTCGCGATCTCGACTGGACCCGCGAAACTCTCGGTCGAATTAGCGGCCCCACGAAACGCGATGCGCACGCGGTGAGGGTTCGCCTGGTCGCGATTGACGACGAGCAGGGACCATTCGCCATCGGGACGCTTCAGAGCGTACGCGGTAACGAGTTGGCGGCCAGCGCCATCGTCGATATCGGACTTCGCCGAATAGACCTGATGCTCTCCGCCGCCCGGCTGCGCCCACTCCAGGTTAATGAGTTGCGCGACAAAGAACTGTGCCAACGGCTGCTGAATTTTGTACGAAGAGTCAATCGTGAACATGCCATACGTGCCCGCAGAATGGTTGCAGCCGGGCTCCATCGGCAAGGGCAGATAGTGGAAGAAATAAACGCCCTTGCCCCCCGCGTCGAGCAACGATCCGATGTAATCGGCCAGCCAGATGCCGGCGAAAATGTCCTCGTAAGTTTCGCTGGAGCCGGGGGAGAGATTCCCTTCAGTGACGAACATCGGCAAGTCGGCGGGGACGCCGTCTTCATGCCACACCTGAATGATGTGGCGCATGAGTTCAGGCTCGTCATAAAGAACTCCCCACGGCGTTTTGCAAGCGTCGTAGGGATAGTGCTCGAACGAGAAAAAGGCGAGGTCCTTCATGCGCCCGTGCTGCTTAAGATAGTCGACGAAGCGCCCGGTCCACGAGACTCGGCCGCTGGCGTCGGGCCAGGCTTCGATGTCCTTGTTTTCCCCTGTGAATGCGGGCCCGCCCAGTTTGAGCGTCGGATCGAGACGATGGAGCGCGCTCGCCCACTGCACATAGAGCGCCGCGTAATCCTCCGGGAGCATGAACTGACCGTCGGCCTCCTCGCCCATCTCAACGTAAGAGATCGGATAATGGCGGTTCTCGATGTAGGCGATCTCGGCGACCGCGTTGTCGGGAGTGTCATAGAGCAGCGCGACCGGAATCATGGCCGGCAGTCCGCGGGTGACGCCGCTGGTGAAGAAAAGGTCAAAGCCCACCTGGGCCGAGCGGGTGGATCCGAGATCGGACGGTTCATGCCAGGGATCGATGGAAGAGACATAAGTAGTCGTCTGCTCCTGATCGGGCGTGTGGCGCAGTAAGTCGTGGAAAGCGCCGTCGTTAGTGATGGTTCCGAGGTACAGTTCGCGGACGGAGTAGCCGACGCAGTTGCGGGGATCGGCGGGGCCGTCGGCATCGCAAGTGTTCGAAGACTCCGTCATCCAGATGCGTATGAAACGTACGGCGACCGGGGCCGCGACGAAGCGGATGGTTTCGGTACCGCCCTTGCCGGTGGTGACAGCACCCTGCGGGAAGGTTTGCCAGACGCCACGGGTGGGTAATCGGATGGCATCGTCGCCGGTCCAATACTGGACGACATAGTGAGTAGCGTAGGGATCGGCCCACGCGATGCGAATGCTGTTCACGGGCTGTGGCTGCGTTAAATCGAGGACGATCCACTGCGGATGAAGAGCGTCACTCTCGCCGGTGAAGTGTTGGGTGAGATAGGGGTTGCTCTTCCAGAAAGTGTTGAGGTCACCGTCGGTGAGGCGGGAGAAGCCGACTTCCGTGCCGTCGTTGCGGGTGAAACCGCGACGCGGAAGCCCGTATCCGTAAGAGTAGCGCAGGCTTTCGGTGGGAACGGAAGCGCCCGTGAAATAGCCTTTGCCTGCGGGATCGCTCCAGGTTCCTTGCGGATTCCAGTGCCAGGCTTCGATAGCCAAGTCGGTATTCTGGCGGTAAGACACCGGCTGCCAGCCCGAAGACTGCGTTACCTGCAGCGAGGCTGGAAGCAGATCTTTGTCGATGGCCTCGACGGGAATGCGGTCGACGCCGGCGCCCAGAGTTTCACTGGGGACGAAGTGATTGGTGGAGCGCGAGACGTCCACGGTGACGGTTTGAGCAGCGGCAAAAACAGTGAGGATCGTAACGACGGCGAGAACGGTGGCTGGAATTTTCACGCGAACGCCTCCGGGTGTCAAAAGAAGTCTGCAAAGAGTCCGGCATTAAAACGATTGAATTATACGGATTATCCGGCTCAGTGACGAGCGGTTTTCGGCGCCCGCGGAAAATAGTGTCCGGCGAAATTTTGAATTGCGGCCATTCACCGGGTCCTCCGAATATCACTCACTTTTTTCTGTTGTTTATTCGCTCGGCGAGCGCGGTAGCGTCATCTAGCATTCTGTCGATGCGGCGGGATCGGGCATCCGGAGTCCTGTAGTAGAAAATGCCAAACAGGTGCGCGCGCCGGCGTGAGGCCGACATGCCGTCCCAACCTTCACGGGCGCGTGGATGGCGCGCGAAAGCTACCTGCAGAATGGGCGGCAGTTCCCGTTCCGCCTCCATGACCGCGAGCAGGCGTTCCGCAATTTGTTCCGCGCGCCGCACGCGGGCTGCGGCGCTCTTGGGTTCGGCGATCCACTTGGCAATGTCGTTGCGCGTAGAATGATTCAGCTCGTCATACCAGCTCCGAAGCGAGCGATCCTCACTCGGAATGCGGCTGAAAATGCGCTTGAGCTCATCGGGGAGGCTAACCGTCCGTTCTTCGCTGTCGAGTTCAATCCGAAAACGGGCGACGCTGCCTTCGACGGCGTGCGCTCCCTTTTGCATCCGCTTGTTGATCAGCAAAAAGTGCCACCCCTCCCGGGTGGGAAACAGCGAAGTGCGGAACGCGAATCCGTTGATTTCGCCTTTCACCTTGATCTGGCCACGCGTCCCCCAGAGTTTGGCTGCGTCGAACGGCACGCGGATAATGATCCAGTTGAGGCCGGTGCGCAGGCGTTCGAGCTTGGTATCGAAAAGCTTCGCGGGGGGCGTGGGCTTGGCTTTAGACGCTTTCGGCATGGGCGGAAACCGCGCATCCGCATTCTAATATGAACGGACGAATGCAATGCCCTTGCCCGGCAGGAGTTAAACTGTAGGAAAAGACATCGGGAGAACCAGGTGATCTGCCCGGAGTGCGGTGAGGACAATTCGGACAATTTCCGTTTTTGCGGAATGTGCGGCACCTTGCTCGAGGCTCGGCTCGAACCTCGCCGGCCGGCGGGCTCGCCAGTACCGGGCCCACAGTCGGCGGTCCCACCAAAGATGACGAACGCGCCGGAACAATTGCGGCCTCTCGTCGTAGAGACCGCGGCCAGGCCCGCCAACAGACACGCGCCGTCGCTCGGCGGACCCTCGATCGCGGGCTTGAATCATCCTGGCGCAAATCAACCTAGTCCAAATCAGTCCAGCCCGCATCAGCCTCGCATGGACTCGCTGCGGGAAAAATCTTTCGGCGGCTTGGATTCCTTTTTTGAGCCCGAGCAGCCAAAGACCGGCGGACGGCGGATATTGCTGCTCCTGGCGCTGCTGGTGGCATTGGGAGGAGCAGGTTGGTGGACGTACACGAATTATCTCGGCGCTACGGAAAGTCGAAAGCCGGAGGCCGCGACTTCGAAAGCCAGCGAAGCGCCGGCTGGGAAGCCCGAGAAGCCACTGACTATGCCGGAGACCCAGAACGCGGCTCCAGCACCCGATGCGGGATCGGCGCCGGCGGCAGGAGTTCAGCAGCGCCAGGCCGAGAACGCAAGCGCTGGCGCCGGAGCTACCCGGAAGACCGTGGACACAACCGTAAAGCCCGAAGCGAAGCCGGCGAATCCGCCTCCGCCGACGACCGCGTTGGCCAACAAGAGCGCGCCGAAGCGTGGGACCATCGTGGCCTCGGCCAAGCCTTCAAACTTGCCCGCGCCCGCCGCGGCTGACACCGGAGATGCGGCCTTTCGCAAAGGCGAGGCCTATCTCTACGGACGAGGCGTGCCGAAAAACTGTGACGAGGCCGTGAAGTATCTGAAGACCGCTTCGGCGAAATTGAATGCCAAGGCTCGGAGCGCGTTCGGAACCATGTATGCCACCGGCCACTGCGTACCGCGCGATCTGCCGACATCGTATCTATGGTTTGCGCTGGCCCTGCGGGTGGACCCCAACAATCAGATCTTGGAAAAAGACTTGAGCGCGGTTTGGAACCAGATGACCCCGCCGGAACGCCAGATGGCGACAAGAATGAAACAGTGAGAGATTGAATTGTCATCCCGAGCAAAGCGAGGGATGACAAAATCTGGTGGACTGAGAGTTAGAGCCCCAACGCCCTTTACTCGCCGCTCGGAACCAGATTCAGCGCCTTCTTCATCGAGCCGCGTTCAATCATGATTTTCTGCTGCAACAACGTGATCGCATAAATCAACTGCTCGGGACGCGGCGGACAGCCGGGGACATAGATATCCACGGGAATCACCTGGTTGACGCTCTGCACCAGCGCGTAATTATTGAAAACGCCGCCGGAAGTCGCGCACGCTCCCATCGAAATCACCCACTTCGGTTCCGGCATCTGCTCCCAGAGCTGGCGAATTACGGGAGCCATTTTGTTGGAGACGCGCCCGGCGATAATCATCAAGTCCGACTGCCGCGGCGACGGCCGAAACACTTCAGCGCCGAAGCGCGCAATATCGAAGCGCGACGCGCCCATGGACATCATTTCAATCGCGCAGCAAGCCAACCCAAACGTCATCGGCCAGATCGAATTCTTGCGCATCCAGTTGACCGTCGAGTCGAGCGTGGTCATCACGATGCCTTCAGGCACGCCATCCCCGAAGACAAGTTCCTTGACCACCTTCTTGCCGTTTTCGATATCAACGTAGGGGCCGAAACTGAGCTCTTGCGCCATGGATGTATTTTAACCGCAGAGACGCCGAGTGCGCTGAGGAAACCATACGATATGCGTGATGGAAAATGCGATGGATGATTCGTCTTTTCTTCGCTTCGTGACAAGCTGTGAAATTATGACTACTCAACACACTCGCCACACACTCAGGTTGCGCTGGAAATACGGCACGCACTCCACCTTGAACATCAATGAATCCGCCCGCGCCGCCGGGTACGAGGTAATAGAAGACGAAAGCGGACAACAGGTAGGGTCAATTGACAACGAACGCGCTAGTAGCCTACCGGCTAGCTGGCAAATTTCTCGCGTGAAGGATGGAGCGAGTATCGGGAAGCCGACCGGCGATTACCCTACCGCTGAGGATGCCCTAGCCGCGTTTCAGAGGGAGTTCGACAACTAGGAGGGCCGCATGACCAGGCTCACTAAGCTCGCCGACGAAATCGCTTAACTTTCGGCGGCCTCCGCGTCCCTGCGGCGAATGCTCCTACGGTTTCAGCACGATCTTACCGAACATCTGGCTCTTCTCCATGTACTCATGGGCAGTGCGGATTTCACTCAACGGAAAAGTATGGTCGATGACGGGCTTGAGCCGCCCGGCAAAAACGTGGCCGAGCACTTCGTGGAGTTCACTCATCGTGCCCATGTACGATCCCAGCAATGCCAGTTGGCGCGAGAACAGAAATCGCAGATCGAGTTCGACTTTCGGCCCAGTGGTCGCGCCGCAGGTTACGAGCGTGCCTCCGGTCTTGAGCGACCGCATGCTCTCATCCCAAGTCGCCGGCCCGACGTGCTCGATGACAATATCCACGCCTTCGAAGTTTGTGATCTTGCGGACTTCCTGCGAGATCTTCTGCTCATAATGATTGATGGCGAAATCGGCGCCGATTTCGCGAGCGCGCTCCATCTTGCGCTCGTCGCCCGCCGTAGCAATCACGCGCGCGTGAAACAATTTTGCAATCTGGATGGCGGCAATGCCCACCCCTGAATTCGCGCCCAGCACCAGCACGGTTTGGCCGGGGCGAATCGCAGCGCGTCCCGTGAGCATGTGCCACGCGGTCAGAAACACCAGAGGAACACTGGCGGCCTCGTTGAAATCGAGCGAGTCGGGGATCGGGATGACGTTCACGGCGGGCACCGCAATCAGCTCACAGTTGCCGCCGTCCACGGCGTTGCCGAGCACGGTGAAATGGCGGCACTGATTTTGCAATCCCGCAACACACTTCGGGCAACGATTGCAGAAGAGCATGGGCGCGAGCAGCACGCGCTGCCCGGGTTTTAGGTCGATGATGTACTCGCCGGCTTCGACGATTTCGCCGGCGACGTCGCTGCCGAGAATGTGCGGCAGATTAACGCCGGGCAAACCTTTGCGCGCCCAGAGGTCTAGGTGGTTCAGAGCGCACGCTCGCACGCGGATGAGGACTTGATCGTTGCGCGGCTTGGGATCGGGGACATCTTCGTAGACCAGAACTTTCGGCCCACCGAACTGATGAATGCGAACGGCTTTCATGGGAGCTCCTGGAGCGTGGACAACCGGAATTTTAACCTTACAAGCTAGCACAAACCGCTCTGGCTCTACATAGGAACGATGGCAATCTGCATTGGAACCGAAAGAAAATCCCTAACCGCAGAGTACTCAGAGTGCGCGGAGAGAAGCTTGTTTCCAATTCTCCAGGTAATCTGTTCCATGGACGACCAGCAAGTCAACTCTTCGCTCTGAGAATCCGACCTTCTTTTTCTCCGCGCTCTCCGCGTCTCGGCGGTTATCATTTCGGAATGCCGAACGAAATCGAAATCAAATTTCGAATTGAGGATCTACCCGAACTAACCCGGTCCCTGAAGCAAGCGGGATTTAAGCAGATCACCCGCTTCACCCACGAAGTGAATTCACTCTACGACCTGCCAGGCGAGAAGCTGCGCAAGCGGGGCGAACTGCTCCGGCTGCGCAAGTACGGCGAGACCTGGCTGCTGACGCACAAGGCGAAAGGCAACGCCGGCCGCCATAAAGTTCGCGTCGAATTGGAAACGCGCGTGGAGAACGGCCACCAGATGGACGCCATTCTGCGCGCGCTTGGGTTCGCGCCCACGTTTCGCTACGAAAAATATCGCGCGGAGTGGAGCGACGGCACCGGCCATGTCGTGTTCGATCAGACGCCGATCGGAGACTTTGGCGAGATTGAGGGGCCTTCGCGCTGGATCGACCGCACGGCGCGAGTGCTGGGCATTGCGCCCGCACACTACATCACCGAAACTTACGCGGAGCTGTTCTTCTCATGGAAACGCGCGACTCACAGCGAGGCCACGGAGATGACGTTCAAAGCACTCCGCAAGAAATCAAAAAGCGCTTAAGCGCAGGGACGCCGAGCACGGAGAGAGAAACTGGAAGGAAAAGGAAGACGACGAGCGCGAGGGACAGCCGATTGATCGCGCCGCTTGATCGCAAAAAGAAATGATTTACTGCGGACCCTGAGAACTCTAGCCAAAGCATTTCTCGGCGATCTCCGCGTTCTCTGCGGTGAAAGCTCCTACGAATTCGACCCGCAGCACTTCTTATACTTCTTGCCGCTGCCGCAAGGGCAAGGATCGTTGCGCCCTATTTTTTCCCCCGAGCGCACTACCTGCTGCACTTGCATATCGCCAGCTCCGGCCATGCGCGCTTGTTCCAACTCCTTCTTTTTCTTGCGCTGGAAGGCCTCTTCGATTTCGTCCACTGAGGTTGCAACCTGGCGCGGCGGACGTCCGTTGCCGCCTCGACCACCGGTGATGACTGAAGGCACGCCGGCTTCGGGCCCCTGCTCGAACGGCTCGTTTGGTCCCCCTCCGATGCCTCCTGGCCTCGCTCCAGAGTCCGGCGGACGTTCCATGATCTGCATCAGGTACAGATAGCGGACCGTTTCTTCCTGAAAGCGCTGCATCATTTCTTCGAACATGTCGAAGGACTCGCGCTTGTATTCGACCAGCGGATCGTGCTGTCCGTATCCGCGCAGGCCAATACCCTCTTTCAGGTGGTCCATCGAGAGCAGGTGATCTTTCCATTGCGCGTCGATCACGCTCAGCATGATCATGCGCTCGTGATAGCGCATGGCTTCGGCGCCGATCAGCTTCTCTTTCGCGTCATAGCGCCCTTTCAGTTTGTCGAAAATCGCATCGCCCAGTTCCTGGCGGTTCATCTGCTCGGGCTTGAGGCCTTCGACATAGATGTCAACGCCAAAGCGCGTGAAGACCGCGTCTTTCAGGGCTTTCAAGTCCCAGTTGGCGACGTGCTCTTTCGGCGGACAATGCCGTTCCAGAATGTCGCCGAGAATCCCGGAGACGTAGTCTTCGACGATGAGATCTTTCTGGTCGAGTCCTTCCAGCAAACGGCGGCGCAGCCCGTAAACCGCTTCGCGCTGCTTATTCATCACGTCGTCGTACTCAAGCAGATGTTTGCGGGCCTCGAAGTTCTGCCCTTCGACGGCTTTCTGCGCAGCTTCGATTCGGCGCGTGATCATGCGCGATTCGATGGGGACGCCCTCCTCCATGCCGAGGCGTTGCAGCAAGTTTGAAACCCACTCTTTGGCGAAGATCCGCATCAAGTCGTCTTCAAGCGAAAGATAGAAGCGCGACGAACCGGGATCGCCCTGGCGGCCGGCGCGCCCACGGAGTTGATTGTCGATGCGGCGCGCTTCGTGGCGTTCGGTACCGAAGATGTGCAACCCGCCTGCCCCGATCACTTCCTTATGTTCCTGGTCCGTGTCGCTCTTGTAACGCGTAAAAATCTCGTTCCACTGATCGGTCGGCGCGGCGTACTCATTCCCCGCGTAATACCAAACCGTGCGGTTCGGATCGTCAACCTCGGCTTCGATCTTGCCTTGCGCGGCGCGGATCGGCTGCGCGATTCCCTTCTTCACGCATTCCTGCTTAGCCATAAATTCGGCATTGCCGCCGAGCAGAATGTCGGTGCCACGGCCCGCCATGTTCGTGGCGATGGTCACCATACCCTTGCGTCCGGCCTGCGCCACAATCTCCGCTTCGCGCTCGTGATACTTTGCGTTCAAAACGACGTGCTTGATTCCCTTCTTCTTGAGCAGCTCGGAAAGCCGCTCCGACTTTTCGATCGAGACCGTGCCCACCAGCACCGGCTGGCCGCTCTCGTGCAGCCTTTGGATTTCGTCGGAAGCCGCGAAATACTTTTCTTTCTCCGTGCGGTAAACGATGTCCGGATTTTCTTGACGCAGCAGCGGGCGATTGGTCGGAATGACAACGACTTCGAGCCGGTAAATCTTTTCGAATTCCGGCGCTTCGGTTTCCGCCGTGCCCGTCATGCCCGCCAGCTTCTTATACATGCGGAAATAATTCTGGAACGTGATGGTGGCGAGCGTCTGGTTCTCGCGCTCGATCTTCACATTCTCCTTGGCCTCGATCGCCTGGTGCAGCCCGTCGGACCAGCGGCGGCCCGGCATCAAGCGCCCGGTGAATTCGTCCACAATCAGCACTTCGCCGTCTTTCACCACATACTCGACGTCTTTCTTATAAAGCGCGTGCGCTTTGACGGCGGTTTCCACGTGATGCTTCAGCGCCCAGTTCTCCGGGTCGGCGATGTTGCCGATGCCCAGCAGCTTTTCCACTTTTTCCCAGCCATCGTCGGTGACCGTACAATTGCGGTGTTTTTCGTCGACCACAAAGTCGCCGGTCATGATCTTGGGCTCGCCCGGCTGCGTGTCGATTTCTTCGCCTTTTTCCAGCTTGGGGATGATGCGATTCACCTTGTAATACTTGTCGGTGGATTCCTCACTCGCCCCCGAAATGATGAGCGGCGTCCGCGCTTCGTCGATCAGGATGGAATCGACTTCGTCGACGATGGCGAAGTTGTGCATGCGCTGCACGCAGTCGTGCAGGTCAAACTTCATGTTGTCGCGCAGATAGTCGAAACCGAATTCGTTGTTCGTGCCGTAGGTCACGTCGGCGGCGTAAGCGGCGCGGCGCTCCGCATCGTCAAGGTCGTGGACGATGACGCCAACTGTAAGACCGAGAAAACTGTAGAGCTTGCCCATCCATTCCGAGTCGCGCTTGGCCAGGTAATCGTTGACGGTGACCACATGTACGCCGCGTCCACTCAGCGCGTTCAGATACACCGGGAGCGTCGCGACCAGCGTTTTGCCCTCGCCGGTCTTCATTTCGGCGATCTTGCCTTCGTGCAGAACCATGCCGCCGATCAACTGCACATCGAAGTGCCGCATATCGAGCATGCGCCGTCCGGCTTCGCGAACCACGGCAAACGCTTCATCGAGCAGCTCGTCGAGAACCCCCTTGAGCACCTCGGCGCGCTCGGTTTCGATTTCCTTCTGGCGGTCAATATCCTGGAGATCGGAATCCGCTTCCGGTTCGTCGGCAATCGAGCTGAGACGCTCCTGAATGCGCGCGCGAAACTCCGCCGTCTTGCCGCGAAGTTCGTCGTCGGAGAGCTTCCGCATCTCCGGCTCAAGCGCGTTGATGGCCTCCACACGAGGCCGCAGACGCTTGATCTCGCGTTCGTTCTTCGTCCCGAAAATCTTGCCCAGCAATGTGTTGATCAAAACAGAAACCCTTCAGAGGACACGCGTCCCACGTATCAGTAAAAGCCTAGCACATTAGATGCGGGAGAGATGGCGAAGGACAAACGCCACAAGCCCGCTGCGGAAAACTCAGCTCTTGAATTTGTTTTGAAGGGGCGCGGCTTCAGCCGCGCCGTAAGCCCGGCAAAAATCGCGGGCGGCTTTAGCCGCCGAGGCGCCACAGAGCGAGAAGCCTAAAGAAACGGACCTAACGTTCGTTCATCTCATCCCGCGTGAACCTTCGTCCAGCATCGGCGTACTTGAGTTTTTCAAACAACGCTGCTATTTCCACGCGGCTCACCTTGCGGGAGCCATACCAGTTCAACCAATCGCGGAAGGCGTCGTTCAACGTCTTGTGCTCGCTGCGAGCGACCTCGCGGGCCAGTTCAATTTTGTTTTCATCCGCACTAAACGTGATCTTCTTCATCACCACGGTGTTTCTCCCCAACGTTAGGATGGGATGGTACTGGGTCAGTTTCACTTTCCACAGGGAGGAGAGTAGCATGGGGACGCTAAAGCCGCTTGCCTTGCACAAGCCCAGCCATTTGTAGAACGTGTAGTTAAACGACTTCCGAGAACGAAGAGTGTGACGATAGCAGCCGGATTCAAACTCGAAAACTCGATTCTTCTCTGCACCGACAGTCTATACGAGGACGGATTTACGCAACACTATGGGGACAAGATTTTTAGGCACGCCATCGGAAAAGACGTTGATGCTCTCTTTGCTATAGCTGGCAGCGTTCCTCATGCACAAACACTCATCCAACATCTGCGTAATGTTATGGCTGGCAAACATCACTCACTGGCTATAGCAAGAGAAACGATCTCGCTAGAAACGGCAGAATTTAACAGCGCCCACCAACAGTCGATAGGAGACTTGGGGCTGCAATTGATAGCCGCGATTCGCCACAGGGACGAGGGACTTTCGTTAATGGTCTGCGATGGTTCGGCGTGTTACGAGGCATCCGAACCATACGCATTCATCGGCTGCGGAAGGTCTATTGCAAAGCCATTGACAGATTGGGCGTATCCTTTCGCAAAAACAGACAAGGATCGAGCCTTGTTAGCCTTTACAGTGCTGCACGCAATCAAGTCCATTGATCCTAACTGTGATGGAATAACGCAATACGGCACCATCTGCCATGACAGTTCCAAGGATTTCCTAGACACGAAAGATGGAGTGCTGGAACAAGAGTGCTACGCTAACTGTTTCTTCCGAGCCGCCATTAACGCATTTTTTGGTTGTACTAACCAGCATTCAGCAGAAGAAGTATCACAGCGACTCGCTACTTTCGAGCAAATGATAACAATGCTGCACGAGTTGCCCGACATTCAAAAGCCTAAGATTTAGCGGCCAAGGGCTTGCAATACGAGTTCTCTTTCGATCCGCGATGCCGACACACTGGGCTTTGGTATCAGCGCGATCAATTCCGCGAGGCTCCAAACGTGATCCGTCGATTCAAACTGACCCAGTACCGATCGGATCGATGCCTAGTTTTCACCCTTTCTCTTTAGTATATTCACCCCATCAGGCTCCATCCGATGTATCGACGCTTGCCATTTGAGAATTGGAGGAACCATGAAACGAATCCTACTTTTTGTGGTCGTTTTATTATCAACGGCTTTCGTTTACGCCCAGGATCAGACCCCACAAATTCTCGACGTCAGTTCGGTCGTGGCAGGAGCGCAGAAAACCGAAACCCTGTATGCCTACGCCGTGGGCAGATGGTCGGACGCCGACGACCACTTGGCGGTATGGTCCACCGAAATTCACTGCTATGAGCGTTTTGGCTTTTGCGAGGAAGCTGACGCTACGTACCTCTCCGGAGAAGCTGGGGCAACTCTCAACAGTTTCGATATTCTCCGCTGGGACAAACGGGAACTGATCGCCATTGATAGTTCCCCGATATGCGTGGTGAACACCTTGCGGTTTGACTTTGCGGCGAAGAAGGTGACTATCACCATGGCCCTGAAGGGCGAAACAAAGGATCCCTTCTGTAAAGACATGAAAGCTACAACGGCATTTTTGGGCGGGGTAAAAGACAAAATCAAGAGTGAAATGAAAAAGCCGAGCAAATAAACGAATCTACCCCCAGACGGTAGATGGGCGGTCGCTGAGGGCCCCAGCCCATACACCTCGATTTCCTGTAATATTTTCTTCGACCCATGCCCACGTTCTATGAGCGGTTTCAGGAATCGGCCCGGAAGTTCCCCGACAACATTGCCCTTGAGATTCAGCGGCAGCAGACGATTGAGCGTGTCACCTTCGCGGAACTGACGCGGATGTCGGAGAGCGTCGCAAATTGGCTTTCGACGCGGGTTCCGCGCGACGCGCGCGTAGCGATTCTGGCGGCGAACCATCCACGATGGGTGGCGGCATATTTAGGGATCATCGCCGCCGGACGGACGGCAGTTCCGTTCGACACGGCCTTCCACGCGGGCCAGGTGAAGACGTTGTTGATCGACAGCGGGGCTTCCCTGCTGTTCTGCGATGCGCAGCATCTTCCGGCGGCGATGGAATCGGTCGAGGGAATCAACGTGGGTCTAGTGATGACGTCGGCGGCAACCGAACGAAATTTCATTCAGACTAACGTGACCGAACCCAACTTCGCCGCCGATCTCGATTCCATCTTCGCCGCCGGCCCCGCTGGCTTTCAGCCCATCGTCCCCGCTGAGGACGACCTGGCGGCGCTGCTCTACACCTCGGGCACCACCGCCGATCCGAAGGGCGTCATGCTCACCCACGCCAACCTCGTCGGCGAGGCGAACTCGGTGCTCGCCACAATGAAGATTGGTCCCGAAGATGCGCTGTTGGGAATTCTCCCGATGTTTCATGTGCTCGCGCAGATGGCGAACCTTTTCCTGCCGCTATTCAATGGCTCGCGCGTCGTGTACCTGGAGACGCTGAACACCACCGAATTGCTGCGCGCTTTCGAGGAACGCGGCATCACCGCGTTTGCCGTGGTGCCCCAGTTCTTCTACCTGATTCACGAGCGCATTTTCAAAGAACTCGGCAACCGCGGCAAGTTCACGCTGTCGCTGGCGCGCGCGCTGATGGCGTTCAACCGCGCGCTGCGGCGAATCGGTGTCAACGCGGGCAAACTTTTCTTCGCAAAGATCCACGCCACCTTTGGCTCGCGCATGAGGTATCTGGTGACCGGCGGATCGCGATTCGACGCCGCCATCGCCCGCGACTTTTACTCTTTTGGCATCGACGTTCTGAATGCGTACGGACTGACGGAAACCTCAGGCGGCATCTTCATCAACCCTCCCGGGCAGCGCATTGTCTTTGGCTCAGTCGGACAGCCTTTTCCTGGAGTTGAGGCCAAGATTGTCGAAGAAAAGATTGTTGGCCTGCAACCGGCGGAAGAAGGCACCACGCCCGTAGGTGAGATTGCGATTCGCGGCGCGCTCGTGATGAAGGGATATTGGAATCGTCCGGAGGCCACGGCCGAGGCGCTGCGCGACGGCTGGCTCTACACCGGCGATCTCGGCTACTTCGATTCCGGCGGCAATTTATTCATCACCGGGCGGTGCAAGGAAGTTATCGTGCTCGCCAATGGGAAAAATGTGTATCCCGAGGAGGTCGAAGCGCACTACCTCCAGGCGCAGTACGTGAAAGAGATTTGCGTGATGGCGCTGGAGGCGCGCCCGGGAGATCCGGCGTCAGAGCGTCTGCACGCCGTGGTCGTGCCCAACTTTGAACTGCTGCGCGCGCGCAAGATCGTCAACTCAAAAGAAGCGATCCGCTCCGAAATTGAAGCGCTCTCCCACAAGATCGCTTCCACCAAACGTCTGGGAAGTTATGACATTTGGCAGGAAGACCTGCCGCGCACGACCACACGCAAGTTAAAGCGCTTCCAGATTGAAAAAAAAGTTCGGGAGTTGAAACAGACGAACGGCAGCGGCGATTCCGGCATTGGCACGGAGAATGAGAAGCCGCTAACCAACGACGAACAATCGTGGCTGGAGCGCGAGGATGTGAAGCGCGCCCTCGCCATAATTCGTGAATCGTCGCGCGAGTCTTCGCGCAACCGCCTCGACGCGATTCATCCCACCCACAATCTGGAACTCGATTTGGGACTCGATTCCATGCAACGCGTCGAATTGCTGACCGCACTCGAGCAGCAGCTTGGCGGCGAAGTGCCCGAGTCGCAACTGGGGGAAATTTATTCGGTGCGCGACCTGGTCGATGCCGTTCTTCGGAGCGCGAGCCGCGGCGAAGGCCAAGCCAGAGCGGCAGCGCCAGCCTGGTCGACAATCTTGAGCGAGCCGGTGACCGATCCCGATGTGCTCGCGCTGGCGGGCCACAATATTTTCGCCGAAGTCTTTTTCTTTCTGCTGGGGAAACTGATTTATCTTTTCGCGCTCGACCGCTTTCACCTCAAAATGCGCGGACTCGAAAATCTGCCCGAAAAAGGCCCGTACCTGCTCTGCTCGAATCACCAGAGCTATATGGATCCGCTGGTGCTGGCCGGGGCGCTGCCGTGGCGCCTGTTTCGCGACACCTTTGCGTTGGGCACGAGCGACATTTTCGGTGCAGGATTCATGCGGCGGCTGGCGCGATGGGTTCGCGTGGCGGTCCTCGATCCGGACGCGAACCTCGTGCCAGCCATGCGCGCCGGAGCCTTTGGCCTCAGACAGGGACACATTCTGATTCTCTATCCCGAGGGCGAGCGCACCAACGACGGCAGCCCGAGAGTATTCCGCAAGGGTGCCGCGATTCTCTCGATCCACGCGCAAGCCCCGATTGTCCCGGTCGCGATCGAGGGCTTCTACGAAGCCTGGCCCCGCCACAAAAAGTTCCCGAAGTTCACCGATCTGCAACTGGTGTTCGGCAAGCCGATTCAACCTCCGCCGGTGAATGAAGCGAGCGAGGCCGCGTATGAACGGCTGACGTCCGAGTTGAAATCCAGAGTGGTGACCCTGTGGCAGGAATTGAGAGAAAAAGAATTGCGCGGAAAAGACTCGCACAAGCCGAAAGAGAATTCGAAGAGTTCGGCGCTGGCCGAAACCCCTTGACCTTATTTACCCGGGAATCTACCCCTGATTTTATGCCCCCGCGCCCTGAGCTTGCCCGTCCAGGATTTTCGTCAAGGCCTGCACCACGCCAGGGTGGAACTTCTGGCCTGCCCGCGCCACAATCTCGTGCTCGGCCTGGCTGGGCGACAGAGCTTTGCCGTCGGCGCCACTGATTAATTTCTGATAAGCATCCGCCACGGCCAGAATGTGAGCCTCGATCGGAACGTTGACCGAACGCGCTCCCTGGTCCTGCACAATCTGCTGCGCGACGATGATCGGAATCACCCGCCGCAGCGAATTCCCGGCGGCCTGCGCGCGCCCATCCGCCTTGCGGGACTTGCGGAAACTCGCCACCACTTCGTCGCGGCTCATGTCGGCGGCCTTGTAGAGAATGTCGTTCGTGATGCCGAGCTTGCTCAGGTCCCGCAGCAACACTGCCGACCGCAGCAACTCGATGCGATCCGAACCCAAGCCCATCGCCTCCGCCATTCTTGTCGACGCCTCCACCACGCGCTGGGTCTCACCTACGCCGAGCTTCTCGTTGGCCATGACGTGTTGCAAAACCAGCAGCAGCCCGCTGAAACTTTCCCGGATGTCGGTGGTCATCGCCTGCTTGCGCTCGTAAAGTGTGCCCATCACGTAGCCAACAACCACCAAAGCCCCTGCCCAGATGGCAAAGTTGAACAGCCGCTCCCCAGGCAACGATAGCACCCGGTGTGCAGGCATCATGTTGTTCAGAAAGTCGAGCAGAACGACCAGGAATACGCAGGCGAAAGCGGTCAAAGTCGCGTGCCGGCGTCCGAAGTAGTACGCCGAGTACAAAGTCGGCAGAAAGTACAGGCAGAGCGCCATGGGCAGCGACTGGGCGAAGAATTGCACCATCGCCGCAATCAGCAACAGCGATAGCAGCAGTACACTTTCTTTGGCGATTTTACTCATCTTCAATTCCCAAATTCCCGATCGTCCAGCTTCGTTAGCGTGAGCGAGAAAACTCCTCTTGCCATGTTGAAGCAATAGCGCGCCCGTGCAAAGTTACCGGGGTAATGACCTATTTTTCACAGAGACCCGGCGGACACGCCAGAAAAAAAGACCCGATCCACACGCCCAGGAAACTCACGCCTGCCGCAGAAAAACCCGGATCAAGCAGAAGGCCGCGCCGGACATAACCGCCGCCGCGGGAATGGTGACCAGCCACGCCCACACAATCCGCGTCGCAACTCCCCAGCGCACTGCCGATAAACGGTTGACCGCGCCCACGCCTACAATGGCCCCGGTAATGGTGTGCGTCGTGCTGACTGGAATTCCGGCCAGGGCAGTCGCAAACAGAGTGATGGCCCCGGCGGTCTCCGCGCAGAAACCGCCAACTGGTTTCAGCTTCGTGATCCTCTGCCCCATCGTGTGCACGATGCGCCAGCCTCCGAAATAAGTTCCGCCGGCGATGGCGGCATTCGCGGCGAGGATGATGGGCCAGTGCAGGTGTCCCCAGTTGCCGAGCATGTCTTCCTTGCTCATGAATCCCGCGGTATAGAGAGCGCCGGCGACGATACCCATGGTTTTTTGCGCGTCGTTGCCGCCGTGCCCCAGGCTGTAGGCGGCCGCCGAGAGCAGTTGCAACTTGCGGAACCACTTATCAACCTGTTGCGGCGCCCTGTTCCTCAGCAGCCAATAAATGGCGACCATGAACGTGAAGCCCATGACCAGTCCCATGATGGGCGCGACCACAATGAAGATCAGGGTCTTGTACCACCCGGCGGCGATTATCACCGATGGAGCGGAACGCCATCCGGCATGGATTGCCTCATGCGTCATGGCGGCGCCAGCGTATCCGCCAATCAACGCGTGCGACGAGGATGTGGGCAGCCCCCACCACCACGTCAGCAGATCCCAGACAATGGCGCCGAACAGCGCGGCCAGCACCACGTACTGATCCACGGCATCGAGTCGAATCATGCCGCGGCCGATGGTGTTGGCCACTGCGATGCCCAGTAGAAAAGCGGCCAGGAAGTTGAATACAGCCGCCCACACAACTGCCAGCTTGGGAGAGAGAACACGCGTCGAGACCACCGTGGCAATGCTGTTGGCCGCGTCGTGAAACCCATTGAAGAAGTCGAAAATCAGAGCGACCAGAACCGTAATCGCTACCAGCAGAACGTCCGCGTTCACCTGGATTCGCTCCTTTGCGGCAGTGGCATCGGGATAAGGCTGAACCTATGCGCTCTTCAGCACGATCGCTTCCAATACGTTGGCCGCATCTTCGGCCTTGTCGGTTGCGGTTTCGAGCAATTCATAGAGTTCTTTCATCTTGATCAGTTGGATGGGATCTTTCTCGTGTTCGAACAGTTCCCCAATGGCCTTGCGGCTGACTTGATCGGCATCGTCCTCGAGCCGGTTGATTTCGTCGCAGTGCTGCATCACCTTGCCATTTTTCTCGAGCAGCGAAACGCCGAGTGCCAGTTCTTCGCTTTGCAGCACGAGGATTCCCGCCAGCTCCGCCGCCGCCGCCGTTGGCTGCGTGATTTTGTACATCACCAGGCGCGTGGCCGCCGTATTCATGAAGTCGAGAACGTCATCCAGCGACGACGCCAGATGATGAATATCTTCGCGGTCGAAAGGCGTAATAAAGCTCTGGTTCAGCTTGGTCATGATGGCGTGGATCGCTTTGTCGCCCCGATGCTCGATGGCTTGCATCTGTTCGACGCGGGCTTCCAGGTCGTGGGGATCTTCCAGAATGCTGCGCAGCAAGCGCGCACCCTCGTTCATGCTGGTCGAAAGCTCGGCAAACAAATCGAAAAACTTGGTCTCGCGCGGAATGAAGCGGATCATGTCACCGTTAGCTGGTCAAAGGTCTAGAACGGGGTACTATCTCACGCCAGGGGAGCAACGCGCAAGGAAAGCCGGTCACGTTAAGTCCTCTTAATTTTGCTGTCACTTCGCTCGCGGGTGGGTCTGATCGTAAACGTTCATCACGTGCTTAACCGAGAGCTGCGTGTAGCGTTGCGTGGTCGCCAGGCGCTCATGCCCGAGCAGTTCCTGGATGGCGCGCAAATCCGCTCCCTCTTCCAGCATGTGCGTGCCGAAGGCGTGACGCAGCGTATGCGGATGAACCTCGGGCGACAGTCCCTTGGCCACCGCGATGCGCTTGACGATGCGTCCTACGCTGCGCGTCGTAAGCCGCCCGCCGCGCTGGTTGACGAGCAGCGCGGGCATGAACTTTCCCGGCGTGTTCTTCAGCGTCGCAAGCAGTTGTTGCCTCCACGGCAGGTAAACGGCAAGCGCAGCGAGCGCCGAGCCTCCGAACGGGACGTAGCGCTCCTTCTTCCCTTTTCCGCGAATCAGAATGGCCTCGTTGTTCAGGCTGATGTCGTCGAGATTGATGCCGACCAGCTCCGAGTTGCGAATGCCGCAGCCGTAGAGCAGTTCGAGCAGCAGACGATCGCGCTCCGGAAACGATGCCACCTCCGGCATTTTGCCGTCGAGCACGAAATTCATTTCCTCAATCGTCGGAACGCGCGGCAGTTTCTTCGGCAGCCGTGGAGTGGAAACCAGCTTCGCCGGATTCTGCTCGACCACGCCTTCCTGCGCCAGCCAGCGATAAAGCGACCGCACCGCTGCCAGCGCGCGGGCGACGGAAGTCTTGCTCAACCCTTTGTCGTACAGATGCGAGAGGAAGCCGCGGACCGCAATGTGGTCGATCGTCTTCCAATCGCGCGAGCCCATTCTCGGACCTATGTAAGCGGCAAAGTTGTCGAGGTCTCCGGTGTAAGCCTTGATCGTGTGCGCCGAGGCATTCCGCTCCCGCAAGTGCCGCAGGAAGTCGTCGGTAGCGCATTCGACGATAGTGCGCGTATTGTTGGCAGCTTCGTTCATGAGCTCAAAGAACACCCGGCGCAGCGACACAGATCCACGGAGAAGATTGGCAATTGAGTAATTTGTAATCCGGTAATTTGAAAACCGGCTCCGTGCCGCACTCGGCGTCTCGCCCTCGATCTGGTTTTCAAATTCCCAAATTACCCGATTACCAAATTACAAATTGTTCCTCGCCTTCGCCCGCGGATGATGCTTCGCGTACACGCTCTTCAGCCGGTCGAGCGCAACGTGCGTATAAATCTGCGTGGTCGAAATGTCGGCGTGCCCGAGGATAGTCTGCACTGTCCGGAGATCGGCGCCATTCTCCACCATGTGCGTCGCGCAGGAGTGACGCAGCATGTGCGGACTGGCGTGTCGTCCAGCAGGAAGTCCGGAAGCAAGCCCCGCTTTGCCCACCAACTGCCACAGGCGCTGACGCGTCAGCCGCCGGCCTCCCGTGCCCAGAAACAAAAGCGGCGAAGTTCTTTTCTTAGCAATCACTTCCCTGCTGCTTTTCAAGTATTGCTGTAATGCTCGCTGGGCCGGCACTCCGAGCGGCACCATCCGCTCTTTATCGCCCTTGCCGCGCACCAGCATGTATCCCATTTCCAGCTTCAAGTCTTCGAGCCGCGCGTCGGCAACTTCCGAGACACGCACGCCCCCGGCATAAAGAAGCTCCAGCACGGCGTGATCGCGGAGCGCGAGAGCATGAGCGCGTGGCGTTTCATTTCGCGGCTTCGTTTCGACCAGCATCGCGCCAACTTCATCGCGGCTCAGCGCCTTGGGCAGCACCTTCCACTGTTTCGGCAAGTCGATGTTCAGCGTCGGATCCTTGTCGATCTTTCCATCGAGCAGCAAATGCCGGTAAAGATGCCGGATGGCCGAAAGCTTCCTCCCCACCGAGCGCCCGTCGAGCGCATTCGAAAATAATTCCTGGATGTATTCGCGCACATCGTCCCGCCGCGCTCCGCTCAGAATCACGTGGCGCTTCTCCAGAAACTCCGCGAACTGCGCCAGATCGCTCGTGTAAGCGGCAATCGTCAACTTCGCCGACCCGCGCTCCACTCGCAGATAGTCGAGAAACGCAGAAAGCGTCCGCGCGTTGGCATCCGAAGCCATGAGATGAGTATGGGATGTCAGGCAGAACCCGAAAAGTAACGAGCAGGATGCGGGCTTAATTGAGCCTGCCTAGCAGTCTGCGCAGAAACTCGAACTGAAGCGGGTTTTGGGAAGGTCACGACTTCAGTCGTGCCGTTGAGTCCATTGGAAATGTGCCCGCGCTTTAGCGCCTGAGGGTTGCTTTCTGCGTCCTCGCCTCGCCCGCTCGCAGCAAATCCACTGCGTACAGCGCGCCTTCCGGAGTCTCTTCGTGCTTGAAGTACGCGAACACATCGCGGCCGGCAGCGAGATTCTCGCGAATGCGAGCGACGATCGTCTTGCGTTCCTGGGCCGTGTAAGTGGACTTGCGGTAGCGGTAGTAAGCGTAGTCGGCGGTGACTACATCGGGAGTGCCCCGGTCTTCCGTTTCGGCCACGCAGAGCGCGATGTTGTGCTCGCGCAGCGTGTCGCATGTGGCATCCGTGAACGTGGGGTCGGCAAACCACGATTCGTGGCGGAACTCAAACGCCGCGCGCACACTTCGCGGCAAGCGTTTCAGAAATGCGGAGAGTACCGCCTGGTCCGCTTTGAAATTCGGTGGCAGTTGAAAGAGCAGCGGGCCCAGCCGCCCGGCGCGCGCCAAAGCCTTCAGCGTGGCGAGAAACCGCGCCAAGGATTCTTCCGCGCCCTTCAACCGCTTGATGTGCGTGAGCGACTGGTGCGCTTTGATGCTGAAGCGGAAATGCTTGGGCGTTTCGGCGATCCAGTTCTGCACGGTCGTCTCTTTTACCAACTGGCGGAAGGTGTAGTTGACTTCGACGGCGTTCAGTTTCGATGCGTAGAAATTTAGAAATTTCTTCTGTGCAAGTTTCTCCGGATAGAAATCAGGCCTCCATGTCGGATAAGCCCATCCGGAGGTGCCAACGTAGAGGTGCGCCATATGGTTTTCTTGCTCTCCGCCGCGGCAGCGGTCATGCGCGAGCCGGAATTATAACTTGCGACGCTCTCCCGGCGCCGGCTTCCCTTTCGTCTTCATTGGGCGTAGCCACGCTTCGGCCCGGGCGGCGGGGACACAGCCGTTCTTTTCTTCGCTCTTGACCGTTATCTATATTTCTAGTATTATCGAATTATGGTCAGCGCCGCCAGCAAAGCCCGAAAGAACAGCGAACGTGTCGCCCGCTATGCCGACATGTTTTCCGCCATGGGCACCGAGCCGCGACTGCGCATTATGCAATTGCTGCTCACCGCGCATCCCGAGGGCCTGGTAGTTAGCGAGATTCAGGACGATCTCGACATCCCCGGCTCCACGCTTTCTCACCATCTCGACAAGCTCAAGAACGAAGACCTTGTGCAGGTCGAGCGCAAGGGCACGTTTCTGCGTTACACCGCCAACACGGAAGCGCTGCGCGAAATCCTGCAATTTCTTTACGCCGAGTGCTGCACTCGGAACAAGGCGCTTAAGGCGCAAGACCTCGTCCAATTCTGTAAATAGGAGAAACCATCATGCCCGATGCCAATGTCGATATCGTGAATATCAAAATCAAGGAAGTCGTAAAAGAAAAATACGGACAAGCGGCCTTGCGCGTCACAAGCGGCGGCAGCAGCAGTTGCTGCGGCGCGGCGGCGGCCAGCGGACTGTCGTGCGATCCGATCACTTCGAATCTGTACGACGCGTCGCAGGCCGGACAGATCCCCGAAGAGGCGCTGCTGGCCTCGCTTGGATGCGGCAACCCAACCGCGCTTGCACAGCTAAATCCCGGCGAGACGGTGCTTGATCTGGGTTCGGGCGGCGGCATTGACGTGCTGCTCTCGGCTCGGCGCGTCGGGCCTACCGGCAAGGCCTACGGCCTCGACATGACGGACGAAATGCTTGCGCTGGCGAACGAAAACAAGCGCAGGGCGGGAGCGGAGAACGTCGAATTCCTGAAGGGCGAAATCGAAAGCATCCCGCTGCCCGACAACACGGTCGATGTCGTCATTTCCAACTGCGTGATCAATCTTTCCGCCGACAAAGACCGCGTGCTCGGCGACGCGTTCCGCGTGCTCAAACCAGGTGGACGATTCGCTGTTTCGGACGTGGTCACGCGCGGGGAAATCGCCCCCGAGGTCCGTCAGAGTGTGTTGGCGTGGGTCGGTTGCATCGCCGGCGCTCTGGACGAAAAGGAATATCGCGGCAAGCTGGCCACCGCCGGATTCGAGCAAATCGAGATTGAGCCGACACGAATTTATCGGGTTGAGGACGCACGCGAGTTTCTCTCCTCATCGGGCATTGACGTGGATGCGATCGCGGCGCAGGTCGATGGAAAGTTCATGAGCGCCTTTGTACGCGCGGTGAAACCGAAACGGTGACCATGGAAGCTCACTACAACGTTCTGTTCCTGTGCACGGGAAACTCGGCGCGCTCGATCATGGCCGAAGCGATCCTCAACCACCAAGGAAAGCCCGTCTTCACGGCCTACAGCGCAGGAAGCCATCCTTCGGGAGCGGTTCGCCCCGAGGCTTTGAAGCAGCTTGAGATGGCCCGCATATCCACAATCGGCCTGCGCAGTAAGAACTGGAACGAATTCGGGCGACCCGGCGCTCCCGCGATGCACTTCGTCTTCACGGTTTGCGACAACGCCGCCAAGGAAACCTGCCCGCTGTGGCCGGGACAGCCCATGACTGCGCACTGGGGAGTTCCCGATCCTGCCGCCGTTCACGGAGACTCCGCCGAAATCGATCGCGCCTTCCGCGATGCGTTTTTTATTCTTGACCGGCGAATCAGTTTGTTTCTCGCGCTTCCTTTGGCAGCCCTTGATCGCCTCGCGCTGAAGAAAGAAGTGGATCGCATCGGGCGGCAAGGACAGTGACCATAGCAACGATGAAGCCATCCCGCCGTCTCAGCTTTTTTGACCGCTATCTAACCGCGTGGATCTTCGCCGCCATGGTCATCGGGGTCTCCTTGGGATGGCGACTGCCGGGAATCGTGCCTTTCCTGAATCGCTTCAGCATCGGCACAACTTCGATTCCGATTGCGGTGGGACTCATCGTCATGATGTATCCGCCGTTCACCAAGGTGCGGTATGAGAAACTGCACGAGGTTTTTCGCAACAAACGTGTGCTCGGTCTATCCCTCATCCAGAACTGGGTGGTGGGCCCGATCCTGATGTTTGCCTTGGCCGTCGTGTTTTTGCGCGGCTACCCCGAATACATGGCTGGACTCATCATGATCGGCCTGGCTCGCTGCATTGCGATGGTCATCGTCTGGAACGAACTGGCCAGCGGCGATACCGAATATGCTGCCGGCCTGGTTGCCTTCAATTCCTTGTTCCAGGTGTTCTTCTACTCGCCGTACGCCTGGCTCTTCATCACGGTTCTTCCCGCAAAACTCGGCCTCCACGGTGCTATTGTCCATGTCTCCATCGGGGAAATCGCAAAGAGCGTTTTTGTTTATCTTGGCATTCCTTTTCTGGCTGGGTTCGTAACTCGCACGGTGCTGCTTCGGGTTCGAGGGCGCGAGTGGTATGAGCGTATTTTCGTTCCCCGCGTAAGCCCGCTCACGCTGATTGCTTTGCTGTTCACGATTGTGGTGATGTTCTCGCTCAAGGGCGCTTACATCGTTCGGCTCCCGCTCGATGTGCTGCGAATCGCGGCGCCGCTGTTGATCTACTTCGTCGTGATGTTCCTGGTTTCGTTTTATATGGGGAAGAAACTCGGCGCCGACTACTCGAAAACGGCCACGCTCTCCTTCACCGCAGCCTCGAATAACTTTGAACTCGCGATTGCGGTCGCAGTTTCCGTTTTCGGCATTAACTCCGGAGCTGCGTTCGCCGCCGTCATCGGACCCCTGGTCGAAGTGCCCGTGATGATTATGCTGGTCAACGTCGCGCTTTACTTCCAACGCCACTATTTTCCCGATGCCGCTCGTTTGACAATCTTCCCTGCCTCCACGTAACTTCGATTTCTTGGTGTTCCGTCGTGGAGGTAGGATGAAATCCCGCTTAACTTTTCTACAAACAATTGTTGTTTGTTTTGCGCTGTGCTCGCTTGCTGTCGGCCAGGATGTGGCCTCGTTCGAGAAGCGCACCACGGTGAAGAAGCTCGCCAACGGCCTCACCATCGTCATTTGCGAGCGGCCGGAGGCTCCGGTGTTTTCGTTCTTCACGCACGTGGATGCGGGCTCGGTGCAGGACCCTATGGGCAAGACAGGCCTCGCGCACATGTTCGAGCACATGGCGTTCAAGGGAACGGACACCATCGGCACGCGCGACTACGCCGGCGAGAAAGTTGCGCTGGCGAAAGTTGAAGAGGCTTACGCCGCCTACATTGCCGAGCGCGACAAGCCGGTGAACCGCGACGAGCAGAAGCTCAAGCAACTTGAGCAAACGTGGAAGGACGCGATTGCGGCCGCCGACAAGTTCTCCGCGCCTTACAACAATGAGTTCGGCAAGATCGTCGAAGGCGAAGGCGGCGAGGGGATGAACGCCTTCACCGATTACGATGAAACTGGCTACTTCTACTCGTTCCCCATCAACCGGCTGGAATTGTGGGCCTATCTCGAATCGGAGCGCTTTCTGCATCCGGCGATGCGGCAATTTTACAAAGAGCGCAATGTCGTGATTGAAGAGCGCCGCATGAGGACCGACAGCGATCCCCAGGGGCGACTATCCGAGCAATTCACGGAAGAGGCATTCGCGGCCCATCCTTACCACCGGCCGACGATCGGGTGGATCTCGGACTTGAATTCTTTTTCCGCGACCGACGCGCAAACTTTTTTCGATAAGTACTATGTGCCTTCGAACATGGTCGTCGCCGTGGTTGGAGACGTGAAAGCTTCAGAGGCGATGCCGGTTGTCGAGAAATATTTCTCGCGAATTCCGGCGCGTCCCAAACCCGACACGGCCACGACCACCGAACCGGCGCAGAATTCCGAACGAACCGTCGTGCTGCACGAGCAGTCGCAGCCGTTCTATCTCGAAGGCTATCACCGCCCCGACTACCGCAGCCCGGATAACGAGATTTACGACGCCATCGCCGACCTGATGTCGAATGGACGCACTTCGCGGCTCTACCGGGCGCTGGTTCGCGACAAGCAGATCGCATCGGACGCGGCCGGATTTACCGGGTATCCGGGAAGTAAGTATCCGCACCTGTTCGCCTTTTACGCGCTCCCGATTCCGGGCCACAAGCCGCAGGAGATGGGCGATGCGATTCACGCGGAGATTGAGCGGCTGAAGAAAGAAGACATCTCGGATGAAGAGTTGAAAATGATCAAGACGCGGGCCAAGGCGAACCTGATCCGCTCGCTCGGATCGAACGAGGGTCTGGCGCTCGCGCTTGGTCTGTATCAGTCGCGCTATGACGACTGGCGGGAATTGTTCCGCTCGGTCGACCGCATCGAAAAAGTTACCAAGGCAGATATCCGGCGCGTCGCGAATCAGACGTTCACACCCGATAACCGGACGGTGGGGATTATCGAGTTTGCAGGCGGGCCTCCGGGAGCGGGTGCAGGGCCGCAAGGAGGTGGACAGTGAAGCGCGCGCTCTTTTCTTTCTTTGCTCTGGTCGTGTTAGTTGGCTTCTTCAGCGGCAACTTGCAACTGTGGGCGCAGGCGCAGGCGACTTCGCAGCAGCCCTGGCAGCAGATACCGATTCCTAAGTTGCCCACGTTTCATCCACCGCAGCCGAAGCGCATCGAGTTGCCGAATGGCATGGTGGTTTTTCTCCAGGAAGACCACGAGTTGCCGACCATTGATGGCACCGCTCGCATCCGTGGCGGCGAGCGCTCGGTTCCGCCGAACAAGACGGGCCTGACCGATGTTTATGGCGAAGTGTGGCGCACCGGCGGCACGAAGTCTCAGACCGGCGATCAACTCGACGACTATCTGGAGCAGCGCGCCGCGAAGGTCGAGACCGGCGGAGGCATCGACTCGACAACCGTGAGCTGGTCGTGTCTGAAAGAAGATTTCGACGACGTGTTTCGCGTGTTCGAGGATGTGCTGAAGAATCCGGAATTCCGCGCCGGCAAAATTGAAATTGCGCAGAAGGGGATGTACGACGGCATCTCGCGGCGCAATGACGATCCCGAACAGATCGCGGGACGGGAAGCGGCGAAGCTGGTCTACGGCGCAAATAATCCTTATGCGCGGGTCGCGGAATATGCGACCGTGGCGGCGATCACTCGTCAGGATCTTGTACAGTGGCACGACGATCACGTTCACCCGAACAACATCATCCTCGGCGTAGTCGGCGACTTTGATTCTGCCGCCATGGAAGCCAAACTGCGCGCGGCATTTGCCTCTTGGCCGAAAGGTCCCGTGGCAAGGAAGGATGAGCCTCAAGCCCAGTTCAAGCCGGATCCCGCGAAACCTGGTTATTACCAGGCCGACAAGACCGACGTGAATCAAAGCAACATTCTGATGGTGGCGCTGGGCATTACGCGCAGGAATCCCGATTACTTTGCGGTGTCGGTGTTCAACGAAGCATTCGGCGGAGGATTTTCGTCGCGGCTGTTTAATGAAATTCGAACCAGCAAAGGACTCGCATACGCAGCAGGCGGTGGAGTGGGCGCGGGCTGGGATCATCCCGGCATGTTGCGGCTGATGGTGGGCACCAAGAGCAAGACCACCATCGAATCCATTCAGGCGCTCGATGAAGAGATCGCCGATCTCGCCAAGCGTCCCATTAACGATGAGGAAATCAAGCGCGCCAAGGACGCGATTTTGAATTCTTTTGTCTTCCGTTTCGATTCACCGGCGAAGGTTTTGCAGGAAAAAATGGCTTACGAGTTTTATGGCTATCCGCTGGATTTTCTAGAGAACTTTCAGAAAGGGATCGAAGGAGTTACTAAGGAAGACGTAGCGCGGGTAGCGGCGAAGTACATCCACCGCGAGCAGATGGCGGTGGTGGTGGTGGGTAACGTGAGCGAATTCGACAAGCCATTGCCATCGCTCGGGACGGTCAACAAGCTGGATATTACGATTCCGGCGCCGCCGCCGGGGCTGGTGCCGGGACAGGGCGAGCATCCGTGAGCGGGCGCCAGCCTATAATGTTGACTCCGCCATGGCCTCTCCTAAGCGCACTGTTCCGCCACGATCTCGATTGAAGGGCAATGCCCGGCAATTCTGGCATCGGGTGAGCGAGGGGCTGGCTGTGAACCAGCTCTGGTCGCAGTTTGCAAAAGATGCGCGATCGAGCTACCGGCTCTACTCGGCGGGGCTCGACCATCTGCAGGCGGAACCGTCCCGATTCCGGCGGGGCTGGCAAATCGCGAAGGCGATGTTCTGGGCGATCCTGGAAAAGCTGACCCCGGCGCGCCGCGTGCTGCTGCTGCTGGCGCTGATTCTGCTGCTCCTTCCTGCCGGCCGGTTTTCTTACACCAACGGCGCCAATCATGTCGAGATCGGTGAATTCGATTTGCGCCTGTGGGGCGGGCTGCTGATATTCGTCGTCCTGCTGCTGGAGTTGGCGGACCGAGTGGTGATGAAACGCGACCTGGAGATCGCCAAGGACATTCAGGCATGGTTGCTGCCGGGCGCGCCGCTGCAGATTCCGGGATACCAGATTGCGTACGCGACACGTCCGGCAAACACGGTGGCGGGCGATTACTACGATGTGATCCTGCGGCCCGGTCGCTCGTTGAGCGAAGACCGCATTCTGTTTGTGGTGGCGGATGTGGCGGGAAAGAGCATTCCGGCGGCGATGCTGATGGCGACTTTTCAGGCGAGTCTGCGGACGTTGTCGACGAGCGGCGTCGCGCTCGCCGAATTGGTGGCCGGCGTGAATCGCTATGCCTGCTCGAACAGCATGGGCGGAGTTCGCTTCACGACCGCCTTCCTTGCCGAACTGGATCCGGCGACCGGGGACATCGTTTATGTCAACGCAGGGCATAATGTCCCGATTCTTCGGAAGTCCTCAGGCGCTAGGGAGCGGCTGGAGGCGGGAGGCATCCCGGTAGGGATTTTTGCGGAATCGCACTACGAGTTGAGAACGACTCGCCTGGACCGCGGAGATTGGCTGGTGATTTTTACCGATGGGGTCGTCGAAGCGGTCAATCAAAAGGATGAGGAATACGGCGAACCGGCATTGATACGAATGGTGGATCGTGAGTCGGGGTCGGCACCCGCAGAACTGCTGCGCAGCCTACTGGCGGACTTGGATCGGCACGTGGGCAACACTCCGCAGCACGACGACATTACTTGTTTGCTGTTGAAGCGGACCTGAGAAGCCAGCTGACAGCTGTCTTTTCCGCGTCTCGGCGGTATAAATTTCTTCCGGTTGCGGCGCTACAGCGGCTTCAGGCCGGCAAAGGAGAGGAATTGTCCTGCGTCGAACTGCGCTTGGCCTAAGTCCGAGGAGATCTTCTGGACTTGCGCCAAAGCGGAGTCGGCCTCCGCAGTACGCCCGTCCCGGCGCAGAGCTTGCGCGTAGAGAAGGACATTCGCATCGCTGGGATCGACTTTCACCGCGTGGAAGAACTGCGTAACCGCCAAGCCGGACTGCCCCTGGCGCAGCGCGAGGAGGCCCGTTCCAATCAGCGCGCCGCCGTCCTCCGGATTCAGGCGCAGAGCATTCCGGTAGCTGTCGGCGGCTTGATCGTAGTGGTGCAACTGCAACTGAGCTTGACCAACCCCGCTCCATGCGGCGGCCTGAACCTTCGGATCGGCGGAAGCACGCAGCGCCGCATTGCATTCCTCGATCGCTTCCTGGGGATGTCCAACGTGCAATTCGTACAAAGCCAGCGCAAGGATTTGGGCCGGCGGATAGGTGTGCAGCGCCCTGCCAGCCCGGAACTCCCGGATCGCCTCGTCGGGCTGGCCCTGCTTGGCCAAAGCGATCGCGAGATTATTGTGCGCCACGAAATTTTTTTCGGTTACGCGCAACGTATAGCGCCAGAGAGTTTCATTGTCGCGCCAGTAGCCTAGCTGGCGATAAGTGAGCGATCCCAGAAGGAAGAGTACGGCAACGGCGGGACCGGTGAGCCAAACGCCTCGGATTCCGCGCTTCGAGGCTGCCTCACCGAGAGTCCACACGACCGCGACAAACAAACCGATGAAGGGGATGTAGGCGTAGCGGTCGGCCATCGACTGCTCGCCAACCGTTATGATCCCGATCATCGGGACTAAAGTTCCCAGGAACCAGAACCAGCCTACGGGCAAATAGCGGCGGTCACGCCAGCGCAGCACGAGCGCGGACAGCAGAAGCAGCAGCGCCGCGGCTCCCACCACCTGCCAGGCGGGCAGCGAACCTTCTGGACGTGGATACATGGGAGCGAGCCGGGACGGCCAGAACGCTTTCCCTATATATCTCACATAGGAGACGAAGACATTCTCCAGCCGCGCCGACACCGAAACTTCCGAAAGCGTCCGCACCGATTCGCCTGCGCGCTGCGTCAGTGCCGTAACGACCGAATCCGCCGCGGCAAGAACAAAGAGGGGCAACTTCTCCCAAACGAGATACGCGAACGAGCGTGGGGTGGCAGCCGCAGGTGACCCGCCAGCGGCGCCCATTCGTTGGAGCGGCCAGTAGTCCCAAAGCAGCAGCACAAAAGGCAGAGTGACGATCTGCGGTTTCGCCATCAGGCCGAGAGCAAAAAAAACGGTTACTAACCAATAAAGATACCGTCCGCCCCCGCGCCCATACCGGTCGTAAGCATGGAGAGCGAGCAGGAAGAAGAACATGCTGAGCACATTCTTGCGCTCAGCGGCCCAGGCAACGGACTCAACGTTGACCGGGTGCAGGGCAAACAAAGCAGCGACCACCAGACTGGACCATTTGAATCCAGTGGCCCGCCGCAATAGCAGGAAGAGGAGCACAGCATTGGCCGCGTGCAGCAGAAGGTTGGTGTAGTGATGGCCCACGGGATTGAGGCCAAAGAGCTGGCAATCCAAGGCATGCGACAACCAGGTCAACGGATGCCAGTTTCCGTCGCGATGGGTCGTGATCGCCCACTTCACGTTGTCCCACGTCAGACCAGTCAGAACATGGTTATTCTTCTGAATATAGGACAAGTCGTCGAAATCGACGAACTGGTTATGGACGATGGGATTGTAGAAAGCAAGGGTGGCAGCCACCAATAGGAGACAAAAGATGAGGACGTGATTTTCGCGGGACGCTGACATGCCGGTACTGGAGGCGGCTCCGTCGACGAAAGGGTGGCCCTTCCTCAAACGATATCGCGCTCCGCCCTGCCGATGACCATTCTAACGCGATGTTGTGTTGACCACGACGGTTCTGCGCCTCTCACCGCCACTCGGCAGTGCTAGCTCTCCTGTTACCACTTATGCGGGAATCGGCTCGCGGTACGTCTGGTGGAAGGCGTGAGCGCCTTTTTCCTGCTTCCCGCTGTAGCGGCCGCCGTGGGCGAAGCTATCTGTCGAATTGGCGCCAGCGAAGAGCGCTGCCGAGCGTTGCCCGGCTTGCACCCTTCGACTTCCCCCTCGGCTTCGCTCGGGGCTTCGGCAAAACCGCGCAGGCTCGCGAGGGCGCCCGTCCCCATACAGGCATTGCTTGTCTCTAAGCTCCGACCATGTGCTTCAGTGCCGGACGGTTGCGGATAATCAACGTCGAGCCCTTCAGTTCCGCCATCTGGTGTCTCCGAAACTCGGACAGGAGGCGGGTGATCGTTTCGCGGCTGGTGCCGACGAGCTGTAAGATTTCTTCATGGGTCATCGCCAGTCGGACGCGCACCGTTCCGTTGCTGACCTCGCCCTCGGCGGCGGTTTCGAGCAAGAATCTGGCAAACCTCTCCGACACCGAGTGTGACAACCCGATCGTGCGCACCACGCCATAGGCATCGGAACAATCTCGGGCGAGATGCTGGGTGGCATGGAGAGAGGCGTCGGCGCGCTCTCTGAGGAAGCGCAGAAGGCCTGAACGTGGCCTTCCAGGAACGCTTCCGTCGTCTCCGCCGGAAACGCCCGGACGAAGCAGTCGTCGGAGTGCGGCAGGTCGATCGCGAAGTAGTGCGCCTTCTGCTCCTCGCCACCGACGATCGCCAGCGCCTCGCCGAAGTCGGCCTGCGCCATGCCCGGAGCATGCCTCAGCGGAACGAACATCTTCCGGCGGCGCAGCGTCGCGGCCCGCACGTAGTCCTTCACGATCGTGTAGCCGCCCGGGAATGCGTGCTCCGCCCGCAACCGATCGAAGATCCGCTTCGCCGTATGCCGCTGCTTGGCTGGTTTGCTCTTGTCTTCTTCGAGAATGGCGTCGATCATGCCTACCCACAGCCCCAGTTTGGGCCGCTTCGCCGGCTCTTCCCGCCGGTAGCCCGGCGGAATCGAATACCCCAACATCTTGCGTACCGTTACGCGCGCCAGGCCGAACTCCAGCGCGATCGACCGTTGACTTCTGCCCTCGACTAAAACCACTCGCCGTACACGCCCATAGATCTCCACTAAGTACATCCCTCCGGTGTTCCACGATCGCTGCCGTCGGCTCAACGGAACCGAACCAGTTCCCTTACCCCCGCAGGCAGCCGTGCCCCGTGAAACAAGAATCCGGCGGTCTACTTTTACTCCGCCGCATCACGTCGCTTCGGTGTGATGCGGTCTATTTTTGCTCCGGCGCTTATATGGAGTCCCGGCGAACGCCACTGACCTTGCGCTCTGGCCGCGCAGGAAGTCGACAGAAACTGCAATGAGCAGCACAATGATTGCATTGTAGGAGAGGGGATGCCTCGGGCCGCTTTCAGACGCCGTTTCAATGAAGAATTGATACACGAGCGGCAGAAAACAAAGTGCTATCTCACTACGCTCTTTGAACGCAGCGCGCAGTGCCGGGAGGAGTAAGACGATAACGCACCATAACATCAACCAGAAAGTGTTAGTCAACAGTTTCCGGAACAAATGCCAGATCTTATGTCTAGGCTGGCTGCATTCATTTCTTCCTTTTCACCGTTAAACGTGGAATACAGTGCATCTGAATCATTTCCCAGATACCACATTTGCTTATGAAACATTAGAACCGCAACCTTTCTGGGGTTCGATCGCATCCATCTTAGGCCTTCCCGATATCCCACGCGATCAGTCTGCAGCTCATCTTCAAGTTCAGGGAGTGGCATTTCTCCTTGCATCGAATAACCGGCATTGGCCTTGACCTGCCCCCCGTTTTTAGTCCACGGATAATGAGACTTTCTCCGGGTTTGGGTTCTCTAACACAGCCTTCGTAACTACCCTCTGGCAGCCGTCGAGGCGGTGGGAAAGTGGGAAACGCGGAGCGTTTTCCAAGCGGGTCCCGCCCGCGTCTTTTCCACCGCCCGTCGCCGCCCACGATTTTGCGAACTCCTCCGGGGTGAGATACCCGAGGGCCGAGTGCGGCCGCACCTGATTGTAGTCGCACCGCCAGGTCTCGATCTTCTCCCGCGCGTCGGCCAGATCGAGGAACCAGTTCTCGTTGAGACACTCGTCGCGGAACTTGCCGTTGAAGCTCTCGATGAAGCCGTTCTCCATGGGCCGTCCGGGGGTGATGAAGTGCAGTTGCACCTGGTTCTCGTAAGCCCATTGATC
>PLIC01000132.1 GCA_003139995.1 Candidatus Acidiflorens stordalenmirensis | reverse complement strand
TGGCACGCTCACAAACCGTTCTATGTCCTCCGACTCTCCATCCTTGAACCCAGCATGTTCGTTGGGCAGTCCATCGTCGGCCGCCTCTATTGTACCCAAAAAGCGATGTGGAAGCTGGGCTGGTTCCTGCGGGATTTCCTCTATGACCCGGAACTGCTGGCCCACGAACAGGTCGATGAGAAGGCTTTGCCCGGACTNNGAAGAACTGTCTGCCGTTCCGGTTTCGACAGCTTCTCGCTCCAACACGGAGGAGGCAACCCGATGACCTACTCCTACACCCAGATCAGCCAATACCTTAGCTGCCCGCGCCGGTACCGGCACCGCTACCTCGATGGTTGGCAGGAAAAAGACACTCGTGCCGCCATGCTGTTTGGCCGGGCCTTCGAACAGGCTGTCGCGGCCCTTTTTCGCCGGGAAGATCCGGCCGCTGTGCTGTTCGAGCAGTGGGGACTGTGCAAGGACATGGACCTGAGCTATGCGGGCAACGACACCTGGGACCGCATGCTGCAGCAAGGCATCCAGTTGCTCGAGCGCTTCGCCCAGGATGGCCGCGTTCGCATTCGGCGCCCTCGTTCCACCCAGCAGATTCAGTTCAATCGGACACTCGGTTCCGGCAACAGTTTTGTAGCTTACGTCGATGCCATTGGTGAACTCGACGGCACGCCATGCGTTCTGGAATGGAAGACCACGTCAGCACGATATCCAGACGAACCGGCCGGCATTCCCGCACTTGATCCGCAACTCGTCTGCTATTCGTGGATGACCGCGATCGACGAAGTGGCCCAGGTTGTTTTCGTGCGCAAGCGTCTGGTCGAGGTTCAGTACCTCCGGGCCACGATTTCTGACGAACAGCGGCAGGAGTTCGCAACCCTGGTCGATGACACGGTCCGACGGATCGAGTCCGGGCTCTTCCTGCCCCATAGTGGCATCCGCTTCCCTCAGAATCCGTGCACAACTTGCCCCTTCCTCGGGCTCTGCCTCGATAAGCGCGACTTGGTCGAAGCCGGCCTGGTGCGCAAACCCGGAGTTGATCTNNAGGCCGATGCCGATGCCGCCCAAGCTCAATCGCAAACGTGCCCTGTTTGTCCTCACCAAGATCGACGAGATCCTGGCCTGGGAGAAGCAGAAAGAGATGGAGCGGGACACCCGCTTTGTCGATTTGGGCAGGTATCTGTGCGAGGTGCGGGCGGGGCAGTACTGGAGGCTAGAGAACCTGAAGTCGTTCGACGAGTTTCTGGCGAGACGGTTCCCAGAATCGAGACGGAAGGCGTACTACCTGATGTCCATCCACGAGCACCTGCCGCCGCAAGTGCGGAAGGAACTGAAGGAAATCGGCTGGACGAAAGGGAGGGAGTTGGCGAAGCTGGCGCGGGCGGAGGGTCAGCGGTTCAATTGTGCACCCTGGGTGCACAAAGCCCGCTCCATGCCCAGGGAGGACTTCCGGCGAGCGGTGGAGAAGGAACTGACGGGGAAGGAAGAAGAACCGTCGGAGCTGATCTATTTCAAGGTCTACAAGAGCCAGATCCCCGTCATCGAGCAGGCGATCGAGACGGCAGCGCGGATGCTGGGCACGGACAAATCGCGAGGTTACTGCCTGGAGATGATCTGCGCCGACTTCCTGGCGGGCGCCCATTTGGACGACGGCAACCCGGAGATCCTGCTCAACTCGATCTCGCGCTACTACAGATTCTTGCCCGGCGAACAGCAGCAGGCTTTCCTCGAAAACCTGCGGGCGAAGGCGTCGTGAGAATGATTCGACCCAAAGCCGCCGGCTTGCGGCTGGACCCCTTGTCGTACGAAAGTTTGCGCCAGCAGATCCTGCGTCGCGACGGCTGGCGGTGTCAATTGTGCGGCACGATGTCGAATCTTGAGCTACACCACACGGAGTTCCGCAGCCATTCGGGAGCCGACGCAGAGGAAAACTTGATCACGCTGTGCGCGCCATGCCACGCCAGAGTGCATGGCCGCTGAGACCATAAACGGGTACCTAGATTCAAATTCCTGGCCCTCACGCCCGGCAGCTTCTTGGGTTTCGCCATCGCGGCGGTCCGCTCAGTGGATTCGCTCCTTGGTCCAGCGATCACGCCCCGCCCAGTAAGGGCACTGAGGACAATACTTTCCTTCGGGATAGTCCACGCCTTCTTCGTGGGGACAGCCGATGATGCCGTCGGCGACCACGGTGGAGCGGACCGCGTGGGTCTTGAGGAAAGCCACAACCTGTTCGCCGATGGCGGGATCATGGCGCACATCCAAGCCGCTAATGGAGAACCAGCGCTCCAGAAGATCCGGTTCGTGATTCTCGCTGAGGATAATGCTGACGGCGACTTTGGTGGCCAACTTATCGGTCGGCCCATAGAAGGCGATCGTAGCGACGGGATAGCCGTGAAAACCGCGCTCGGCTTTTGTGGGGAGCCAGGACCGAAGTGGTTGTTTTCTCTTCTGCATTCTCATGGTACCAGTGCCCTCCTCTCGTGCCGCTGTCAAGTGTCGAGATCGCTGGCGCGACTCGCCTCGCTCGCCCTGTGACAGCGGATCCGCTGTGGGCGTGTTTCAGTTATGGGAAGCTGACGCTTCTCTGTGCTCGAAAAAGCCGAGCACACGAATTCTGTAGCTTGTTCCTGGTCATGGGCCGCTGAGAAGCCAGTTAATCAGAAAGCTCATAGGGGTTAAAGACCTCCCACACGGCGGCCTGAAAACGCGGAAGCTCAACAGCAAACTCGGGATGCTGTTCGGCGGCTTCGACGAAGTTCAGCAGCTTCTCTCTGACCAAAAGTGCATTCAGGAACTCAAGTTTGTACGGCATCGATCGACAAGGATCAATATTCATGGGCCGGGCGCGCGGGCGGAACTGCTAGAGTGTGGTACCAAGCCCGATCTGTAGGTGGATGGGGTTGAATTTCTGCACCATAAAGTTTGTAGCCCACGGCGTGCAACAACTCCGTGATTTCTGAGGAGTTCTCATGCGAGACCTCGCACCAAATTGTTGGTCGGATTTCTTTTAATAGCCGTGCCGCTCCTTTCAAAACACTCACCTCGTGAGTCTCCACGTCGATCTTCAACACTGACGGAACGGGAAAATAGTCCAACAGGAAGTCCAAAGTGAGCGAGACGGTGGGCTGAACGCATCGCCGACCTCTTGCCTGAGTCGACCCAGTGGTTCCGACCAGATGATTCGAGGCCCTCGCCCTTTCCGCTATTTCAAGACTTGAGACGCGGGTTGAATCTGAAATTGACGCACACAGGACCTGCACCTCCGAACATGCATATCGGGCAATCTCTTGACGGGAGCGGGTGATTAAGTGTGCAAGCCAGAGATCTGGTTCAATTGACAAAACGAAGCCGGATGGACCGGAGGTGGCGGCCGCACACAAGCTAAAAAGCCCCACGTTCGCACCCACGTCCCAAACGACAGAGTTTGGTTTCACAAGTTCTTCTGCCATGCTATAGAGAACAGAATCAACTCGTGACATGGCCGACCAGTATCGCAGTCCCGCCTCAGGTGTCACATATATTGGGAGACGCCCAAATCTTGCGGGAAGACGGCGGTGCAACACCACCCCCCTACTCAAATGCTCTGCCAATCTGCGAAAAGTCATGAGAGCCCACGAGAACAATATCAAAATCTTAAGACATTGGCCCATCCAAACGAAAGTTGACTGAACACTTCGTTATCTGCCACCCCAATAGACCGATGCTCTATCCTACCCAATCCATGGACCTCCCGTATTTGGCCATCATGAGGAACCCTCGCTCGAGAAGAGCTCGCATCAAACTGTCTACCCAACCGTACCGCGAACTACATCGCCAAGTTCTCGACCGTGATAATTGGCAGTGCCAGCTGTGTGGGTTCAGAAAGAATCTGCAGGTTCATCACAAAGAATTCCGGAGTCATTCAGGGGACGACAGTGAGGACAACCTGATTACGCTCTGCCCTGATTGTCACGCACGGGCTCATCTAGAATTTTGAACACAAAAGACCCGCGTCAACGCGGACGTTCGCACCGAGCTTTGAAACTAGACTGTTCGAGTCCATTCCAAACTGTTACCTGTCTAGGAATTCTAGTTCCTACGAAAGACTCTCGGTAGCGCTGCGTATCTGATTGCGACAATCTCCAGACCAGCGCAAAAAGGTACAATTTCCGCACAGAGCGACGCAGACCCGGCGCGCGCTCCTAGCGAACTGTCCATGTTTGCGAGAAGGCCCTTGCGGAACTTGCTAGCGGGAGCGCAAGTTTTGGGGAGACGGGACGAGATGGCCGGTGGCCTCACGAGATTACTGAAACGCTGGCGGGACAACTACTATTTGAGCCTGTTGCTCGCGTATTCTGCGAAGCTGCTGCGCTTCGTTGCCGCCCAAGGCGCGCTCAACATAGAGCAAAAAGTGCGCAAGAACAGCGTCACGATTCGGCTGCCCAACGGCAAAAACCTGTCGATCGGGAGGAACTCTGGGATTGGAATCGCCTCTCTGCTCTTTTGGCACGGACTGGATGGGTTCGAACCCGAAACTTCGCGGACGCTCAGATTCTTTTTTGAACGTGCCGCGACCTTCATTGATGTCGGAGCCAACTGCGGCCTTTACTCCATCTTGGGTGCGCTATGGAATTCAGACCTCCGAGTCATCGCTTTTGAACCAGTACCGTCGATTTTCGACGGCCTGAAGAAGAATGTTCTGCTCAATCGATTGGAGGGGCGCGTTCGTTGCGAAAACACGGCGCTGTCCGGCGTAAGCGGGAGAGCGACTCTCTTCTTGCCGCCAGGTGAGGGCCTGGACGTTGAGAGCACCGGCACGTTAGCCAGCGACAGTTGGCAGTCCAGAAAGGGATCTCCCCGCCTCGAGGTCGAAACCGTGCGATTCGACGAGTACGAAGCTGGTCACCCAATGCGAGTGGATCTAATTAAGATCGACGTGGAGGATTTTGAGGCAAATGTGCTTGAGGGCATGCAAAAAATCATAATGCGAGACCGGCCTTTCATAGTCTGCGAGATTCTCCCCAGGCTGCATGGGAACCACCGCACCCGCAAAATCGTCGAGGCTCTAAACTACCAACCTTACTGGATCACGCCCGTGGGTTACATCAGAGTTCCCAGGTTCGATTTCGGTCGTGGCAATTTCACCGATTTCCTGCTGTCACCCGTGTCCACCCCTGATATTGTCCTCGACACGCTGGACGTTCTTTGGGATTTGAAGAAACGTCGAGTGGAGCACAATAAATAGCTTGGCAAGGACGAACTGCCAATCAGCCCGACCCGGATCGGAAGCCATTGGTTGGCGGCTTCGTAGCGAAGTGTCACTTCTCGCCTTCCCTCCTTTCCGCTTGCACAGTACGCAGCGTCTCGATTGAGCGGCAGAGATCGCGCTTTAGTTTCGCCTGGTAGCGAGTCATGCTTTCAAGGGCACTCCCCATGACAGCCTCTATCTCCAGTTGATCGACTTCCTGATCGTCGCTGTTTCGCGAACTTTTAAGCGCGTCGACTACCTGACCTTGCACGAGTTCGGGACCGCGGTTAGTATCGGAGTGGGCCGTTGCCAGCAACAGCCCGAACGACCATCCGCTCACATTCCCATCCGCGATCAAGCGGAAGATCATAGTCGCTAATGGGCAGTTCAAGATCTTCGCGAAAAATGCCGCCCACGTCATCTGAAAGCTCTTGACGCCGCAAAAGTTCAAAAGTTCCCGGACTTCAAGGCTATAAGCGCCAACTGCAGCAAGAGGCGGTAGCAAAAGCTTAGCGCACAGCCAGAAACGAGTATGCACCAGGCGGGGTGATCACTTCGGACCCGCTCGGGTTACAGAAATGTAAAATGATCGCACCCACATCCACAGGATAAGCGTTAAGGAAAAGATTCCCTAACCGCCCAGGTGGGGTGATGCTAGTAATCTGATCCGATTTGGTGAGGCCCCTCGCTTCCCCAACTACATCAACGCAACTCTGGGGAGGCACGTGGCTCGCAGGCATATTATTGACGCTGTAGATTTTCATCTGTGACAGGGGGGGAGCCATCCCCCAAAGTGAAACTGTTTCCTTCGCTTAAGGGTCTCCTGGATGCCAGCGGAAGCCGAGCCAATGGTATAGCTGGAATGTGCAAAAAATGGCGTGAACGTGATTAAGCAGTTTCCGCTTCCCGTCGAACCGGAGGTTACGGCCACGGCCTCGCTGTTGGAGCCATCCGAGATGTAAACATCGTAGCCAGCCCCAGAGGTGTAGTCCACCCCGGAGGGGCAGGGCGTAAGAGTCACGCTGCCGGACACACCTGCGGTCAACGCCGTAGTCGAAGCCTGCGACCAGTTCTGAGCCGTTGTCGCGTAGGTGATTCCTGCCGGACTGCTGCCGCCACACGAACCCCACGTCGAGTTCCCGTTCGGACAGGTGGACGCGTTCGCAATTCCCAATCCTAACTGGCTGTGTGGCGCCACTCCGCTCACCAGGCTGGCCTTTCCTTCCAATCCCACATTCGCATTGGAAGCGGAAGCCCGACCGACAATCTCCAGTGATAACAATAGCACCGCAAAAGCGAGACGTCCCATCGCGATCACTCCTTCCCCGGTAGACGGAAGAACAAGGAAATTACCTCTGACCTCTGTCCATGGTCATCGCGATTGATCCGGTTCCTTTTCCTGTAAGACTCTCAAGGTGAGTTTTCGTCCACTCACTTGATGTTCGCTCTGCCAAAGATCAGTGAGGACGGCTTTCAACGTATTCCCGTCGCCAAGACTCGATGACTTGGTTCCAATTCGGAGATGCATTGTGGCCCGGCACTCCTGGTAGATTGGCGCCGTCAGCCCAGTCTGTCTGCCACAGTCGCTGATCCTTTTTACAAAGCCTTGTAGCTCACAAGGGCAACCTGATACGAAAGCTTCTTGGTCCAATCACTCGCCAGCAGACCCGGCTCTTCGTTCGAAGGTACCGAGGCCGGGTGAGTCATGAGTTCGATCAGCGGCTCCCGCGGAGGCCGGGCAGCACAAACTCTGATAAAGACTTCCAGGTCCGTGAATATTCGCGTGGTCTTGAATCCGATACACCTTAAGGCCTGATTATAGAGCCACTTCTTTGAAAGCAGGATCTTGCTCGCGGGCGCCGTGGGGTCGTACATGTTCCGGCTGATTCTCGCCTTGTTGATTCTGTAGCGGCGGCGTAGGGCAGCCAGAACCGGGAGCATCTGCGGAATGGTGTGAACATGGTGATGAGCGTCCAAGTGACTCGGTTGCACACCGAGCTGGATCAGATTGTCAATCTGCGCGCACCATTCCCTGTAAATGGCCCTTAGCATCGACGCGCTGATCCGGACCTCCCGGATGGTATTCCCGTTAAAACAGTTATGCTCGTCGAGAATGCTGGAGAGAGCAGTGTGACTCTCTGCGAACAAAGGCTGGAACTCGGTCAGATTCAGATGCACTCCAAACGAGCAGTTAGGGAAACGGTGCAGCATTCGCGCGGCAGGGATGACCGCGGGCCCGTTCGACAGCATGGTCGCCGACGTAATGACTCCGTCCTCCATCCCACGAAAGATCGCCTCATTCACCTCCGCGCTCATACCGAGGTCATCCGCGTTAACAATGATTTGAATAGGCATCTTGGATCAATCGGTACCGGTTGAGGTGCAAGCCCCTTTGGCTCTCACGTCCGGCCTATATTAGATTATCGATTCGCGGCTAACGCTGGCACCCCACGCTAGTCAGGCCTTCTGGGAAGTATAGCAAGTTCTCCGAGACCAACTTTTCCGGGATTGACGCGCTGTCGATTGTTGCGAAGCCTGTTCAAGACATCCCAGTATAGTGGCTGAATGCCTACGGCCTTTTGACCGCAAAGAGGTGCGGCAAATAGGTATGATGTGTTCTTCGGAGCACTTGTTCCTTGTTCCGTGAAACTCAAGTGTGACTCTATTTGACGGCCGCGTACTTCCCCCGTTGGATGCGCCCCACTGTGAAGCAAGTCGCCGGGGCTTCAGGCTTTGCGCAGCACTCCGAGCTGCTGGCTAGCTGGCCTGCCGGCTCAACGAACGGAACCGAGAATTCGTTACGGCAGCTGTGACCTGGTCCTGCTCGTTTTCGCTGAGGTCATTGTAGAAGGGTAAACGCAGCAGTCGCTCGCTAACCTCTTCCGTGACCGGGCAGTTCGAGGGACCAGCTGCGAACTTCAGTCCCGCCTCCGAAAGATGAAGCGGAGTGTAGTGGAAGACGCTGAGAATGCTCTGCGCCTTCAGTTGTGAGATCAACGAATCGCGGTGCTCAAACGAAGGCAGAAGCATGTAGAACATGTGATTGGCCTGCTCGCACTCCGGTGGAATCAGCGGCAGTTTTACATCGTTACTCTCGGCCCAGTCGGCCAGCGATTCATAGTATCGATTCCAGACTCGCCGCCGTTTTTCTTGAATCGTCTCTCTGGCTTCGAGCTGCGCGTAGAGAAATGCGGCTAGAAGATCGGAAGGCAAATAGCTGGATCCGAGGTCGACCCACGTGTATCTGTCTACTTCGCCGCGGAAGAAGCGGCTGCGGTTGGTGCCTTTCTCGCGAATCACGAGTGCCCGTTCCAACAGTTCGGCGTCGTTGACGACCAGCGCCCCGCCTTCTCCGCATGTGAAGTTCTTGGTCTCGTGGAAGCTCTGGGTGGAAAGGCATCCGAATGTCCCGGTGTACTCGCCTCTGTACCGAGCGAACAGGCCGTGCGCATTGTCCTCCACGACCCGAACTCCGTGGCGGGAAGCGATCGCAAGAATCGAATCCATCTCGCAGGAAACTCCCGCATAGTGAACCACGACGATCGCCTTGGTTCGCAGCGTTATGAGAGCTTCCAGACGACTCTCATCAAGATTCAGCGTGTCGGGACGAACGTCCGCGAATACCAGCCGTGCTCCCCGCAAAGCGAAGGCATTCGCCGTCGAGACAAAGGTAAATGACGGGACGATGACTTCGTCCTCAGGGCCGCAGTCGAGCAGGAGCGCCGCCATTTCCAGGGCATGCGTACAGGAAGTTGTCAGTAAAACCCGTGGAACCCCTAGTTCCCTTTCGAGAAGTTCGTGACACTTGCGGGTGAAGGGGCCGTCCCCGGAGGCGTGCCCATTGGCAATGGCTTCTGCAATGTACCTGTATTCATTGCCCGCGAGGCAGGGCCGGTTAAATGGGATGCGATAGCTCATGGTTTACGGAACACAAATAGTTTTTGAGTGCCATAGTCGCCGGCCGGAGGAAGCTGCGAGAACCAGCGATTCCATTCGGCACCCGGGTCAGCTACCGAAACTGGAGCATGAGTTGCTTGCGCCAGGAGAGGTTTCAAAACGCGCGTGCCGACGTAATACGTGCTTGCAAAGTTCGATATCTCAAGCAATGTAGCTTCACTGCCAACTGCGGCAATCACTTTTTCCTCGTCAATGTACTGATTAAACAGCGGCATCGGAATGTCCTCCATTCCCCACTCCTTACGGAGCGCATTCAACCGCCGCCAGCCCTGCAAGGTCGCCTCCGAAAGCAAAAGCAAACCGCCTGGCTTTAGCACACGAATGCACTCGCGCAGACCGAGGAGCTGGCGTTCCCAGGTTCCCAGGTTAATCAGAACCCGCACGACAATCACTTTGTCGTAGGAATTCAACCGCTCCTTCAGTTGCGTGATATCGCCGACATCAAATTCAACAGAACCGACCAGGCGATCCTGCATTGCAGCAAGCTGGGCCCTCGCCTGCTCGATCATTTCCGGAACGTAATCCAGGCCTCGAAGCTGTACCCGGCGGACGCAGGCGAATCGCAAGGAGGAATACCCGTTGGCACAACCCACGTCGAGAACCTTGTCTCCGTCGGTCAGATACTTGGCGATCTCACTGATTTCCATCTCGATTACACGATGGTCGGACCAGGAAGCCGAAGGTGACCGGCCGTGCTCACGCGCCTGCCTCGTCCAGTATTCGTAGACTTCGCTTTGGTTTAACCGGTTCATCATTAGAACGCGACTGCCTTACCCTTCACGGTTTCGTCTCCTTCAGACTCACGGACAACGTAGGGAGGTTTCTGCATGCTGCGAAAATGCATACGGGCTAAGTATTCCCCGATGATACCAAGGGCGAATAGCTGCGCTCCGGAAAATAACGCGATGATTGACGCAAGGAACGGGAAACCCGGCACAGAACCACCTTGGACGAGGTACCGAATGACTACGTACGCCAGTACAACAAGTCCAAATAATGTAAAGACGAATCCGATCAGGCTGGCCATCTGCAACGGCATCGTGCTGAAGCCTGTCATCATGTTCATCGCGTGCGTCATCAACTTACGAAAGGTGTATCCGGAAGTTCCCTGTTCCCGTGGACTGTGTTTCACGGATGTCGCCGAGAAGCGATTGGTACCCCATGTCAGCAGTACATCGACGGATACAAAAGACCCTTCGTAGTGCGCGAAGGCTTTGGCCACCTGGGCGCGAAAGGCGCGGAAGGCACAGACTTGCCGCGCAATCTCGGCGCCCATGACATTTTGCAAAGCCAGCTTGGTCACCCATGAGGCAAAGTCTCGCCCCAACCCGTGTTGCTCCTGTTCCGGCGTGCCATAGACGACGTCATACCCGCCCGCAAGCACTTCCAGCAGTTTCGGGATCTCCTCCGGGGGATGCTGCAGATCGTCATCAATCGTGACGATGACGTCGTAGCGGGCGGCCCGGATGCCGCACAGCAACGCGTTGTGCTGGCCGTAATTGCGCATGAGGTTGATGGGACGAATCCAGGAATATCGCCCAGCCAGATCGGAGATGACATCCCAACTACGGTCGGGACTGCAGTCGTTGACCAGGATGAGCTCAAAGTTCTCCGCAATCGCGACGAGCACGGATTCCAATCGGCGGACCAACTCGGGAAGGATTGTCTCGCTGCGGTAAACAGGGATGACGACGGAAATTCGCCGCGGCGCCAGCTGACCTTCCCTCGAGGCTTCGACGATTCTATGCATCCCTACGTCCGGACTCGTCCACAATACCGCCCAACTCTGACCCCAACGAACTCATCGGCGAACACATTCAAGAATCAGGTGTGAGTAAGGTATCCGAATGAGATCGTGGCGTACGCTTGCCCGGACATTTGCGAACACCTGGGACGCGATATTCACGTACTCTCCTTCATTCCTTACGTATTCCCCGCGATCTCTCGCCAACAGCCACCGCGCGGCGGGCGACTGATCGTTTGTCCACACCCCGTCGACCGTAATCAGCTTTCCGCCAGATTTTAACGCATCATACGCGATTTGAAATAATTGCCTCGCTTCTCGATCGTCGAGATGGTGCACGACGCCGAGCGCGAGTACGGTGTCAAAACTCTGCTGTTGCGCCGGCGAAAATTGACTCACTCGTTCGCAAACGAATTGCGCTTGCGGGAAGCGCTTCCGAGCCATTTCGATGTACTTGGAACTTAAGTCAAATCCTAAGTACTCGACCTGCGGCAGGTAGCCCACGATCGTACCCGGCCCGCAGCCGATTTCCAGGATGCGTGCTCCAACCCTTGGCTGGAGGTACTCACGCACCAGCACTTTGGCAAAGGCGGGTCCTCCGACTACGTTCCACCACAAGTTGTAGGCTGCCGGGATAGCCAAGACCGAACGAAGTGATTGAAGCATGTAGCTATCCGGGGTCACCTGTCTTTTGTCTCTGGAAAAAACTGATTTTGATACGACAATCTATCACAACCCTATGGATCTCGGTGATGCCGGAATTTAGCATGATCTGGGTCGAGATCGGCCCTTCCTCTAGCGAGGGAACCGGTAAACCGCGATCTCGCGAGTCTTCCGCCACGGTATTGCAGAGGACGAAATGCCCTGCAGTGCATCGCCCGACACAACGATCCATCGAACCTGGTCTTTTGCAAGACGCGCGGAGGCGGTATCCGTGATGTTGCCTTTGACGAAAGACCCGACGTCGTCGCGCCTCTGCTCATACAACCGTTCCGCTTGTGCGAGCACCTCCGCTCGATTCCCACTAAAACCCGGAACAGCCAAGGATATGGAGTATGTTTCGGATGAGAAATAACCGTCGAGACCGGTCATCGCCGTGATCGAATAATCCGTAGACTCTTCGACGTGACCCCAAATCGGCCTTTCGGTGAGTCCGGTCGGCAAAAAGGCCACGACGTCGTCGGGCGCAGCCGCCAAACGAATATCCTGCAATGCATGCGCTGTATCTTGACCGAAGGTAGCTTTGCAGGAGAAATTGAACGCCCCCAGAGCCTGCACCCAGGTCAGTCCTAGCATTCCCCACAGAACGATCGGGCGCCAGCTCCCTCGGTTGCGTTCAAGCCAGGCATCGATCGGATGAAGTGAGAAAAGACCAAGAATCCAGAGCGTCGGCTGAAGAAAAACGATAGCTATGCCACCCACGCCTTGGTACGGGAAGAACGTGCCGATCAAGAACGATAAGGCGAAAACGATAGCGAACACCATTGCAATGCCACGATGACGCTCTCCGCCCAGATCGAACCGCGCCATCGCGCCGACCCCGAATAGCTTGACCCCATAGGCGACGACCGGAAACACGATCAGAGAGGCCCATGGGATGAGCGCTGCCGGTATCATTCGGCCGAGCAGCGCGCCCCAGATCGTGGCAGGGAATTCCAGGTTCGGCCCCCGAAAGGGAAAGCCGGGCGCCACGTTGTGAAATCCCGACAACAACATCGCCGCAGTCACGGGCAGGCTGCCGATGAATATGAAGAAAGCGAGCCAGGCGAGATCGCGCGCTTCGTCTTGTCTGCGCTGCAAGAGCAATATGAGGCTCCCGAGGACGGTAGCTACGCCGAACGTCGCGGCAAGCGTGAAGTTGAATCCGGCCATAAGCCCCAACAGCAATCCCGCCACAAGCCAATCGCGCCGGGAACGCTCCGGCCGCAGAAGGACATTGATCGCGGCGAGACAGATCAGGAGGCTGTGGTAATGGGCGGGACGATGAACCAGCGGCAGAATTGCATCGATGCCGTCCCAGGACGTCCAGCTAGAAAAGAGCGCCGCCCGCATCGCGGCAAATTGCGAGGCATGGACGGCAGTCTGCAGAACACCGAAGAACCAGCCCAGCCCGCCGGCGCCGAGAAGCAGCAGAACGCTCAGAATGCCACCCCTGGCCGCCCCCAGCAATTGCCTGCCGGCGCGATAGACCAATACGCCGATAAGGAAATAGACAAGGATGGGATAACATCTGTAATACAGATCGAACAAATCGGTCGCACCAAGGTGCAACGTTTTTTGGGCTCGCAGGATCAGCGCGAGCGTGAGGTCGTCGAAATAGTGATAGACGGGCGCCCTGAGGCCGGAAACCATGAAGTTGTCCGGCGGCACGTGATGCAACAGTCGTTGCAGCATTGTCACATGAAACAGCTGATCCTGCCCGGCGGGTCCGTAGAAAACGAACTCGCCTTCAGAGAACCGGCAGCTTCTCCAAAATAGGGGAGCAACGCTCAGCGCCACGACACTCCCCGCCATAACGCTCTCATACCCCTTCAGGGTCCACCATGACGGCGGTGCGTGTCTGGTTTCGAGGGCGACGAGACTCATTCCCGCGGCCGAAAGCACAACCACTAAATAGGGAAAATAAGCGGCTATGGAAGCGCGAGCGAAAATATCGTAGGCGGTCGTGATACTCACAATGCCGAAGATCGGGCTAAGAACGCTCCGGACACCGCCCGGGAGCCCGCTCAAGAGTGTCAACAGTAGGTAACCGGGGAAAAAGAATATAACTACAAAAACCAAAATGCCTAGGGTCGCGCCTTCTGGATGATTGGACAAAACAAGTGGGATAAGGAGCAATAGAAAGATGAGCAACGAACCTTGGAGGAATGCGAAATGACTGGCTTGACCGATATTGTGCAGCATCGCTATAAAGAGACTATAGCAAAAGGGTAGGCAACCTAAGTGTAGTGCGTTGAAAATAGTGATCGTTATATTTCGCGTTGATCGCTCCCGGTTCACTGATAGCAAAAGAGTTGCGAACGCGAAATACACGTCGATCTGTTTGACGCACTACACTAGTTTAGGCCCTGCACCACGGGAAGAGCCGACATTGTTATGGAATCTATTTAAACGCCTCCACGTAAAGCGAATGCGGCAAATCCATCGAGTCCTCCGCTTCATAGGGCGGAACTTCGCTTCCGTACAAGCGGCTCTTCCCTTCCGCGGATTTCTCCACCTCCTGGAATCCCGCGTCGCGAAGCACCTCGCTGAGATAACTGAAATCGAACGCGGTTCGGTGCTGTCCATCGCAGAAAACGAAATTCGAAAACCTGCCGCCGAGCGAATCGAAGTGACGTGGGAAGGAATCGGAGAACCACTCCCTGCGTTCCTGAGTATAGGCTGTAATCGCGCTCTCCAGGCTCGGAACGATGAGCCGAATGCCGCCGCCGCTTTTCAACACCCGCATACATTCTTGGAGAAGCAGTTTTAGTTCATCCGCATAGAAATGCTCAAACATGTGGGTTGAATAGATCGAGTCAACCGAGTTCGAACGAAACGGAAGCCCGTTTCTAACATCCAGCCAAACGTCAACCTTGTTGAAGGGGTTGCCATCTATGTTCAGGAATCCGGGAAGGTACTTTGGACCGCAACCAAGATGCAGATGACAGGCGCCGTCCCGAGGACGTGCGCTCATCACATACCGCCGCAGGAAATAATTCGGGACGGTGGCCTTGGCAATGCCCCAAAATACGACGTCTTTATAGCGCTGATGCAGCAACCCATCCTCCGGCAACGGCGATCGCTCATTGGTGACCGCTATTATAGAGCAGCCTGTCGAGCCATCTTTGAGATGGGCCGGGGCACCCGAAGCCGATCGCGGATATGCTCCGCGCGAGGGGCGCGAACTCAAAACGGCGTATGGTCGTCGATCCTTCCTGTTCGGATCTCGGCAGCGGCCCTCATGTTGAGATGGCTGGCGAGCCGAATGGCAAGCGCAGTCACGAGAAGAGTTCAATTAGTCTGTCCAGTCGCAGGAAACACACTTGAGGAGGCCACGTGGGGGGTGGCAATATCGTGGACATCGTGGACCTTCAAGTCCGCATCAAGCACGTTGTCTTTTGGTTCCTGCCCCATTCTAGGTCTCTGACCATGTGATGTTGTTTCTTTTGTAACCGAACTTCTGGCGTGCCTTTCTGCGGGTAAACCGCCAGTTGATCACGACCCGATCACGGTTCATTCTCCGGCCCCAGACCTTGGCTTCTCGCCGCAGATTGCCCAGCGACGGGATTCTTCGCTGCCCCAGGCACTGCCGGGAGAAGAGGCTGATTTCAATCTCCGCCTGATTGAGCCAGCTTCCGTGTTTTGGCGTGTAGTGGACGGTGAACCGGCTCCACAGCCAGCCTCCGGCCTTCTCGCCGAACCGCTCCGCCAGCGCCTTGCGGCGATGCGAACTCAGATTATCCATCACCACGTGGATGGTGTCGGCCCCGGAATAATGTCCCGCAATCTCCAGCAGATAGTCGGCAAACTCGGGCGAGGAACGATCCGGAGTCACGCGGGGATAATGCCGTCCCGCCTTCGGCTCCACGCCGCAAAACGCGTTGGCCGTGCCACGGCGTTCGTACTCACAGTCTCGCCGCAGAGTTCGTCCCGGACGCATGGGCCGCAGCGGGCGGAGATCGGCATGGAGCACGACCGGCTTCTCATCGATACAGACCACGGGTTCCCGCGCTGAGAGCGACTTTTCATACACTGCCAGTACGTCTTCCATGCGTGCGATATACTCCTCATCGAGTTCGGCCACGCACCACATTTTTTTCCCGCCACGGCTTGAGATCGTGACTTTCCAGCAGCACCCGAATGGTCTCCCGACCCACCCGCCGGGCCAACTTCCGCTTCACGGCTTCCTGGGCAATGAGCCGGACACTCCACCGCGCCCTGCCTTCCGGCGGCCGGCTGCACACCATGGCGATGATCCGCTGGCCCTGCCCCGCGTCCAGTAACCGCTGCTTGCCCGGACGCGGCTTCTCGTGCAGCGCCTGCTCCAAACCCTCTTCCTCCCAGCGTCGGGCAATGGCCCGCACGGTTTTGGGAGCCACGCCCAGGTTCGAGGCCACCTGCGCCGCCCTTCGCCCCTGGTCAAGTTGGCGCAGAATCAGGGCTCGGCGCAGCACCCGCGCCGCCTCCCGCCCTTGGTTCAGCATCCTGGCGATCTGCTTCCGCTCCTTCTTCTGCAGATGAACATGCACCCGATGGTACCTTCGCATGTTCACACTGTGCGCTCATTTGGCCACTCTACAAGTGTCTAAATAAGTACATCGTTATGCGGTCATAGACCTGGTGGTGCCTACCTGGTGGAGGCCGTCAGATGCCTGTGCCAAGACACGGTCACGCGTTTGTTCCTGCGGATACCGGTATTCCAAAACTGCTTGAATAGGCCCGGAACTTCGGTCCAGCGTTCTCCCCAAGGACGGGAATCAATCGGGCCCACTCGCCTTTATGAAAATAAAGGCGCCACGTTTAGCCTGTGCCTTCCATAAGTATCTTTCCGGGACGATGGCCAGGACCCAACGACGCAGCGGAGACGGCAAAGGAATCGCATCTGATTCTTGGCCACAAACTTCCGATGAGACATCCTTGAAGAATGCTCGAAAGATGTCCTCGATCTGTTCACGAACGTAAAAACGTGCGGAGAAACCGTCACAGGATTGATACAACGTTTCCTCAAAGCTCTGCCGCACGAACCCCCCTTTTAGAATGTAGTCGCGAATGAAGCAAATACGAGCGGGCATGCCTTCCCGGTTATAAACCATGACACGACAGGCACCGGTTCTGTTCAGCACACGTGCAATCTCCCGAACGATGCGAGCGGTTCGCGAGGAATGATGAATTACGCCCCATGACCAGACAAAATCAAAAACACCAGTCGTGAACGGAAGATTCTCCGCGTCACACTGCAAGACCTGCGCTCGGAGACCCATCAAAGCGAGACGACGGCGGGTGGCTTCAACAGCTGTTGAAGTGAGATCGATTGCGGTCACTTCGGCTCCGGCGGCTGCCATTGTCTGAGTGTGCATACCCATGCCACAACCAATCTCCAGTACTCGGGCTCCGCGCAATTCTAGAATAGGAATAATCCGATCAAACGGTTGTTGCAATGTAGCAAAAAGCCGACTTCCGTATAGGAATTCAGCATCGATCGCCTCGTACCACCCCTGAGAGAACCGGGGAAGCTTGATTTTCCCAGCCCAGTCATAGGCCATCGGATTCCGCGTCCACCATGCCGAATTGCCGCGCTGAACTTCAACTGAGAAAAGCTCTTCCGAGCGCTTGTAACTTTTGTCGATGGCCATATACCGGCTCCCTTATCAAGCCCGGTGTGCTACCCAAGTGCTCCCTGGCTTTCAGTCGCTGTGCTTTGGCCAGAATACGGTAGAGCACTCATGTCAGTCACCGGGCATCCGAACCACCCTATCTCTCTATCCCGTCGGCACCGGTAGCAGTGCGATCCGGCCCAGCATGGCTCCAAACCGCCGCAGCGTCAGATGTCCTTACGCCAGCAGTAGCCAGTAGTAACGCGCATATTTCACCAGTCGCCCTCCGGTTTTCACCAGCCGTTGCTGCAGATTCGTCAGCGACCATTTCTCGATTCCTCGGGGCAGCGCCAGTCGCCGCCATAGATTGCCCAGGTTGTAGGCCAGTACACTCAACCCTAACCGCAGTTGGTCCGAGCGGAAGCGATGGCAGCTCAGTTGGGTGGGAGCGTAACTTTGGCAATGCCTCCAAAAACAATATCTTTGTAGCGTTGGTGGAGCAAACCTTCCTCCGAGAACGATTGGCCGTAATTATAGTTCACGTTCTTCCGACCATCAGGGAACAGCCGGCTCATAAACAAAAAAGGGGGCGGTTACCGATACCCCAGCCCATCTCATCATGCGACGCTGGATTGCTCATGCGATGGCTTGGCGGTAGATGTTTGCTAGGCGCTGTGCCTGATCCAACAGGTTCAATCCGTTCAGGATCGTCTCGCGTGCAGCTGTCCCCATGCGCGAGGAAACATCGGTAGACTGGAGCAACGTGGAGAGCCCCTGCTCTAATTCGTCGAGGCCATCGACCGGGATGAGCCAGCCGTTTCTTCCGTGCTTAATAATTTCGTCAATTCCTTGTCCGCGACAAGCGATTACTGGTTTGCCGCAAGCCATTGCCTCGAGGTACACACATCCAAGTCCTTCGTTGCGACTCGGGAGCACAAATACGGAACAGGCTCGCATGGCATCTGCGACTGCGGCGCGGCTCTGACGCCCCAGAAACCGAACTCGCTGACCGAGTCCCAGTTTGCTCGCCAAGGCTTCCAATCGTGCATGATCGGGACCTTCCCCGATGATCTGGCATCGTAGTTGCGGAAAGAGAGTTCCCATACGGCCGATCGCCCTCAAGGCAAGTTCCTGGCCTTTGCTGGCTATCAGGTTGCCGACGATAAGGATCTCTTTCCCGGGCGGGACAACATCCACCGGTCCCGGCGAAAACAGTTCGGCATCCGTCCCGTTGTAAACGACAGCGCTGCGGACACCGACCCGCATTCCGTCACGCAGGATTTGCTGCACCTTTTCGCTGATGCAGATGACGATCCGGGCGGCCTGATAAACGGCGATGGATTCCTTCCGCCTCCACTTCGCAGGAGTTCCACCGTGGAAGCACGTGTTGAAAACGTCCAACCCGTGCACGGTGACTACGAACGGAATTCCTAAATGTCGCGAAAGCAAAGCAGATGCATGACCACAGGGCAGCGCTCCATGTGCATGGATAACATCGATCGGCTTCACACCGTGCAGCTTCCGCACTCGTCCCAGGAGACGAGCGTAGAGCAGCTTCCCCGCGCTTGAGAGCCCGAGATTTCCGGGAACTTGCGGATACCGCACCCAATCTGCCGTCGCCAATAAACTCGGCTGTTTTCGAGGATAGTAAATCGGGGATACTGCAATCACGGTGGAATCGACACCGAATTCCTTAAGCCGCTCGATCGGTTCCGCGACGAAGCAACCGCTCACCTCATTTTGGTCCGACGGAAAAAATGCCGTGAGCGTCAAAACGTGCAGTGCTGGACCCACCTCCGCGGCCCGGGACATTAGTTTCGCTCACTCTCAGGCCGCACCAATTCCTGAGCCAGAACAACCAGGCGTTCAACATGCTCGCTCCAACTGAAGTCGCGAGCGCGCCGCCGGCCACTGCGCGACAGTTTTTCCGCCAGTTCCGGCGATTCCTGAATCTGCAGCACCCGTTCCGCCAACGCACCGGGAGAAAAACGGGAAAAATAAATTCCCACATCCCCGCAGATTTCGCGATGCACCGGCAAATCCGATGCCACCACCGGCAAGCCACTCGACATCGACTCGATCAGCGGATGAGCGAAGGATTCGGCATAAGCTGGGGTTACGTAAATGTGGCAGGCACGATAGAGGAGATGAAGCGAGCGATAGGGAATCGTTCCGAGCTCGACGATTTCCCGGCTTCCCCGAAGATCGTTGGCGAGCGACGCCGCAGACTGGGCTCGATAGATCCCCGGATTCTCGCCTGAATTCAGCCGGCAGGTAAGAAAGAGCTTCACCTTCTTTCCCTTCAGACGACTGCTCAAGATCGGCATGGCCCGGAATAATGTTTCGAAATTCCGGTAATAGTTGTAGTGGCTTACGAAAAGCAGGCGAAGAGCGTCTTTCCCTTGCTCAAGCTGGGCTTCCGCCGCCGCTGGCAACGGCGCCGCGTCGCTTGTAAAAGCATCTGGGTCAAATCCATGATGCAACGCAAGTATCTTCCTGCCACTCCACTGGCTCAGTTCCTGGGCAAACGCTTCACTCGGGGCGACGGTAATGTCCGCGCAACTTATGGATCGCCGCGCCAGCCAGCCCTTGACTAACGTGTCCGCCCATATCGCGTAGTCTCCGCGAGCGCGAACATCGCGCAGGAAATCTCTGGAAGTGTAAAGCGAATTACGGGACAGGAGTATCTGCGGGACGGGAGATTTCCAAAGCGCAAAGTTGCCCGCGGAAATCAACACCTGCGCGCCACTGCGCCGGATCAAGTTCGGCAGCGTCGTCTGCTCACGAACAAAACGCCGAGGCGCGCTGTAAGACTCCAGGTCCTCGACAAAGGAAATGTTCGGAAGCTCTCCAAACTCCCGGCGAATCGCGGGGCTCAACAGCACCGTAGTTTCCGCGTCCACTCTCCGCGCGAGATGGGGAATCACATTGCGCAGATAGGTAAGGCCTCCACCTGCACTCGCGGCTAGGCCATTGATAAACAATCTGATCATCGGTTGGGCACGACCGCTCCAAAACCGGCTGGCGACGGACGGGAAGCTCGGGAAACAACGCCGTCTAATGGGACCGCAACGGTGCCAGGAACAAGGTCCGCGAGTATAAATGCAAAAACCCAAAAATACACACAGAGATAAGAACCCACCGCAAAAAGCCAATCCTCGAAGCTGCCGTGAACCAGACCCGCCAATATCACCATGGCCAGCGGAATCGAGTAATGGCGTGGGTCGGCGGTTCGGTTCATCCAGGCGCAGACTTTCCACACGTTCGACACCGTCACCCCCAGTATCCCCACGAAGGGCATTACACCCAACAGGCCCACCCACTCTGCAATGGTTATGTAGCTGCTGCCGTGCTCGCGATCCGTCTCCGATCTTGTATTATAGGTTCCGATTCCGAAAACCATTCTGGGATCCTCGCCCGTCGGACTCGTGCCATATCCCGTTCCGAACAACGGATGCTCTTTGATCGAGTCAATCGACTTTTCCCAAGGCGTCCGCCGCGAACCCAGCATGCCTTCTTCCTTGTGCCCCTTGTAAAGCACTGCATCCTTCAGGTCTCCCAGCGACTTGTCTAAAGTTCCCGGAGCTAACATCCCAGCGACAGCAACCAGGAACAGAACCAGTGCCACTACCTTCGCCAGCAACTTGTACTGGTGCAGGCAAAAACAGCAGATGAGTGTGACGAGCACTACCGAAACCATTCCAGCGCGTGCCATGCTGAAATAAACAAGGTACGTGCAAAGAAGCAGGGCGACCAACCTGCGGAACCTCACCGCGGGCCCATCGCTGGTGAGCCATCCCCACAACAGGATAGGGAACAATCCGATGCTCATCGCCGCGCCGAGGGAGTTGGGATTACCCCAAATACTTTCACCCAAACCGAAATAGCAGATTGCCGTGATATAGACCGCTATCTCACTTCCCCAGAGCAGACCATGAAAAAAACGGTCTTCCCGGCCGAGAACCGCCAGGCGCGCGCCCGAAGCACAATATAGAAAAAGAAAGAACAGGCTCAAAGCCTTGAGGAACGCCATCTGTATAAACGGAGAAACCGTGGCGGAGACAAACGCGGCGCAGACGCAAAAGAAAGCGATCAGATGTAACGATCCGAAAGGCCTGCGGGGAGTCTTCGTCCAAACAATGTAACCAACGACTGCTCCCGCAGATAGCACGACCCAGCGTCCACCTGTCCAGGCGCCTCGCAGGGGGACATGCATGCCAGCCCAAACAAAGGCGATCATCAGCAGAACAAAAAAACGTTGATCATATTCCCAGAGGCCGGCGATGATTACCTCCAGCAGCAAGATCCCTCCTAAGAAAGTAACGTTGCCGAAGTATTGCAAATGGGGATAAATAAAATACAGTGCTAGGCTCAAGCCCAGCACGATGCCAGCCCACTGCAGCGGTTTCACGGAATTCATCGAGCCCCCGTAGCAGCGGAGATCGCGGCCGCGGCTAGGCCATCGGCGCATGCTTCCGGTGAGTAGTTTCGAATTCGTTCCGAGCTGCGCGCGCGCATCCGCTGCCTTTGCTCAGGTTGCCGCACCAGAGAATTGATCGCCACGCTGAGTTTCTCCGAATCTCCGGGAGGCACGACATAACCATTCCACCCATCTTCGACCAGGTCGGCTACACATCCCGCGACACTGCTCACGATGATCGGAAGCCCGCATGCCATCGCTTCATTCACCACCAAACCCCATACTTCGCTGTGCGTCGGTAGAACCAAGGTTTCCGCGAGCGCATATAGACCCGCCAGATCTTCCCGTTGCGCAAATCCCGGAAAACAAAACGTCCCCGGGCTGACCAGTTTCGCCTGTCGCACCAGTTCCTCTCTGGAGACACCATCGCCTGCAAACACCAAGCCCACCTCCGATCGCAGGCCACTCTCTAGTTTGGCATACGCTTCGAGGAGATCAAAAACACCTTTTATCCGAACCAACCTTCCCACAAACAGGATGAACCGCCGCGGAAGCCCGAACTTCTCTCGAAATACGGCCGGCTCGCGCTTCACTTGCTCCGCCTGCGTTGCAAAAAAAGTGGTATCGACCGCGTTGGGCGCGGTAAAAATGCGCTCTGCCGGAGATCCCAGCAATCGCAGATATTCGAAGGCTGATTTGCCCGGTACTACAAACCCGTCGCAGCGCTTTCGGAAATGTGTCTTCAAGAATTCCACCGGCTTGCGCTGGCCGCGCGCCTCTTGCGCGTTGCTCTCCGACCACAAAATGAACCGGACCCCCCGGCGGCGTGCCCACATCAGCGCTTGCCAAGAGGCAATGTAGTTGTACCCACCGCAAATAATCGCCTCTGGGGAAAACTTCTTCAAAGACGCCGAAAGCCCCGCATTCAACAGAAAGTGCGAATGGCCGACGCGAAACCGCCAAGAGGGCAGCACTTCATATGAGAAGCGAATTTCATCTTTGTACACGCGCCATTGCCTTAGGGTAGGGTGCGTTTCCGAAAGAAAGATCACCTTCAGATCGATCCCCTGGTGGGTCGCAAGCGCATTGAACACGGGGATGCGGTAAGGGGCGATGATTTCCGTAAGCATCACAGTTTTGCGGTTCATAACCCTACGCTGGCCACGCCCATCTCAGGCATGCGCTCCAAAGGACATGCGAACAAATCCTGCAGGGGTTCCACTCGACCAGTGACAGCGAGCGGACCATTCGTCCCCAATTCGAAAACCCGGTATCCAACTCCCGCGAAGATACTGATCGTCTGCTCAAGATTCGTCCGTTCCAGATACTCAAACATCACCAGCGGTGGCCTCTTCTCGGCAAGAAACTGCCGCATCCCGCGAAGAACCGAGTTTTCATGACCCTCCACGTCGATCTTGACCAGAGAAACTGGAAAGTCGGGATCGCCATGCTGGCGCAGAAATTCATCGAACATGATGCATTGGACCACACGGGTGGCAGTCTGGCTGTCTGGAACGTTAACAACAACGTGCGCCCCCACGTCGACGCCTCCATGGCACTCAAAGCGGATCTCACCGTTGGTATCGGAAAGAGCAAACTCGTAAACCTTGAAACCAAGCTGATTCCGAGCAAGGTTCTCCCGGGCGCGCGCGGCTGCCACCGGGTTCGGCTCAAACAGAATCGCGTTTTCTATCTTGTCGGCCAGCAAAAGGCTTACTGAACCAACATTGGCTCCGACATCGATCAGTGTTCCCCCCGACAGATGCTTTCTGACGAAGAGTATGTTCCTGCTATTGGGGACGCGCGTGTACAAAACTCCGGAAGACACAGGGCAGTCCGGGTAAGCGATAAACCGCTTGCCATTGAAAAGTGAAACGGTGATTGGTTTGCGAACGATCCTCTTCCATAGCTGCCAGCCGACAAAGGTACACAGTTTTACGGTTCGCTGACCCTGGTTGGATTCCTCGTTCCAAAGACTGGAAATTGGGTAAATCAAGCCTTGCGCGACCTTCAGCACAAATGTCTGGCTCCCTCCAGCGTGGCCTTCCCGGTGGACATGGTTAGGGGCTTTCCGGTGGCTGCCATTACTTACTGTGCTTATCCTAGCAGGTTGCATGGCGTGGCCGGATCCATGGCCATGAATCCCTTGAGTTTCAGACGCGACGACTCTTTCCGTGGTCAGGCCGGCCGCGCCGCAGCGATTCCGAGGTAAGCGTCCTGCCACAGCCTGCTCACCAGATCCCAATCGAACTGCAACACATGCTTGCGCGCTGCAAGTCCCATTTGCTCTCGCAACGGAAGATCGGAGATCAGTTGTCCCAAGCGCTGCATCATCTCGTCGAGAGTTGAGACCTGAAAACCCGTGACTCCATCCACGACGGACGGGGCTTCATAGTCGTGAAACACGATGCACGGCAAGCCCGTGGCCGCCGCCTCGAGCGTGACCTTGGGAATTCCCTCCAACCGCGATGGCAGAATAAAGATATCGCTTGTGCGCATGATCTCAAGTATCTGCGACTGGGTTTTGGGACCTTCCAACGCTACATTGTTTAAGCCCAGCTGAGTGATTTTCTCCTGTAAGACCGTTTCGAATCCCTGCCGCCCGGCGCCTACCAGCCTGAAATTCGCGTCACGGAAAAGCGCGGCCGCGTCGATTACGTATTGGGGGCCCTTACGTTCCATCAGCGTTCCTGCGAACAGCACGGTGGGGACGGATCTCGTTCGCTGCGAAGGAGCAGCGAACAGGCTGGTATCAACCCCCACCGGAAGAATATAGGTCGCCTGCTTTCTTGCGGAGCTGTAGATGTCGCGGGCGACGAATTCCGTGATGCCAGTGTAGACATCACAGCGACGGACAACACCCTGATAGAGGAACTGCAGCGCCCGCGAGGCGCTCACAATCTGGGCCTGGGGTGCTTCGGCGTGCAACACTGCCTTCGTGCGCTGTCGCACGGCGCGGGGCAGGTGAAGGAAAAAGTAGCTCGCTGGGCTGTAGTCCATGTAGGCGATGATGTCGTAGCCAGCCAAGAGTTCCCTTACGATTCGAAGGGTTTTGCCGCGAGCCGGCAATTGTAGCAGTCGGATGCCATCACGGTTCCGTAACCGTGGGTCGGGTTCCTGTTCGTACCAGAGAGTGCTTTGGAGGCGTTCGGGATCGAGACGCAGCGCAATCTCACGGACGTTCAAACTCTGGGCGTTGGTGTTGTCCGCATCCACTCCAGGGAGGAACAGTATCCGAACCTTATCCATGTTGAGACAATCTCAAGGATTTCCCTCCTAGAGCGCCTGAGTCATTCTGCGTTCTGCGATGCTCTTTGACAAGCGGGGGCTGGGTTTCAAAATGATTGTTCCACTTTATTTGGATGGCTGCGAAGCCCAATGACCGATCACGCAAGTCGCGGCGACTCCACAAATCTCGATTTCCTGCGAAGCTTGGCTGATGGTTCTCTTCGACCATATTTGCCGACATTACCATTGGGATCGAACAAACCCTGCTACGCTGTTGAAGGTTGTTTGCAGGGTAAAGCCGTTGAGTTCCAGCGCCCTTCCCATGCGAAACATCTCCGGCCAGTCTTAACGGACAGAAACTCCCGAGGCAGGCTCGGCGAGGACCGTTTCTGGAACCTGGGTTCCGCCGCCCTTGGTCCGTCTATCACGCAAATTCAGAGCCGGCCTCTCAATCGCGTAATAAGACACACAAGCAGCAGTAAGTGCAAACAGTATCGCGTACCCGGGTCGAAATCTTGGATTTGGGCAGAAGGGCTCCTGCCAAAGATACAGGCTATAGCTGATCCGCCCTAGCCATTCGATCGGCCGGCAATTGAGAAAACGATAAGGTCGTCGGGTTACGTGCAAGGTCACAGCGGCGACGGATGCGTAGAACAGTGGGTGCAGGACGAAAAGCGCAAACACAGTACGAGGCACCGTTCGGGCCGGATAGAATGGAATACACACAACCGCCAGTGTCATGGCCATTGCAGCGTAGCCGGGGATTTTTGGAATCCGTGGTTCGAGTATCGCGAGCAAGCATCCGATCGCCAGGTTGTCGGCCACCACCGGAAAGAGACCATCTCCTCCGGCAGGAACCTTGAAGTAATAGAGTACCAAGCGCAAAAGAGGCGAAAACGCCATGACACCAAGTAAAATTCCAATGCGGTGTCTGTGCCAGCGCTTCAGCACGCCGGGCCACAACAAGTAGAACTGCTCCTCTACGCTCAGTGACCAGAGGTGGCCGAAAATCCAAGGAGCGGTATAGTCGTAGCAAGCCAAATAGAAGGCCACCGATGCAACGTGATACCAAGTCATCTGGTGCCAATCTATGATGACGGCCACAGCGATAAACGCGAATCCGGCAGGCAATATACGGTACGCACGACGAATATAGAACTCACGCAAGCTGATGCTTGATGTTCGGCCATACTCGCTGATTAGAAGTTTCGTAATTAAATATCCCGAGATTACGAAGAAAATCCTCACCCCGGTGTTCCCGAATGCTCCCCACAGAGCGGTTGAATGAAGTGCTTTCGCTATGTGCCCTACGACTACAGCCGTAATGGAAATTGCACGCAATCCATCTCTAATGAGGAAATCCGCTTCATGGCTCTATGAGTGTCTCCATTCCGGTACGGGAGATTCTAGGCTGGTCTGCAAACTCTCGATCCCCATCCGAATCACAATCACGTGTGCTCGTTCGTTCAGGAAATCATCTCGCCACTTCTGACATTGCCAAGCGATTTTAGGCGCTTTGTCGCAGCAGATCCGGCAGCCCTAACTCGACGTTCTTGCGCCGTCGAGCTTACATGATGCTTTCGACGATAAATAGACCCACTGCCAAACGCTCATCCACTCACGCACCAAAAAACCGACCACGGTCGGAGGTGACGCGAGAGGCTTGAAAATCAGTCTTCAAAGACGGAATAAGCGTGAGCTGAGGGCTGATGGTGTTTCTTACCCACTGAGTCGGGGCCTCCACGGCGTTTGTGTTGCTCTGAGCCACGTGCCTCCGGCTGTTGCCATCATCATACGGCGAGTTTGCCCAGAGCTCAAAGAAGAAATGTGGGATATGTCCGACACCACAGGCCAGTCCACGCGCTGCTTTCGTCCACAATCTCGGATGCGCTAAACTCCAGGGGAGTGAACGATTCGCTGAAGACCCTTGTGAAACAGATATTACCGCATGGACTCTGCGAGTACTCGGTGCGCAGACATGACTTTATGCGGCAGGGCTTTACCGCTTCCCAAGCCAACTGGATGTCGCTTCCCTCGCGAAGACATCGGGCTTTCTGTGATGCCCGCCTCAACCTCCTTCCGAAGGAGATCACTTCATCGCTACGCACCTGCGTCGACGCGGGAGCCCACGAAGGCAGTTGGACTAATGCCGTGCTCGATGTCTTTGCTCCGGAACGTATCATCGCTGTCGAGTGCGAACCGAAACTGGTGCACGCGCTCAAAAGCAAATTCCTCAACTCCGGGCGTGTCACCGTAGTTGATGCCGCGCTGGCAGCGGGTGCGGGAACCAGCACGTTTCATCGGCTCCAACATCCCGCGAGCTCTTCCCTTCTTCGTCCGCGAACCGATATCGGAAGAGAATATCAGCGCAAGTCGTGGGAAGTGATCGGCGACGTGGAAGTCCGCACCATCGGCTACGACGAACTTGTCGAATCCGAGCAAGAGGTTTCCGTGCTGAAGCTCGACATTCAGGGGGCGGAAATGGATGTCATTCGTCATTCGACTGAGGGCTTGGACAAAACTAAGTCAGTGATCATGGAGGTCAACTTTACACCTCACTACGACCGCGACGCCGTCTTCCCCGATCTACATGCAGCAATGATGCAACGGGGCTTTGGCTTGTACCGGCTGTCTTCCATCTACCATCGGGGAGGTCGAGCGCTGTTCGCCGACGCAGTATATGTGCAAGAGAACATCCTGCAAACCCTAGCACAGCCATAGGAGTTGCTCCGAGCAGCTGAGCAATTCGGAGGCTTTCGCCGTCACTTACACACAAGCTGCCGCAACAGGCCGGCCCAGTTCTGTGCCACAACTCTCCAATCGAAGGTCTGAATGGCCCGCTGATAACCCGCCTGTCCCAACTGTCGACGGCGCTCCGGGTTCGCCAAAAGTTCCGAAAGAGCACTGGAAAATCCTTCTACGTTCTCCGGGTCAACGACCTTTCCAGCATCGCCTAGCACCTCCGGGATTCCACCTCGGTTCGATCCGACTATAGCAGTTGCGCACGCCATGGCTTCCGCATTCACCAAGCCGAATGGTTCCTGGAACAACGATGGGCACGCAAAAACGCTGGCTCTTTGAAAGCATGCCGGCAGGTCTCTGTCATGATGAATGTATCCGGTAAACTGAATCGCTGCCCCGCAGTTTTGCTGAATCGACCGCGCCATTGCCTGCACTTGGCTGACATAGGGCGTTTCGTGATGCGTCCCGAAGCCGGTCCCGCCTCCGATGATTAGCTTTGCGTCAGGATGGTCCTTCAGAACCAGTGCGTATGCCCGCACGAGCTGAAGAACTCCCTTTTCCGGATCAAAGCGCCCCACAAAAAGGATCGTTTTGGGTTCGCGAAGATTTTCACAGGGGCGAGAAACCTCGGTGTTTACGCCGTTGAAGACAACGTGGGTTTTGCGAGCCAGACTTGATGAACGAGGCGCGAACGTATCCCGCAGATAGGTGCTGCAGGTAACCACCGCGTCCACGGCTGGTGCCAGCGCGTCCAGCATGGGCGTGGTCCAGTGGCCAAGATGATCGTTTTGTAAGTGGACCACAATCCTGCCCTGCAAACCCAGCTGGCGCAAAATGAACGCCCACTGTGGCCGGTTATGGATATGCACAACGTCAACCTGCTGAAGGCGTCGGCTTAGGGAGCTCAGCCACAGCCGATCCTCGTAGCGGCGGACCACAGGAATCCGCTGGGCTATTTTGCAGAGTCTCCAAGAATGGCTTGTTTCGTGCGGGAGTGGATAGAGGTCCTCGGCCGGCGTCGGAAAACCGAAGACTTTGACATCCAATTCACTCGTCAGGTGTCGGTAGGCCTCATAGGTCCAACGGGCGAGGGCTCCGCCGTAATACGAGCTGAATTTCTCACGGCCCGAAAGTAGAACTGCAACGGCCAGTTTTCGCTCCACGGATTTCGTCATGTAGATAAGATTTCAATTCCCGATAATCAATGGGCCGACCCGAGACCGGGGCGGCAGCATTGTTGTCAGTCCGCGGGAGCCGATTTTGAGAGCACGATGCGAAGCTCCCGCGATCGCGCACGAAGTCGATGCTTGCGGCTATCGATTCGCTGTGCGCCTTCTATGTGCCTGCGAGCATACTCCAGCAAGCGACGTCGCACCGGCTTCTCGATATCCGCCGGGAGAGGAGCCATCTCTGAAGGATCACTATGGAGATCAAACAGCTGTTCCTGTCCGCAACCGAAGCGCAGGATCAGTTTGTAGCGGGAATCGCGGATGCAGAGAACTCGCGAGGCGAGTCGATCTTCGGGCTGGTCAGGATTGATGCACTCTGTGCTCTCTACGACCGCGGGACGTTCCCAGCCCTCCCGACGATTCCACTCGCCCCAGTCACTGCGTCCCTGAAACTCGCGAGGCACTGCAAGGTCAAGTGCGTGTAACAGCGTAGGCGCAAGATCCAAGTGGCTGAAAGGTTTCTTGCTCACTTCGCGACCGAAAACGCCAGGGACGCGTACCAACAGCGGGACTCGTATCAGCTCCTCTTTCATAGTCCAAGGACCATGGAAACGAGCGCCATGCTCTAAGAACTCCTCTCCGTGGTCAGCAGTGAAAACGAGCGCTGATTGATCCCACACCTGCAGACCCTTCAATGTATCCACCAGGCGGGCCATCTGCATATCGACCCAGCGGATGCTTCCATCATAGAGTTCGATCACTGCGTCCCTGAGGCTTCTCAGCCGGTTCGACCCGAGATCCCGACGATTCCAATATGAGTTTAGGTACCTTGCGCGCGACGGGCTCACGGCGGTGGCTCCGATCGCACGTAGAGCTTCCTCCGCCGGATAGTAAGGGGCGTGAGGATCCATCAAGTGTAGCCAGAGGAAGAACGGACTTGGGCACACCGACCCTACCCATTCCAGCGCGCGGTCGACAATAGCATCGGCGGATGGAAAAGGTCGCAGCGAATCCAGCGATTGGACCGAAGGGCCCGCTAGCTGGCAATACCGGAAGTAGAGCTCATCGTACAACGTTCCCACGGGCCCGAGGTTGCGGCTCAATCGCTCGATCGACCGATTCAACACCGCGCGAAAGGTGCGGGACTGTTTGCTGTAAAAAGTAGCTTCGGCTGCCATTTCCTGGTCGAGGAAGTCGCAGAAGGTGTCGAATGCCTGGCCGTAGCCGAACTTGCGGGAAACATATGGATTGGCGGCGACGAAGGAAGCCGTCATATATCCCGATTGCTTCAGGTATGAGGGCAGCGAAACTTCATCGGGTACAAGGCCGACCAGGTCCCGTCCCATCGCCAGCGGATATCGCGAGGCGAGAATCGCTGGGAAGGAATAGTACGTAGGGACACCACCCACGATCGCATTGGGAACTACGAAACTTTCAGCGGCCAGAGAATCCAGGAAGGGCGTGACGGGCCGCGAATATCCAAGAAAGCCGACATGATCGGCTCGCAGGCAGTCCACTGTGACGAGAACAAGAGATCGTGGCTTCATTCGCTAGTGTTTGATCAACTAGACTCTCAGTTTCCTCTGTTAGTGGCCCCCGCGTGATTTCACAGACGCTTCAAAGGTAGCCTAGATCTTTCAGCCGCTGTTCGATTATCTGCTGTTCAGCCTGATCCAGAAGGCTGGCATCGACCTTCGTGATCTCCTGCAGTACAAACGTCAGCAGGGCTTCGAAGTTATCAAAGCGGCTTCCAAACTGCCTTTCCGCTTCCGCGCAAAGATCCTGCGGCAGGCTCACTGTCCGAACTTGAGTCATCACGCTTCCACTCCCAGTTTCCGCAAACCACCGCGCAATTGCGACCACGCGCTCCGCGCGATCATACGGTCGTCAGAATCCAACGCGTATGTAATGGCCAACCTACCGAACAGCGAATAAGACAGCAGCAACGCGAACAAAATCACGGCCCACTGATGAGCCATTGAACCTGTGACCATACGCAGTGCTGCTAACACTACGGCCAGGACCGCGGTTGGAATCAGGAGCGCGAAGTACCCTCGATTATACGGGGAGATCCGCAGCGATTTGCGAACCTCGGAGAGATTCCACAGGTTGCTGACCACGTTGACGCAGGCAGCCGCCAGAGCCGCTCCCACCATACCCAATATCGGGATGAGAGAGATGTTCACCACAACGGAGACGATGGCCATCGCGAACTGGACCTTGATGAGCCGCCTCTGATTCCCGGACATGAGCAGAAGGTTTCCCACGGACCCGACGCCGCAGTTCACCAGTTGCCCGATTGCTCCGATGACGAGCACGGGCCACCCCACCTCGAAATCCGCCCCGAAAATACGCATCAACTTGGGAGCGAAAATGATAACAACGAAGGCCAAGGGGGCTGTGGATCCCAAAATCCACTTGGTAAGTGTCTGGAAGAGCTTTTGCAGAACGTCCTGCCGCCCTTGCGCGTGCAGGTCTGCGATGACGGGAGCAAGAATCTGATTCACCGACTGCAGAACTATCGGAATGAACGCCGAAAGGGTGGAAGCAAGTACATAGATGCCAACAACTCGCGGATTCAGGTAAAGTCCCAGTAGGATCTTGTCGGCCTGGGATACGAGAAAATCGAGCGCGGCCATTCCGAAAGCTGCTGCCGCGAAAGACCTGACTTCGGGATCAAGCGGGGGCAAAGCGGAGAAGGAAAAACGAGCGGCTGCGGGCGTTAGCTTCGATGCGACCACCACGAGCAGTACGACCACCACCAACGAAGTGACGATCTGGGCCGCGAGATAACCCCACATTCCCGTGCCCAAGGCAAGCAACAGCACAGTGACAGCTATCACCAGCGGACTCCCGATGAAACTGGTGATCACGGTGCGTTTGGCAACATCCTTGAAGCCTCCGAGAATCTGGCAGTAGAAGATGTTAAGCGAGCCAAGAAAAACGAGGGCCGCAAAGAGCGGCATGTACTGTCCAAGGTTGGGAGCGTGGTAGAACGTCCGCGCAATCCAGGATCCGCCGAATGCCAGGCCAATGGATAGAACCAGGTTCAGAGAGGTTACCGTGCCGACACTCCGGGTCAGGAATCCGCGCAATTCGTCCATTCTCCCGGTTCGGTTGTAGACAGCGACGTAGCGCGCGGCGGTCGCGGGTAGTCCCGACACGCCCACCAGTTGCGTGAGGCTCACCAGTGTCATGCCGAGCGCATACAGCCCTAGCTGCTCGGCGCCCAGCACACGGGCCACATAGATTTTGACCAGGTAACCCGCCGCCATCGTAAAGAGAGTGCCGACGAAGAACACGGCGGACTGGCGGGAGATGTGGCCAAGGTTGCGCCGGAACTCCAGGCGAAGAACATCGGGCGCCATCCCGGTCGAGTTCGGGGGCGGTGAGGTATCGGTCTCGCTGCAAGGAACCTTCATCAAATTTGGCAATCTCCGTCGACCAGCTAAAGTTTTTCCGTTACCGTGAAGGTACACCGGTTACGTTCGCAGGATCTGGGGACATCGCTAAATCCTTCGCCTGATCCAGAAAGAGGAATCGCTTGCGCCCCAAAGAGAACCTATAAGTAAAGCCTTGTTCCAGCGCGGCCGCAACTCGGCGTCTTCCGGTAGTTCTTCAGTACCGCTATGCGCAAATTCCTTCGCGGGTGTATGTCGGAAGACGGTTTACGATCTCTTTCGCGGTCAGGTTCTGCGCGTTCGTGTTCGCTTCATCCGCGAACGAGGGAGTGAATGCCGTGATCATGAAGATTCTTGTGGGTTACACCCTCGCTTCGCCGCCTTTGAACATCGCACTCTTGCATACTGACCTCAAACCGCTCGCCTGTGGCTGGCAGAGAACTTCTGACAGCGCCTCCGGAGAAATCGCCTGCACCAGCCGGCATGCAGTGTCCGAGTTGGGTATAATCGCACGCAACATATCTGGAATGCGCAGCAGGTCATCCGGAAATTCAAGCATCCGTCCCACGCCGAAGCGCACATATTGCGGAGCATATCCGGCGTAAGCATGCCGCAACCATCCGCACAGAAAAGCGGGGATCCCGACCGACGCACATTCGAAAGCCACCGTCGATTCGACCGTCACCGCGCACCATGTGTGCTGAAAAATCTCGCGAGACAGTGGCGCATCCGTCAAGCTCACCAACTTCCGGTCGCCCTCGCTCAAAACTCTTTTCACCAACCTCAGCCTCTGCCGGGCGCTCTCAAACGGATGCAGCTTCAAAACCACAGTCTTGCCCGACCCGCGGGCTGCCGCACAGAGGCGTGGCAACACCTCTCGATAGATCGCCTCCACCCGCCACAAATCCGTTTCATATGGCTCGGTGAAAAACGTGATCGAGGGAGCGCGTTCACTCCACACGGAAGCATTCTCTCGCGGTGGAGACGACGCCGCGCCGATCCGAATCCGGCCCGCATCGACGCCGCAAATGCGTTCCAGATAGTCACGCTCCATCTCGCCTTTGGCCAGATAATTCGAAAACCGTAGATTCTTATATGCCATGCCGCAATCGAGCGCTCCGTGATGACACGCAACTGCCGAAATTCCCCGCTGCTCGGCCAGCAGCAGAGGAATCCGCGTGTATGGATTCGAATCGTCGCCGCTCAGACAGCCCACCACCGGACGCGTCTCCAGGACCCGGATCCAGGCATCGCGAACCGTGAGCCCCCACCGCAACCAGCGCGGCCCTTTTTTCAAGATTCGGAGCTGAACCGGCAATCTGAATGCCGGATGTTCTTCGAGCAACTGCTCCATCTGTTTCCAGCTGGCTTCAAGTTCCTGCAATTCATGCTTGTCGCACCCTTTCGTTGCGAAACCCGCCAGACTCGCTGTCTCAACATTCGACGGAATCGGCGAGACCGCTGCAGACTCGCGGGCGAAAACCAGGAGAAATTTCTGCCCGGGCAAGATTTCGGCGTAACTGAGCGCGGTTTTCGTGACATTGGAATAGGCCGTCGGAAGCAGCACTAGCGGCTCCCATTTTTCTTCCGATCTCCATTTCCACGATTGCGCCGACGACTGCATCGGTCCCCCCGCCAGTTTCCTTCGCCAGCGGTAGTGCGGATCGTACTTGTCGTACACCACCTGCAGCAATTGTTCGAAGCCAAGGTTCGCTAGCGCACTGCCGCGCCGCAGAACGCTGCGCAGCAGACGCTTCCGCAGTTCCCGGTGCATCACCTGCAGCGGTATTCCCAATTGAAGTCGCACAGCTTCCGCTGTCACCGACGGCCGGCTTGCAACCAGCGTTCGACATCCTTTGAGTTTCTCGGCCAGCCGAAGCGCGAGCCGCACGTCCTGCAATTCCGGCTGCAGAATCACACTGATCACGTCCCACCAGTCGATGCCCAATCGGTCCACAACGCGTCCCATGCCGGGTTCAAGCAGGTGACGCCAAATCTGCAGGTCCTCAACTTCGACGGCAAGGTCGAAAATACTGAAGACCGGACAGCCCAGCGCAGCACTCCGTTCGTCATAAAGCGATTTTGGGGCTCGCCCCAGGTCGATCACCGAATCCCAATGCTGACGTGCCCACGAACCGAGGAAGTCATCGTCGTGATGTAAGAGGAGAACTCGCATAAGATGCCGGCTTCGCATCGGGGTGTCGCTCTGTAAAGACGGAGCTTGCCTCATCTCAGAGGCGGCAAGCCGCGTCTCTACGGGAAATCAGATACCTTTAGGGGTTCAGCGTCGACAATTCTTAGCCCGCCACCAGCGCCCAACTCAGCGGAGTTCCCCGCTCCACGTCGCAGGCCGCTCGCTTTCCCAGAACTTCCTTGAAGTGCCGCGGGTGCAATCCATCCGCCGGACGAATCGAACGCACATTCTGTTTCGTAAATGACTCGCCCTTCTTTATATCTTCGACCACAAACAGCGAGCGCCGAAACTTGAGGCTGTTGGCCTCCCGCGGTCCGGAGGCAAACTGGACCGCGCCAAGAGCTTTTTCGGCTGTGCGCACCGCCTCTACCATCGCCTTGAATTCCTGGGGTTCGAGTGAGAACGCACCGTCCGGCCCCCCATCCGCCCGTCGCAGGCAAAGATGCTTCTCAATGATGCACGCTCCGAGCGTCACGGCAACGACTGGCACCGCGATTCCCATCGTGTGATCGGAAAGCCCCACCGGACAATCAAAACGGCGCGCCAGTTCTGGGATCGTGAGCAGGTTCGCTTCCTCCGGCGGCGCCGGGTAGGCGCTCGTGCACTTCAACAGCGCAATCTGAGTCGCACCTGCCCCGCGCGCCGCCTCGACCGCTTCCGAGATTTCGTCTTCGCTGGCCATGCCGGTCGACATAATCATCGGCTTCCCGGTGCGGGCCATCTTCTGGATCAAGCCGATGTCCACCAGTTCAAACGACGCCACCTTGTGCGCGGGAACATTCATCTGTTCGAGAAAGTCGACGGCGCTATCGTCAAACGCGCTCGAAAACAACTGCAGCCCCAGTTCGTCCGCGATCTCTTTCAGTTTCGGCTGCCACTCCCAGGGCGTAAATGCCTCCTGGTAGAGGTCGTGAAGAGTGCGGCCATCCCACAGCGTGCCGCCCGCAATCCGAAAACATTCTCTGTCGCTGCGCAGCGTGATCGTGTCGGCCGTGTAGGTCTGGAGCTTAAGCGCATCCGCGCCAGCGTCCTTGGCGGCTCGAAGAATCCGGACCGCCTGATCAAAGTCCTGGCGATGATTCGCCGACAGCTCGGCCACAATGTAAATTGGACAATTGCTTCCGATCTCCCGGTGTGCGAGCTTGAGGGACCGCGGACACTTTGCTTCGAACAGAATTGACTCCCTGGTTGGGATTCTCAACTTCAGCCTGGATGATAACGGCAACCAGGAGCACTTGCAACACACCGCGTGCATCTTAAGTATTTAATCGGTTATGCTCCTGACATGTTCGATTCCTCCTCACACTGGGACCAGCTCCACGAAAAACCCCGTTTCCGTCCCATTTATCCAAACGATCATGTCGTCCGTTTTCTGATGACCAATCGTGAACTGCTGGAGAAACACCACCCGGTGCAGTTCCTCGATATTGGATTGGGAGCCGGCCGCCATACGAAACTTGCTGCCGAGCTGGAGTTCGAGGCGTTTGGCATGGATATTTCCTTCGTCGGTCTGCAACGGGCTCGCGAACGGCTGCTGAAAGCGGGTTTGCAGGCGAGCCTGTCGCAAGCTTCGATGCTTGCTCTTCCCTATATGGATTGCAGTTTTGCCATCGTCTTAAGTTACGGAGTGTTCTACTACGGCACTGCAAATGAAATGAAACAAGCCCTTGCGGAAGTACACAGAATCCTTATCCCCGGAGGAAAAGCTTTTGTAGTCTTGAGGACCACCGACGACTACCGCTTTGGCAAGGGAGTACGACTCGAACACAATACGTTTCAACTGAGCATCACCGAGACCAACGAACTTCACAGCACTCAGCACTTCCTTGCAGCGGATGAGGTGCCCGTGTACTTCGCCAAGTTTGCCCAAGTAAGCTTCGAGAAAACTGAGACAACCTTCGGAAACCGTAGCGGCACAAATTCCAACTGGCTGATCACGGTCGAAAAGTAGTCCCGCCCGCGATGGAACTCTGGGCTGGGTTCTGCTGGAGCGCAACTTCCGCTGGAGTCCTGGCGATGATTCGCCGACAGCTCGGCCACAATGTCGATCAGCAGTCTCCGTTCGTCGCCCCTCGGGTTGAGCCCCTTCGGACTAATGCGATGGCTCCGCCAAGCAATCCACTACTCGATCACAATATAAGAAGGCGTAGGCGCCAAGGGAGAACGCACGATCCTGTACTTTTGTAAACCGAGGACTTCTCGAAGCGCTATTGTCTCTCCTGGGAATGCCGGATGATTCAATTCGTCAAATGCCAACACGGAGCCGCGAGTTACGTAGTCCTTAATGAGCTCTAAACACTTCTTCGTGGGCTCATAAAGATCAAAATCGAAATAGGCAAGGGCGATGATGGTTTCCGGGTTGTCGTTAAGATACTTGGGCGCGGTTACGGCCGCATCGCCTTTTACGAGCTGGTATTTGCGAATGTGGGCGAGCGGACTTTCTTGTTCGTGATAGCTCAGGATGCCATCAAGATACGCTTCGTAGTTCTCGGAAACGCCGTATCCTCCCACAACTACACCCTCTGACCGCTTGTCTTGCGCGGAAACCGACCCAAACCCTCAAATGTATCGAATCCAACTATTTTTCGCGTGTAGTTGAATGGTTCATATATACCGCGAAATGAAGAGAATAGTGCCAGGTTCTGGCCCCAACGAGTTCCAAATTCCACGACGATTCCGTGGACGTTCACAATTCTTTGGTACAGCTCGTGCATGAACAAAATGCGGGATAGGGTCTGTCAATTGAGGAAAAGCCCCAGGTTCGTGAACAATTCATTTTTCGGGATGGGACATTCGTCGAAGAAAGTATGAAGGCGTTCACGGAGCGCCAGCTCTTTTGGCGTAGACTGCGCAACCACCTTCGGTTCGGGTTTTGTCGACATAGGTAATTTTGCCATCCAAGCCACCGACTCAATCCTCGACCGGAAAATCAATATTGTACATCTTCATCCCAGCGGCTGAGCGCCAATAGCAGGTACGCGATAAGGTGCGAGTTCGGCTTCTGCTTGAGCCGGACCATTGGTCGCGTGGGAAAAATATGAAATTTAGCAATACCCTACGTCGCTCATCTCTGGGCCGGGTTCTGCTGCAGCGCAACCTGTGCGGGCGATAACGGATTGCCCCGGCCACTACGGATAATCTCCAGCGAGCGCGGCCCCTCATTGAAGATCAGGTCCAGAGTTGACGCGTACGGGCAGAAAGACGGGAAGAGCTGCCGATATTCCGGGTGCGCATAGTTTTGAAAACAGACTTCAATGCCCTTACGTGCAAATAAATCTACGTCTGGCAAGAGGTAAACTGCGGAGCCAATGGCGGAATGGTATTTCGTGGCACAGAGCCGTTCACAGATAGCCAGGTTAAGAGCTGAGCGTGTGCCCTCGACCTTCAGGGTTGAAGACAATATCAAGGGAACGGTAATGCCCAGAGACGCCATTAGCCACTCGATAAGACGAAAGTTCAGTACGGCCAGCCTGTCCCGGCAGGATTCTTCCAAGATCGCCGAAAGTTGCGGGAAACAATCCTTGAAATAGTGTGTTGTCCGGTAGTGAGCGTGTACCAAATTGAGGTGCCTTTTGTAAAATTCCGGCGCGGCGATCTCAACTTCTTCAATGATCTGTGTCGAGCGCCCCTTGATCTTCACCGGTACGGTCAGCCACTCCAACCCAGTAGGGGTCTTGATCCGGTTTCGCTGCTGCCACGACTGCTTCTCAAACTGCACCGTGTCCAGCAGCACAAACTTGTCCACCTGGTCGACCAGGTCGAAATAGCCAAGCCATGGGAGGTATGTGGGTTGGGAGATTGCGATCTTCATATCGCGTCAGCTTATAGTATTGCGCCCGCCACGTTTGCCTCGGCATATGCGTTAAGAGCAGCAGCAATGCGCTCCATTTCGTTCTCCGCATAACGTTGGTCAATGGGTAGGCTCAGGATGCGCGCGCACAAATCAATTGCCTCGATGTTCTCCGTCTGGCAAGCCCAATGGACAGGACAGTAAATTCTTTGACGTTGCAGGCATGCCTGGCAGTTATCACGTTCGTTTTGCGAATGAAAGAGTAATAACAGCACGAATGGAACCGCTCCCTCAGGCCATTCCTGAAAAAGTAAGTCTGCATACTTCAGCTTAGGAAGCTGGTTCAGGAGATAGCGGGCATTGCGCAGCCGCTGCACTCGCCAATGTTCCGGCATTCCGTTTTCGATGTAAGCCCGGCTGTACGGCGACACGGCTGAAATCGAGCTACTCCGCATACGCTGCTCGCCGCGCATCTGGAGATCGCGGAAACGACTCTTCAGCTCATCGCCTCCCTGTCCGCGCAGATATTCGGTCTTATAAAGCATGGCAGCAGTCTTGAGAGCACTACCGGACCATTCTCCAGCTTCGCTGTCCGGTTGCTGGGGCAGTTCCAGCGCGCGTGGCGACCATATCACAGCGCCATCTGGAATGGGCATGGTCTTGCGTAAAGAGGCTACGGCATAATCGGCGGCAGAATTCAAACACCATGGAGAGAATGGATCTTGGGTGTGATCTTCCACTAAGAAGCACTCATGGGTAACCCGCCAATTCTGCCACGAAATACCACTCCGCACTCCGAAATAATTGACCGCCAAGACGAGATCATGGTGCGCGGGGTGCAAAGAACTCCAATCTGGCTCTGGCCAACGAGGATCGTCACGGTATTCAAACAGTTCACAAATCGAACGGCAGGCTTCGGCCACTTCCGGACAGAAGTAGGAGGGCAACCATAGAGCTGGTTTCTTCGCGGAGTGCAACTGTATCAGCGCGGCGATGCCGTGTCGCGCCAACAAATACCAGCGAACTTCCGCAGGCCAGGGAAGAAACGGTGGCTGTGGTAAATCACACCAATGAAACTCGCTTCCTACTTCCCAGATGTGCTCCGGAGGATTCATTTCTTCTAGCATGCTCATGGTTGGCTCACATGGACATTCCGTTTGATCCCACTGACGTCATACTCTTCACCACACGCTGTGCTCCTTTGCCATCCACCAGCCGGCGCCCGTTCTCAATTAGTGATTTGCGCAGGGCTCGGTCCAAGATGGCCTTTTGAATAGACATCGCAAGCCGATTCCGGTCAAGCGAATGAAACCAGCCAGCATGAATCGCTGCACCCTCCGCAGCAAGGACTTGACAGGTGTGCTCATGGTTCTGGGCAATGGTAATCAACAACATGGGCACCTGCAAAAAAGCCAGCTCATAACATGTGCCGCCGCCTGCGGAAACTGCAAACTCCGACCAAACCATCAACTCCGGCATACGCGCCGGGTTGGTCTCCCCTCGGATGGGAAGGTTGCAAAGCGAAGCTGCGTGTTCGAGAGACTGACGGTGTGGATTGTTCCCGCCAATCACTAAAACGACCTCAAGATTCTCGTTCTCGACGGCTTGCAGCGCCTCCAGAACTTGCAGACTCACGTTGTCGAGATCGGCACCACCCATGCTGACTAGCACCTTGCGTGCTACCTGCGGAATGTTCCGCTCCCATCGTCCCCATTTTTCAAATTCGCGACGCAACCCGAAATAATGCAGGCCCAGCAGGAGCTGGGTATAAGGCTCTCGTTGTTGGTACAGCGTTTCACTCGCGCCTGCGTTCTGGTTCAGCACAATGTCGGCTACATAGCTTCTGGCATGGCCATAATCGTCCGCGAACAGAAGCTTGAACCCCGCCGCTTTGACAGCACGCTGATAGGCGGTGTTGAAATGGTATCCGTCCACGACCACCCACTCAGCATTTTCCTGTCGTGCCAATTCCACGAGCTCGCTGGCATCCTCCGATCCGCCGTCACCCTTTTTAGGGTTGATTACGGCGATTCCTTCCGAACGGACTCGTCCTTCCATGGATGGATTCAGATCATAGGCTGCGAGCAGACACTTGCCGCCAATATCCTGCCAAGCTTGGGCAATCCCAAGGCAGCGCATGACGTGGCCAATACCAATGGAGACGTTGGCATCCGCGCGTATGATGAGAGTTCCTGGAGGCATCAGACCTGATAGGACTTCTGGAGCACGTGTGCGTTGATCAGGGCCAGTTCCGGTTCACGCTGCATGAGCGACAGAACCTCACGCCAGCTGAAATCGTCCCGGTTATCAAACCGCCGGTAAATCTCGCGTATTAGCTGCAAATCTTCCGGCGTGTCCAGCGTCCAACGATAGCCGCTATAGTCAGACTCGGCGCGCACCGAGGCCACAGAAAACAATTCCGGATTCTCATAGAAGAACGGCGTGACATGCTCCCGCTGATAGGTTTCTTTGGCTTTGCCCCAGGCACGCGTCAACGCCGCCATGGTGAATGCTTCAGCGTCCAAGCCGCGAGGGTATGTAGGAGGAAAATCATTGGTGGCATAGTCAACTCGCTGATCGAGAAACGTGCCTACAATCAAGTCCACGACCTCCGGGTCAATCAGCGGACAATCCGAGGTAACTCGTACCACTGCCTCAGCCCCGCAAACCAGTGCCGCCTGATAATAGCGGTCGAGCACATCCTTCTCGCTGCCTCGGAAACAAGCCCATCCTCGCTGCGCACAGGTCGCCGAGATCCCGTCGTCCGCCGGAAGCTCACTGGTCGCTACCATGATTTCGTCGAGCCTTTTTGCCCGGCGAGTGCGTTCGACTACTCGCGCCAGGACCGTTTGGCTGCCCACCTCCTCGAGAACCTTGCCCGGCAGCCGCGTGCTGCCCATGCGCGCTTGGATAATGGCAATGACCCTCATGCCTCTTCCCGCCTGGATTGGCCAATGCGCATACAGCCGCTCTCCCTTTGAGCGGATAAGCAATGCGGTATCCTTGTTTTCGTTTCCAAGGTAGCGCAGTTCCCTTCTCGCCCGCAACTTTGCTCGTGCGCGGAAATCAGGGGCATGAAGTTATTTTTTTCGCAGGGTCTCGAGCTAATGCGAGCGCTCCCCTTCGTAATGAAGCATAACTTTTCGCAGCGCGTGGATCACGTCTTCCACATCCTGCGCCGTCATCGCATGAAACATCGGCAGGCTGATCAGCCGCTCATACGTGCCCTCCGCCACCGGATAACCTTCCTTGGACTTGAAGCGCTCGCGGTAGTACGGATGTCGATGCACCGGGATGTAGTGAACATTCACGCCGATATTCTCCGCGCGCAGGGCTCGAAAGATTTCCCCACGCCCCGCCAACAACATTTCCAGTTTCAGCCGGATCGGATATAAATGCCACGCCGGATTCACGCCATCGCGCACCGTGGGGACAATGACCGCCGGCAAATCCCGGAACGCCGCCGTGTATCGCGCCGCAATTTCTCGCCGCCGCGCCAGGTTCACATCCAGCTTTTCCAACTGCGACAGTCCCAGCGCGCAAGCGATATCCGTCAACCTGTAATTGAAGCCCAGCAGCACCATCTCGTAAAACCACTGCCCGGATTGCTGCCGCTCGCGCGCTTCGCTGCTGATGCCGTGATTGCGAAAGCGCCGCAGCGTCTCGGCCAGCCGCGCATCGTTGGTCGTAACCATACCGCCTTCCCCGGTGGTCAGGTGCTTCACGGGGTGAAAGCTGAACACGGTCATATCCGAAATGCCGCCCACGCGCTTTCCGCGGTAGTTCGCGCCCAGCGCGTGACAGGCATCTTCAATCAGTGGAATTCCACGCTGCCGCGTGACCGCAAGCAGCGCATCAAGATCCGCAGGGTGCCCGGCATAGTCGACCGCAAGAATGGCCTTTGTCCGTGAAGAGAGCTTCTTTGCAACTTCGCCGGGATCGAGATTCAGTGTGTCTGCACTCACGTCGGCGAACACGGGCTTCGCTCCCTGGTACAGCACACAATTCGCGGTCGCGCAGAAAGTCATGGGCGTGGTGATCGCCTCATCCCCCGGCCCGAGTCCCGCTGCAAAGGCCGCCGCGTGCAGCGCAGCCGTGCCCGAACTGAAGCTGACCCCGCACTTCGCTCCCACCCACGCTGCGAATCGCTCCTCAAACTCGCCGACTTTCGGTCCGGTCGTCAGCCAGTCGGACCGCAAAACTTCTACGACCGCCTGAATATCTTCTTCGTTGAGACTCTGCCGCCCGTAGGGCAACAACGTTTCCCGCACGGGCGTTCCCCCATGGATGGCGAGCGTTTCCAGCTTTGTGGGTAAGGCGCTCATGCTAGGCGGACGTCGGCACCGCCTCCGCAGTTTCCGGCGTCACCAAATCTTCCAACTCACGCCGCGTCAGCCAGCGTTCGTTCGTGTCGCTTGAATAACGAAAGCCTTCCGGAAGCGGCTTGGCATTCACCCAGTTTTCCGATTTCCACCACGGATGCGATGGCTGTATCACGTACATGTCTTCAGTTTCGAGCGTTTGCCGCGACTCGTCCTCAGAGACCAGCACTTCATGCAACTTCTCTCCCGGACGAATCCCGATGTACTCCACCTCACATCCGGGCGCGACGGTCTCCGCCAGGTCCACCAGCCGCATGCTCGGAATCTTCGGAACAAAAATCTCGCCGCCGTGCATCTGCTCGATGCACCGGATCACAAACTTCACGCCCTGCTCCAGCGTCAGCCAGAATCGCGTCATTCGCGGATCCGTGATCGTGATCTTCCCGCGTCGGCGCTGTTCCAGAAAAACCGGGATCACGCTACCGCGGCTCCCCACCACGTTCCCGTAGCGCGCGCAGCTAAAACGCGTATTTTTCGCGCCCGCATAGGCATTGGCCTGCACAAACACTTTTTCCGCGCAGAGCTTGGTGGCGCCGTACAGATTGATCGGATTCACCGCCTTGTCGGTGCTGAGCGCCAGAATGCGGCGCACGCCTTGATCAATGGCCGCATCAATCACGTTGCGCCCACCCATGATATTCGTCTGGATCGCTTCGAACGGGTTGTACTCGCAAGCCGGCACCTGCTTGAGTGCCGCTGTGTGCACCACCACCGTCACGCCCGCCAGAGCGCGCTTCAAGCGGTCCACGTCCCGAACGTCTCCAATGAAATACCGCAGGCTGGGATGATCAAAGCCCGACGTTCTCATCTCATGCTGCTTCAACTCGTCGCGGCTGAAAACCACCAGTCGTTGAGGATGGTAGTCGCGCAGCATGATCTCCACAAACTTCTTCCCAAACGACCCCGTTCCACCCGTTACCAGTATCGATTCCTGCGGCCAATTCACCATTCTTGTCCCTTCGAAATCTCTTCTTTCGAGTCACGCGCGGGGCGCCACACTGCCAGTCTTGACGGTCCCTAATCGGACCCTTCCTGAATCAGAAGAATCTTCGCTTTTCGGATAAGTTCTTGTGCTGGCTAGTATAGCTGAGGAAGACCGATAGCTGAGGATTCCCCGCGGCCCAAACTAACTTTGCAGGCTACCCCTCATAAGAAAAAAGTTGCGCCTCTCGCCCGGGTTAACCCGTCGCTGCCGCCCAAAGTTTGTCGCTTGCTCTTAAGCGCCCACGACCGCTTCCAGTTCATCGCCGCCCAGCAGCCTCTTGCGCATGGAGCGGTAGAAACCCGAGATGTGGGCCTCAAACTCAAACAAGCTCATGTCGGCGGTCACGTGGACGCGCGGCACGGCGAAGCGATTGATCTTCGCGCCAAACCCGCCTCCGATGTTCATAAAGGCGCAGCGGAAACCTGCCTCCTCCGCCAGCCGCAAATCTCGTCCTGTGACCGTAGCGGCATTGCCGAAGGGATACCCAAAGGCCCACACCGTCAGCCCCAGAGCCTTCTCAAGAACACTCCGGCTTTCGGAGATCTCCCGCCAAGCCAATCCTTCGGGTGCCCGCGCGAGAATCGGGTGCGAGAGAGAATGGGCGCCGATCGTCATTCCCGCAGCGACCAGTTGCCGTAGCCCCTCTCGATCTAACGTAAGAAATCTGCAGGCCACGGTTGAATTCTCGACGAGGCGCGTTCCCCAATCTTCTGAAAGCCCGAGCTGGTCGCGGACTTGATCGAGGAATCTGCGTCTGAGTTCTCTATCGAACTGCGAAAGCCGTTCGACCAAGTTCCACCAACACGAGTGTTTCCTGTTCGGCGCAATTGGGCCAATGCTAACGCCGGCTTCGGGAATGCTGACAGTGATGGACTCGCTGGCGTCCAACAACATCAGATAGAGTTCCTCATACCAGAGCATGGACGGCGTCTCCTCGGCGGACGCGCCGGTGGCGAAGAAGAGGCAAGACAGGCCAAGCTCCTGCAGTATGGGAACCATTTCCGTCAGCGTGTTCCGCAGCGCGTCGTCACAAGTCAGCAATATCGAATGCGGCGGAAGTGACAGCTCTTCCTCGGACCAACGGAGGAAGTCTTCGGGGGAGATCACGCGGTAGCGCTTCTTCAGAAGCTGCAGCTGGCGCCGCAGCGAATCGGTATGCACTAGGTTGCCGTCCAAAGCCGGATTCCTGACCTCGTATCTGGCTGGGAACACGCCATGGTATGTCACGACCGCTGGACCAGCACCTGCCGTGTAGCGGAGGTACCCGCTCCAGGACAAGGCGGGAAAGACGATGTGCTTCAGAGCAGGACTGACGAATCTCAAGGGTTACCTCTTGAAAGGTTCCGCAGAATTGTATCTCACGACTCAGGCGCTGGTGCTACCCGCAAATGCTTGCAGCGTGAGTGAGGCGCTGGTTCGTCTTAATAGCCAGAGTCGCCGTCGAAGAGTTGGAAACTTACAGGGAACGCTCGGCCCATGGCATCGGCTGGATCGTGAAGCGCGATGGGTTCCTTGTACTGACACCAGTACCCGTTCCACGCCAATGCTTGGCTCAGAATCGGCACAGTAGAGAGGACACGAATTCGGCAAACTTCGGGGTCAAGCAAAGCTGCGTTCGTAACGGCAGCACATGCGCGTTTCCAATCGTTCATATCCTCTGAGTCAACAACAAAGTCAAGTAGCCGTGCTTCCCAGCCAGATTTTCCCATGATGAAATAACCACCGAGGCGGCTTTGGTGCCGAAGCAAAAACCCCCGCACTTCCAAGTGAGGACACTTCAGCAGATAGTTCAAGTCCGCAATGGTTCGCTGGCAGATCGTCCAAGTGCGCCTTGCGTCGCTCAATATCGGCTGGAGCGAATTATCGAATTCGCTCACCGGGACAAATTCCCAGCGCCTACTGAGCCGACTCTGAATAGGTACGGGATGCGCCAACCCGTGCACCAAGCGGAGAATGGATCTCCCCGTGCGGGGGCGCGTCCGAAATTCCCGCCGTGGGCGTAACCAGGCGGCGTGCGTCAGAGCGTCTCCGACCTGACGAAACCCTATGCGGGGTATGAGCTGGCGTGTGATTGGAGCCCCCCCGATGATAAAAGATGTGGGAGCCATCCCCATTAATTTGCGCAACAGCATGACACCGACCCCGGGCATCGTGGAGTCGGCGGCCCAGTCCATGATTGTGAGGCTGCTTACGACTTGCCCAGTGGGTAGACGAAAAGACATTGGAGAGACACCAGCGTGAGCAACAATGTCCCCGTCCCTTTCAATCAAGTAGCTGCGGCCACCTTGCCAACCGGGCCTGGGATAGAGGTACTTCCACTGCAGCAGCTGCTGGTCGGTGTGAAAATCTGAAGGCTCAAACTTGTACACGCGGACGAGGAACGTCGCCAGGGCTGGAAGATCGTGTTGTTCGGTGGCTCTGAGTGTTGCGCTCATTGCAAGGTCGATCGTTGGCGAATTGTCCTTCGGGCCGGGTGCCCTGAGCAGCGTCCTAGATTTGCCCGCCCGACAACACGATGGTCTGACCTGTGAGAAACGAAGCGTCGCTTGAGAACAGATAACGGATGGCCCCCATCACATCCGTAGTTTCACAAAGCCGGCCGAGCGGCACTGCCGCCTTTGCCATTAGACGCTGGCGCTCGTTCGCCTGGAGATTCATACCGACCGGTAAAAGAGAGGGAGAGACGGCATTGATGGTTATCTTCTTAAGAGCGAGTTCCGGCGCCAGCAGTTTTACGGTATGCTCCAGCGATGCCTTGGCTAGGGAGTAAGCCGCCGTGCTCAAGGACGGCTTTTCGGTACCAGCGGTAGAGCCCAGGACTACAAGCCGACCACCTTCGCTCTCGCTTCTGCTGGCCAGAAGACGAGCCAGTTCGATGGTGCGGAAAGTCGCGAAGGAGAGTTGCTGTTCGAGCGCTTGCCGCGAAACTGAGAGCAGACCGCCTTGCAGAAGGCCAGGCCATGCCGCGTGAACAATTCCGTAAAGAGATCTCGCTCCCAGCATCTCCTCGATGTTTGGGATGCACTCAGGTTCGGAAAGATCGACCTTGAGCTGAAGAACACGAGGATGGGCAAGCAGTTCCGGCGGGAGCGAGCGGCGATTCACGACTGCCAGAATCGAGTAATCGCGGGCCAGTTCTCCGACCAAATACGAGCCGATTCCTCCGGAGGCTCCCGTGACCAACACAAGCTTGGCATCGGTATGGGGTAACGGTCGAACCGCGCTGGTGCGAGGACCGGGCACCTTCGTTGCAACTTCGTGGCAGGTGAAGCCCACGTGAATCTGGCTTGTCACGATTTCACTAGGCAACTCCGCAACGACAACGCTCAGGCTACCGCGCATGTTCTCTGGGTCCCAAGCCGTAATTTCACCTCGCACCGCCGCCCGGCAAGGGAAATACAGAGGACGGATGAACTGCGCATGGAACGAAACCAGGAAGCTGATCCTGCCGGGTAGATACATTCCGGCCATGGCGGAGGCCAGCGCAACCTGGTAAGCACCGTGCACGACGCGGGCTCCCAGGTTAGTCGAACGCGCATATTCGACATCAATATGAAGCGGGTTCATGTCGCCGCAGTTACGGGCAAAGTCCAGGACGTCGGCTTCATTAATCTCGCGTTCGAACTCCGCGCGCAAGCCTACGCAAAGATCCGCGGCTGGACGGACGACAGCGTTACGAGGTCCCATTGCCATTACTCTTCAAGTAATCTTCGATCAGGTCAAAGGAGACAAGGTCCGGCAAGACGTTATAATCGAGTTTTACTTGGAATTCCTCCTCGATCACATTGGCCAAAATTATTGCTGCCATCGAATCCCATGCCGCAACGGAAGCAGAACTCGCGGAATACACTTCCGGCTCATTGAGGCCGGGGAACACCAGAGAAAAACACTGGGCGAGTCGATGACGAAGATCAGTCATGATCCATTTCGACCTGATGGTAGAGCATGGGGCACTTCTCCAGAAAGACAGTTCGCGACAGCTTGAATGGTCCATCAGGCTTTTGTCCAAGGAACGATTCCGAAAACTCCCGCAAATATCCGTTGCGCTTCGTCGGGGCAAACTCCAACAAGATCTCTGGTGCTGGAAAGCGCTCCAAAAGAAGCTTAAGACACTGGTGCTCGATGCGACGCCCGAAGGCCCGGCAGCTCATCACCCAAGTGTTTACCGTCAAAGCGGCATCGGTCGCCTGGCCCACGAGAGTTGCAATGACGCCGAGTGGTCCGTACTTGTCGCGATAACTAACCATGAGCGAGAACGAACCGGGCAGACTGAGCTTGCTGTGCCATTCGCTCTCAGTGTACCGAATCCCGTTAAGATTGAACTGGTTGGTCTTGTTAACGAGTTCGAGGCTTCGCCGGTTCGCCGCCGCATTGTTGAAATCGGGGGTGATCTTTGACTCCGCCTCACGTAAGAAATTTTCGTAGGATGCGCCGTGCTGCTGGGCCCCGGCGCGAAAAACACCTCCCGTGCGGAGGCTCTCACGCCGCATGCCATCTTCTTCGGTAATGGTTGGTTTTGCGAAGAGATCCCGGAGACGGTAGAGCAAGCTGTGTGCTCCGGCGTAGTCCTGGGCATCAAAGCGAATGCATTCCATGCCGGGATGCGCAGCCTGCACTTCGGCGATTTCGCTGGAACTATCATCGACGAAGACAACACTGTCGGCATCGATGTTCCAAGTGTCCAGAATTTTTGCCACCGACTCCGATTTGGCATTCCAGTGAACCTCGACAGGAAAGACATAGTCGCGCGGAAGCAAAATGTCATTCCTCCGAAAGGCCGCTTCGACGATATCTGGATCGTTCTTGCTAGCTACCCCGATCAGCACTCCCTGTTCGGCCAAAGCCCGCAACAGCTGCTGGTACAGACCATGCAGCTGAGTATTGCTGGCGAGGTCCCAGGAAACTGACTGTGGACCTATTTCTCCGGCAATGCCTGCCCAGAGCGTGTCGTCCAAATCGGTAATCAACCCCTTCTTGGGTTGTGCCGGTACAAGAATTTGCGCTAGAAGCTGCCCGAGTCGATCGGCGTGAGAGCTTGTATATGGCAAACCAGCCAGGAGCTCACCCTTGAAGTCGAAGATAGGCGCCGGGGGCTCAGCCACTTGTTGGCTGTGGGCATTGATGAATCGTATGTTAGGTTTCTCGCTAATCCGGAGAGCAAGCTCACCCACGGCATTTCGAAGACGTATCTCAGCCGCGCTCAATTGCCACGATGGAGTGTGAAAGATCGGGGGCAGGGCTAGGGTCGGCAGTGAAAAGGCCAACGGAACGTGACTCGGCACTGCAGCCAGACTCTCCCTTATCGTGACAAGTCTTGACTCTGCGCCGACTAGGATATCGGCGATCTCCCTGGGTCCCCACCCTCCCAGTTGACGGAAGCCGAGGCGTGGATCGAGGTCTGGCCATTCGAGAGCAACGGCACACATGTCTGCAGTTGAAGACTCGATGCCGAATAAGGTTTCCGCCAGGTCACCGTAGAGCCGAGTAGAAACCACAAGCTGCTTTGTCGGCAGTAAGCGCTGCAAATGAGCCTGGAGGAACGTCTGCAAGTGGAGCGGGGTGAACCCGGTGACCAGTAGTACCCGGCAAGTTGGCCGGTTCGTCGATGAGTTCTCCTGGATCGTCTTTAGCGCTTCTCTGAATTGCATGCTTCCGGCTTTGTTGCTGGCCCGAATCGCTCAATCTCTTAATTATAAAGGGCTCTTTGGCGATTCGGCTCTCCCGGCACATTGAGGGAGTCCTTGAGGTGGCGTTCCTTTTGGTCGGCACCAGAGTTTTACCGAACGAACCCGAGAAGTACCTTTGTTTTCAACAAAGGAATCCCCGGCGAGGCGTTGAGCACCGGTCATCTCGAACGTCTGATGAAGACCCTGGACTCGGTAACAGGGCACCTCCACGGGAACACTAGCGATGTCACGAGCGATTAGTTTTGCCTTAACTGGTTTGCTCTTCGACGGAAAAATGCCAGCGCTCACGGAGTATGAGATTTCCAGAGCCTTGGTCCTCAACCTCTCTGGCAAAGCAAGCGGTGCTCAGGCACTGCACAGGACATCTTTGCCCTTGACAGCGCCTTCGCTCTTATCGACGGGCCACCCAGCACCACGAGGCAATACGAGACACGGAGTTCTCACCAATGCGGGTCATCGGCATGCTGACAGAGTTTTACGCCATGCTCGGAGATGTGACCAGGTATCAGCAATATGCTTCTCGAGCTGCAAAGTGCAAAGAAGAGAACTCCCACGAACCATCCGACGACCTTGACGATGCGTTGACCAGAGCCGAAGGGCATATCCAAAGGCGGGCAATCCGGGCTCGCGTCTGAAGCCGTCTCGCCGGATCTGTGACTCCGCAGAGTACCCGAAACAACATCGGCAACCTGCGAATTTTGGCTGTCTCTCACTCCGGGGATGCTAAAATCAGGCCAATTCTTCCTAACAGCCCGCTTCTATTTGCCCGTCTTGCGGTGAAAAGGCCCGGCTGAAGCGGAAACCGTTGTGTCGGTGCGGCGCGCTGTCGCCGCGAGCTGCCGGCGGCCAAGGAGTAACGATGTCATCGGGACCGCTGGGTCCACGAAGCAACGACGGATCGCGTGAATTACTGCCTGGCGAACCGGCGGCTCAGTCCGAAAGCGGCACCGGAGAACCGCCGTGCGCAGGCGAAGGAAAAAACACAACGCGGCCGGCGAAACGGCCATGGAAAAGCCGCTCCGTGGAAAAGTCCTAACCCAGACTTTTCCACCGAGCTTGCCAATCGCGCAAAAAGAGCGCGATTTGCACTTTCCCACAGCCGCGACGACGGCGAGTCTTCGGTTACATTTCCAATGTCTCGACGGTCGAACCCAAGGTTACATCTTAAATGGCTTGACGCGGGCACCACCAACCAGCGGCGGCTTTCCCCGGTCGAAAAGCGCTTAAGCGACTTTCAATTGACGGGAAACGCAATTGCCCACCCGCTCCGTTCACCCCTTCGCTGGTTGTGCGATCGGTTCGACCGCCTCCACCGGCGGCACTGGGATGGCAGGAATCCTCGCAGGCGCGCCGCGCCAGGCGCCGGCCTTGAACCCTTCCCTTACCAGCTTGAAAATGGTCCGCCGATTTTGCGCAATCACCTTCAGCCATGCCATTTTCCCCATCATAGGGAAATAGATGCCGCGGAAACAAAGGCGCGCAAGGAAGATGTTGATGCGATAACCCAGCGGCTGGTCTTTCAAAGATTCGACCGCATGCGTCAGCGCCTCCGAACTGTAAGCCTGTTCCCACCCATGATTCACTTCATCATGAGCTTCTTCGATGGTCATTTTCAACGGCGTGTGGGCCATCGCAAACGGGATGAACTCCTGCCAGTGCTTGGGCCGCGTCAGCCGCCCGGCGGTTTCCAGCCGCTTGTAAAGCGGCGTCGCGGGCAAAGGAGTCAGCAGACCAAAGATCGGGAGACCCGGGGGCCAGGTCCGAACCTGTTCGAGAGTTCGCTCGGCGACTCCGACTGTGTCATTGTCCATGCCAAAAATAAACGACGTGATAGCATAAACATTGCGTTGCGCCAGCCGCTCCAGCACCGCCCGGTACTCGCCCGGCTTGTTGAATCCCTTGTTCACGTTTTTCAGATTGGCCGGGTCGATGGACTCCATGCCGATAAAGATCCACTTGCCTCCGGAAGCCGCGATCAGGTCTACCAGTTCCTCGTCGCGCAATAGATTGGCGCTGATCTGAGCCACCCAATGCACCTTTGCGCCGGCGGCAATGATGTCGCGCAGCAGCGATTTCGTTCGCTTGATGTTGATGGCGAAGTTGTCGTCGATGAAGAAAACCGCCATCTGTCCTTTCTCGCTGCGGGCCCGCGCCTTCAACAAGAGCAGTTCATTCACCACGCTCTCATTGGTGCGGAAACGAATCGAGTCTCCGAAAAATCCGGTCACAGTGCAGAACTCGCAGCCGTAAGGGCAGCCTCGTCCGGATTCGACCGGGATGATGCGAAATGTTCCCCAGCCTTCTGCGATTTTCTGGAGCATGGCGCTCGCGGCCTTCGGCACCAGATTGAACTGGTCGAGATCGATCGACTGCCACGGAATCACCGGATATTCCTTCAGCGACGGCTTGCTCTCCTGGCCAAAGGCGTCGACAGGCGCGTAAACGTCCTTAAGCTCGCCACGGGCAGCATCCTCAACAATCAGCGGCCAGGTCGCATCGGCTTCCCCCAGGGCGACAGCATCGGCGTGCCGCGGCCCGCCATCTCGGCCGAGCGCCTCGTCGGCCATCTCCGTCACGTGAGGGCCGCCCATTACCACCGGAACTCCCGTGGCGCGGACCGCATCCGCCATGCGATACGCCTTGGCGATCATTCGAGTCATGGCGCCGATGCCGACCAATCCAATATTGTTGTCGCGCACAAACTGCGCGATCCCCGCTTCATCCATGGATTGCGCGTTGCCATCCACCAGCAGCACCTCATGGCCCGAGGGAGTGAGCGCCTGGAGGAGAAACATCCATAGATGCGGCATGAAATTACGCGTCACGCCGTTGTCGGGGTTATAGAGCAGAATTTTCATAGCGTTTTTAGCAATTCCGCAAAGCGCGGCTTTGCTGCGTGCTTGGCTGAAGAGAAAAATCGACAACGCCAGGGCGAATTCTTCCCCTGGCGCCTATCAGATTGGACATACGCGTTTAACAGTAACCCCGTTTATTGTACCGCGATCGCTGCGAGCATGGGGATCGAGCCACCCAGTACCTCGATGCAATACGAGACACGGAGTTCTCACCAATGCAGGTCATCGGCATGCTGACAGAGTTCTACGCCATGCTCGGAGATGTGACCAGATATCAGCAATATGCTTCTCGGGCTGCGAAGCTGCGCTGGGTTTGCCACGAGCCGCGAGCGGCGACTAGTGTGCTGTCACCAGCCGTCCATATGTGGGCTTCATCGCCATGTACTTTGTATTGGTCAGCTGATGGAGTTTGCCTTCGCTATCCACGGTGAATAGCTGATACTCTCCCGTCCACATTTCGCAGCGCGGACGCTCTTCGCCGAACCGTATGAATTGAGTCGCCACTCGATTCAAAGCTGAAAACGCAATCGTACTGCCATCCAGCGACCACGCCGGAAAGCAAAAATCCTGGCGTTTGGAAAATACGAGCCGGCGTTGCGCAGAACCGTCGGCACCCATCAGGAACAGCGCTGGATGCTCGCCTTCCCGGTCGGAAACGAACGCGATGGCTGCGCCGTCCGGGGCCCACGCCGGCGAGGAGTCCTCGCCCTTGTCGTTTGTGAGCCGCCGCACGTTCGATCCGTCGGAATTCATGGCGTAGATCTGGAATTTGCCCACGCGGTTAGAAGCGAAAGCGATCTGCCGGTCGTCTGGAGACCATGTAGGAGACACCGCATGTTCCGTGAGCCGCTTCAAGTTGGTTCCATCGGGATCCATAAGCCAAATCGCGGGATTGCGGCTGGGGTGGGTCAGCGCGAACGCGTAGAAAGCGACTTTCTTGCCATCATGCGACCAAGCTGGACCGCAGGCATCGCCTGTGGTGATGTTGGTCAACCGTTTTTCTCCCGTGCCATCCGCATTCATCACGTAAATCTGCGAATACTGTTCCATCCGCAATGAGCAGAACGCTATCTTGGTACCGTCCGGCGAAACGGAGGGGTCAAACCCGTTCACATGCAGATCCGTAATTCCCGTCCCGTCCGGATTCATGAACGCGAGCAGATTCATCTTGGCGTAAGAGACGGAGTTGTACTTCCTCTCCGGGTTCTCTACCGAATTCGTACCCCTCCCAACATAGCGTGGCGTTTCCATCATCATCAATGTCGAAGTCGTTATGATGGGATCGGGACGCACAAATACGATCTTCTCTGGCGGCTTTCCCGCAGTTTGCGAAAAACAGGCCGCCGCGAGGGACGCCACGGAGACATGCAGCGCGGCCCTGAAGCAGTTCATTTTCCCTCCTTCACAGACGAACAAATCGGAGATGGTGCGACCCTCCCGCTCTCGTCGACTATCAGAAAGCACATTATGCACCTTATTAGCCGGAATTTCCTTTTTGACTTCGAAAACGGCAAAGACTCTACCCCGTTTGGCCCCCTGCACGTAGGTTGAACCATGTTCCGTCTGGGTCGCCCGCAAAGGTCTGCGATGCGAGTGCCGACCGGATCGAGACGAGGGCCCTGCTGTCGATATTGATGTTGGATGTACAATGTGTTGAGAAATTGCTTCCCACGGTAGGAGGTCCGCCGTGAAACTCCCTGCTATCTCTCTTTCTTTCGTTTTGCTTGCGACATCTTTACTTCTGGCGCAGGCAAAGCCGATACCGCCCGGGATCCGGCAGGCTGATCAAGTCGAGGCACAGACGGACAAGAACATCCCCCCTCCGATCACGCAGCGTGCTCATCTTGACCTGGCCAAGCTCCGCCAGGAGGCCGACGAACTGGCCAGGATTGCCCAAACCATCCCTCCCGATGTCGCGAGCATTCAGAAAGGACTTCTGCCCAAGGACACGATTGAGAAGCTGAGACAGATCGAGAAACTCTCCAAGCATCTGCGAAGCCAAATCAATCCATAAGTGCCTACCCCTCCATCTGGCTATTCTTACTCTTCTTTGCTGAGCAATCGCTTGGCTAATGGGTGGCAAAACTTGAAAAGACGGTTTAACGCAAGGCGAAGGCGCACGTCGTCCCGTGCAGGTTCATCGGCACCGCCGTCCGCTTTGATCCCGCCGTAATCGCGCAGTGGTGGGACGAGTCTCACTCTTAATCCCCGGAAGTCTGCCAATCCGCACTGAATGATTTCAAACCCACTACCCAAGATCTAGCCCATCCGGGAGCATTACAGGCAGCACACTCGTGCGGTAGAATACAAAGCGCAAGGACTGTGCGGCGTAGCGACGGAGTGAATTTGCCGGTCACTCAACGGCGCAGGAAAATCACCATGCTGCGACGCGAGGCAATAAACTCAACGCTGCCAGGTAGTGATGCCAGCGATGCCGAAAACAGTGACAAATAGGCATTCAACAGCAACGCATGCAACGGCAGCTGCAAGCTGCAACACGACGTAAGGCATTGTAATCGCTTGAGTTACTTGCGATGTGCTTGAAAGGCAGAGAGATAGCAGTTTAGGGAAAATAGAATCCCACCCTCTTTGCCAGACTTTCTATTTGCCGAGGAATTCTCGCCCTTGAACAGCCCCCTCCAAACCCCGTTTGACAGCGTCGAGAATGCCCAGCAATACGTGCGGCTCCTGGTCGAGGCCATCGCCGAAGCCAAAAGCGAGATCGAAGCCGACCTGGGCGCGGCGGTGGCGGCCAAGTCCCAACGCCGCGTACAGGCCCTCCGCATCGTGCAATTCAAGTTAGATAAGCTGGAGCAGCACCTAACCACCAGCGGCCGGCTGCTCAACGACCTGCGCAGCTTGCGCCGGCTTCTGTTGGACGAACGGTCTGAACCCGCCGCAGCCAGCCTCGACCCGATTCCGAGTAACGAGGAGCCTGAGGAACCGGGCTTCTGAGGAGTAGATTCCGGCCGCGATTCGAGCGGGGCCACACGTCAACTCAAGCTCTCAATTTTTCGGCAAACTTCTTTTCCAACTTCCCGAGCTTCGGCGAGATCACAAACATGCAATAAGGCTGGCGCGAATTTTCGTTGTAGTAGTTCTGATGGTAGTCTTCGGCCACGTGGAATTCCTCGGCCGGCTCGACTGCGGTCACGATCGGCTCGGAGAACGCCTTGGCTGCCGTCAACTCCGCAATGGTATTCTCGGCGATCCTCTGCTGTTCCTCGTCGCTGTAGAAAATCACCGAACGATATTGCTCGCCAGCGTCGTTTCCCTGCCGATTGAGCGTGGTCGGATCGTGCACCGCGAAGAACACCTCCAGCAGCTCGCGATAGTTGATCCGGTCGGGATCGAAGCTGACGCGCACCACTTCCACATGCCCGGTGTCCCCGTTACACACCTGCTGATAAGTCGCCTGGTCGGCGTGTCCGCCCATGTAACCCGACTCGACGTGGCCTACGCCCGTGAGACGTTGAAAAACCGCTTCAATACACCAGAAGCACCCGCCGCCGAAAACTGCCGTTTGCTCTTTGGCCATGCTCGTTAGATGTCGACGTTGGCTGGAAGTTCCGCGCTCGTGTCAAGGGACGCTCTTAGCTCTTAGCAGCCCGTGGTGAAAGTAAGATTTGTATCAGGGTATGCCTTTAGGCATACCGTAAGTGCCGTATTTTGTACGCCTTTGGGCGCTGGAGTTCCACCACAGGCTCTTAGCTTTTGGCCAAAAGCCAAGAGCTAAGAGCCAAGAGCTTTGCCCTTACACCGACACGGTGAACGATGTTTCCGTCCGTGTCACCGGCCGGTAGAGCGTGTCGCGCTCAACGGGCTCGCGGCCGGCCTCTTCGATCAAGCGCACCAGTTCGTGCCGCCGCAGGCCTTGCGGAGTGGTCGCTCCCGCATCGTGGTAAATCTTTTCCTCGACCACCGTGCCGTCAATATCGTCGGCGCCGAAGCGCAGCGAGATCTGCGCGATCTTCGGCGTCATCATCTGCCAATAAGATTTGATGTGCGCGAAGTTATCGAGCACCAGGCGGCTGACCGCAATCTGCTTGATGTCGGTCATGCCGGTGGTCGTAAAAAGATGCTGCAGCGGCGTGTTCGCCGGATGAAAGGCGAGAGGAATAAACGTTTGGAAGCCCCCGGTCTCATCCTGCAGCACGCGCAGCTTGAGCAGGTGGTCGACGCGGTCTTCGTCGTTTTCGATGTGGCCGTAGAGCATCGTCGCATTCGATTTCAGCCCAATCTGGTGGGCCAGGCGCGCGGTGTCGAGCCATTGATCGCCGTCGATTTTGTGGTCGCAAATAATGTGCCGCACGCGGTCGGCAAAAATTTCCGCCCCGCCGCCCGGCAGCGAGTCCACGCCCGCTTCTTTCATCTTTTCGAGCGTCTCGCGGATCGTCAGCTTCGCCCGCTTCGCCAGATACGCCACTTCCACCATCGTGAAGGCCTTTATATGGACTTGCGGAAAGCGCTCCTTCAGCCCGGAAATCAGGTCAAGATAATATTGAAACGGCAAATCCGGATGCAGCCCGCCGACAATGTGAAACTCCGTGACCGCCTCGGTGTAGCCGGAAGCGGCCGTCTCGAAGGCTTCTTCAAGCGCCATGGTGTAAGCGCCCGGAGCGTCTTTCTTGCGCCCATAAGCGCACAACCGGCAAGCCGCCACGCAGACATTCGTCGGATTGATATGCCGGTTGACGTTGAAATAAGCCTTGTCGCCATGCATCCGCTCGCGGACCCAGTTAGCCAGCCACCCCACGGCAAGGATGTCGCCCGTCCCATAAAGCACCAGCGCATCGCCCTCGTTCAGGCGTTCGCCCGCGAGAACTTTATCTCTGATCGGGACGAGGCGCGGGTCGTCCGTTTGGAATGGGCGCGAGGTGAGCATCAATGTTGATGATACCGCATTGCCAACCATCCGGGAATTTCGCACCAGGCTTACCCAATTCTGACTGTGTAAAAGGGAGCCTGCGGAGTTATCCTTTGGAGGACAGTCCAGATGGCCGTGAACTCCAATGATCAAGATCGATGTATCAAACGCCATTCCAAAGCGGCTTGGCACGTATCTGCTGGGGATAATACCCGGCCTGCTATTCGAGTTAAGCATCGCCTTCGGTGATCCGCGCCTTGCCCGGCTGATGATCGATCGGGCAGAGCAAATATATGCGTTTAAGCCATATGCCTTGCTCATCCTGTTCGTTGTCTCGAGCCTTGTAGTTGGCCAAACCTTCTTCCTTCTGTCATGGTTTGCCGGCCTACTCATCAATTCTGTATACGGTTTCAAGCGTTATTTCATTCGGGTTACCTTTGGATCCGATTGGCTCTATCGGACATTTGGGAAACTGCAGGGAATCCCGCCCAAGCGGAATGTTTTTATCAGATCTCTCTCACGGATGGTTACGTGGGGAAGGAAAAAGAGATTCCCGTTCGAGATAAGACCAGTTCTGAAGTGTCAGCGTTTAGCGGCAACACAGTTGCTGGTCCGACGATATGGAATTAATCCAAGTAAAGGCCCTGGGGATTGGGTTGATCTTGAATGGCAAGTCTGGTTATTGGTGCTCGGGAAGCAGCCGCCGGTATTCCGGGAGGCACTGCTGATGATGCGTACATTTCTCGGATGCGGACTGGCTGAAATCTCGGCTCTGTATATTTGTCCTGCGCTTCGGAACCGCTATTTCGTTGCAACTTCTGTCGTCTTTATCACCGCCGGATGTTTTCAATCTTTGGATTTTGCTAAACGGAGCTACGAACCGGTGAGAAGTAGCCTCACTCGTTTAGTGTTCCTGCTGGCAGAACTTGCGGAAACAAATACCGCGACAAAAAAGGAAGAGAACAGCCCGGACAAAGGGCCTAATCTGGCGATAAGCACTGATGCCAATGAAGATGGTTAGGTTTTTGGGGCGGGTGGGCCACTTAACGGGGAAGTATAACGCGGGTTTATCTTTAACACTGACCGAAATAACTGTGGGTGCGCCACTTCTCGCTCTTTTCGCAAAGCCTGTTTTGCCGAAACTCCGTTTGAAAATATTTCATTGACTTTCACCTCCGCTATGACAACATATAATTATCAGACAATCATCAGCGAGGACTTCCATGCTTGATACTCGTGAAATCCACTCCTTGACCGATTTCCTGCGCAACCATAAAACGCATGTCAAGCGCCTCAAGAAGACGCAAGCCCCGGAAGTGCTCACGGTGAACGGCAAGGCCGAAGTCGTTGTCCAGGACGCGGCCAGCTACCAGCAAATGCAAAACCGCTTGCGCTACATGGAGACCCTTGCGGCCATTCAGGAAGGAATGGCGAGCGCGGAACGCGGCGAACTGAAGCCCGCCGCTCAGGTCTTTGACGAGATGCGGACCAAGTATGGCCTACCGCGTTAGTCTCGCCGCACCTGCCGAAGCGGATGCCTATGCGGCCTTTGAACGCATACGCGCCGCAGCTCCCAGGCACGCCGAGAAGTGGGGGCTGGCCCACCCTTTCCCCTATCTCAACTCCCGAGGGTGGCCCGTCCTTGTGTCTGCGTTCTTTGCAGACACAGGGCGGGGATTTTGACAGTCCCATCCCCAGCACGACTCCCATCTGTTCTCATTTCCGCGACGGGTGGGCCACCTTAACGGGGAAGCATAACGCGGGTTTGTCCTTTAACATTGACCGGGATAACTGGGTGTGCGCCACTTCTCGCGCTTTTCGAGAAGTGGCTTGCAGTGCAGCCGACACCGTTCGACTCCGCCTTAGCGATACCGCCCATACGACTGGCACTAAAACTTGGAAATGACATTTTATGCTATTTCTTGACATTCTCTGAAAAGAGGGGCATAGTATCCTCGGGAGTTTTCAGTGAACATTTCTCTTACGCCCGAACTGGAAAGATTGGTGGACGACAAGGTAAAGACTGGACGATACGCCTCGGCCTCGGAAGTCGTCCGCGAGGGTCTGCGCCTGCTAGAAGAGCAGGATGAAACGAAGCAGCTACGGCTCGCCGAAGTACGCCGGAAAATTGATCGCGGGATCGAGCAATTGGATCGCGGCCTCGGCATTCCCGGCCCCGAGGCCAGAGCGCGACTGCGGCAGCGGAGAAGCGTAAAGTAGCGGTAATGTCCGCCTATGTGCTCTCTCCCGATGCGCTGCAGGATTTGCAGGACATTTGGGATTTTGTCGCGCTCGACAATGCCGACGCCGCCGACAAACTCGAAGACGAGTTCTTCAACGCATTTGAGAAGCTGGCCCGGCAACCTCGGATGGGACACAGTCGCCTAGATCTAACTGAGCGCGACGTGCGCTTCTGGCCAACTGGTTCCTATCTGATTGTCTACCGCGAACGTCACGATGCGCTGCAAGTCTTGGCCGTCCTTCACGGATCGCGTGACGTTCCCGAAGTAATGCGGAAAAGAGAATATCCGCCAAACTAAAATCGAAGCAGCCTCCTACTTGACACCCCGAGATATAATAAAAGTAGGCCATCGCTCAGCGCGACGGCAGAGTATTTTGATCTAAGTTATTTGAAATGAATACTTTGAGAGATTTTCTAATCGCAACTCCTTGATTCTAAAGGAAGCCAAGAATTTCGGTATATTACTAACTCATTTGTTGTCAATACTTTGCCTCTAACCCATTTGCTTTGAAGACTTTGAAAATAAGGCCTTTTAGATTCAAGACTTTAGAAAGACAGGGGGGAGGGGGTACCCAGGCCCGACCGCCGAAGTTCAACCGCGCCTCAGCAGCAGATCTCCCGCGACAAAGAAAAAGAACACCACCGAAATCACTCCGTTCATGGTGAAGAACGCCGCATTCAGTTTGCTCAGGTCGTCGTGACGAATCAGCGTGTGTTCGTAGAGCAAAAGCGCAGCCACCGCAATCACTCCCGCGACCGCCAGCTTGCCAAGCCCAAAAGTAACGACCAACGCGACCAGCAGCCCGAGCATTACAAGATGAAATAAGCGTGCGATGACGAGCGCATTCCTGACCCCGAGATGCCGCGGCACGGAGTGCAAATCATGGCTGCGGTCGTAGTCGCGGTCCTGACAGGCGTAGATCACGTCGAATCCGCCGACCCAGAACGTCACCGCAGCGGTGAGCAGCAGTATCCGCGGATCGAGCGAGCCGCGAACCGCAATCCACGCGGCTGCCGGAGCAATGCCCAGGGCGAATCCGAGAACGAGATGCGACCAGCGCGTGAACCGCTTGGCATAGGAATAGAGAAGAATCACCCCGAGCGCCACCGGCGAAAGCATCAGCGTCAAGCGGTTCAACTGCGAAGCGGCGAGAACGAAAATTCCACACGCAGCCAGAACGAATGCGCTCACAAACGATGGCGTCAGCAAGCCAACCGGCAAAGCGCGAGTCGCGGTGCGCGGATTGGCGGCGTCAATCGAGGCGTCGGCCAGGCGATTGAAGGCCATCGCAGCGGAACGCGCCGAAACCATGGCGACGACGATCCAGCCCAGTTGCCGCCACGCCGGCAAGCCTCCGGCGGCCAGCATGGCTCCGCAGAGCGCAAACGGGAGCGCAAAGATCGAGTGCTCCCACTTGATCATCTCCAACGTCATCTTCAGATTTCGGAGGAGGGACACAAATTTGATTGTAAAGCAGCGGTCAGTGGATAGTGGTCGCTGGTCAGTGGGCAGTGGTCAGAAGAACGAAAGCGTCGGCGGAGCGGCCTCACAAGCAACTGACCACTGGCCACTAGCCGCCATCCACTGCTCCTTCCACCAGCGGCACGAACCGGCAGCCTTCGAGAATCTTAACCTCGGGCTGTCCTTTGACTTTGCGGATCAACTGCAATTCCTGGCAGGAGGAAGGGCCAATCGGCACCATCATGCGTCCGCCCTCGCGCAACTGATCAAAGAGAGCTGACGGCATGTCAGGTGTTGCGGCAGAAACAAGAATAGCGTCAAACGGAGCGTATTCTGCCCAGCCTTGGCTGCCATCGCCGACTTTGATCTTCACGTTGCGATATTCCAATCGCTGCAGCGTAGCTTCCGCCGAGGCCGCCAGTGGCGCGTGGCGCTCCACGGAATACACCTCGGCGCTCAGCAGCGAAAGCAATGCCGTTACGTAGCCGGAACCGGTGCCGACTTCGAGGACACGATCAGTGGCCTGAAGAGCGAGGTACTCGAGCATCGCAGCCACGATGTAAGGCTGCGAGATAGTTTGCCCCTCGCCGATAGGCAGCGGGTGATCTTCGTAGGCGTCCTGCCGGAAAGACTCGGGGACAAATTCGTGCCGTGGCACAGAGCGCATGGCGTCAAGCACGCGAAGGTCGCGGATTCCGCGCTCGGCAAGCTGCGTGCGGACCATTGCTTCGCGCCGCGCCTGAAAAGGATCGTGTTGGAATGGGAAGCCCATGGCTTCTATGTTGTGTACGACCTACCCTGCTTTTGCCGGACTGGACGGCCGAGAGCGGCCGTCCCTACGTGTTTTTTGTTTTCAGTACGGCCCAATGATTCCCCCAATATTGCGCGCAGCGGGCGGTTCGGGCCGCACTTTTCTTTCTTGCGCTTCGATCATGTCGAGATACTTGTAGGCCGAGCCTGTATTGAAGAGCACGACCGTATCTTCGGCGCGGAAGAATCCGCTGGCCCGCAGCTTTTGATACGCAACCAGCGACGCGGCTCCTTCCGGCGCGGCGAAGATGCCTTCCACGCTGGCCCAGTGCCGCGTGGCCGCGAGAATTTCCTCGTCCGTCGCCGCGACCGCGGTGCCCCGGCTTTTCTTCAGGATCTCGAGAATCAGGTAATCGCCATACGCCTTAGGCACGCGCAGGCCGGAGGCAAAGGTCGCGGCGCCGGCCCACATTTCGGATGCGCTCTTCCCCGCTTCCCACGCCTTCACAATCGGCGCGCAGCCGGCCGCCTGCACGGTAATCATTTTCGGACGCTCGCGACCGATCCAGCCCAGCTCCTCCATCTCATCGAAAGCCTTCCACATGCCGATCATGCCCACGCCACCGCCGGTCGGATAGATGATGCCTTGCGGAAGCTTCCAGTCGAGCTGTTCGGCAACCTCGTAACCCATCGTCTTTTTGCCTTCGACGCGGAACGGCTCTTTCAGGGTTGAGACATCGAACCATAATTCTTTGACCCAGCCTTCTTTCTCCTTGAGTTCGGCAACCATGCGGGCGCAGTCGCCGATCAGGCCGTCTACCAGCGTGACGTGCGCGCCGTAGTAGTCGCATTCCATGCGATTCGCCATGGGCACATCTTTCGGCATAAAGATGTGGGCCTCGATTCCCGCCGCTGCCGCGTAGGCTGCCAGCGCGCCTCCGGCGTTTCCGGCGGATGGAATGGCGAGTTTCTTCAACCCATAATGCCGCGCCATCGTCACGGCGGCAGAGAGGCCGCGGGCTTTGAACGATCCGGTTGGATTCAGGCCTTCGTCTTTGATAAAGACGTTGGCGTGCTCGCGGCTGGCGAGCATGGGCGTGAATCCTTCGCCGAGCGTGACGGGCTTAGCGTCTGGGAGAACTTCGGCGTAACGCCACATGCTGGCCACGCGGCCTGATAAATTTTCGGGACGCAACTTCCCTTTCAAGCTGGCAAGATCGTAGCGGACGTAAAGCACGCCGCCATCTTTGGGGCAAGTATTCTGGGGGCGATCAGCGGAAAGATGCTCTCTGCAATGAGTGCATTCAAGGTAAGAAATTCGCATCGAGGGAAGAATAGCACTTTGGCTGTTGGCTTCCAGCCGCTAGCACCTAGCTTTTCGCTCAGGGCGGCAGTCGAGAGGCTGAAGCCATCGTGTGCGTCAACGGCGAAGTTGCTGGTAATGGGGCTAACCGTGCGAGCCGTTGCCGGTACCAAGCACAATGCAGGCCTTAACAACCGGAGATCTTGGGAGAGGATAGCGGCCTTCAGCTAGAATTCTTAAGAGGAATAATGGCCATCGTAGACATAACTCCTCCGGTTCGATACTCGCTCGCAGAGCGACACGCCGCCCGTTTGAGCCTCAGCAGGTCACGCTTCTTCTTGGTTCTTGGATTGGGATCACAGCTGGGGAGCGAAGAAAACCCACTTCCTGCGATACTCTGCACTTGCGCGACGCCTAGCGCTCTGCTGAGGGTTGTTCGACTGGTAAGTAAAGAGAGGATTTGGTCGCATAACGAAAATGCTCGGCTATGTATCGAGCTGAAGGGGCGGCAAGCACCCAAAACGCGCGTCGCCACGGCAAACAGGATCGTTAGCGCGATAGGAGCGTTGTTTGCCCATGTTCACCACACCGCCTATCACGACTTAACGCCCTACCAATTTCCCAAGGAACTCTTGAAAGGCACCGAGATAAAGGTAGAGCTTCTTGAGCAGCTAGAGGCCCTGACTGGTAGAGAACCACACCCTGCTGGCATTCGCGGCAGGCTTGGATCCTTCGTTGTAATTCCTAGTCCCTCCGTGGCGGCCATCTTCTATCTGCTCCCTTTCGTGCTTCAGAATGAAGACCTGTTCAACGCCTGCAGCTTCTTCCAATCGAGTTGCTCGGAATATAGCTTCATGGATGGAGTGGTTCACGAGGTTTTGCATGAACCAAAACAGGAGCCAGAGAACGAAACTCAACGGCTGGGGCTGGAGAACGTTGTCCTGCAATCATTCCGGACGATCGAGGCGATCGTCGGTGAGCCGGGCAATGAGAGAAGATTCCGCGACCGACTTAAAACGTGGCAAATGGATTACGACGAGCGAGTTGGTTTCCCCGGTCGGCGCACGCAAAAGCTTGGGGATCGCATTCGCTGGCTTCAGGAGGCTCGTGATGCAGCCGCCGCTCATGGGAAGCGAAGGAGGCGCAACCCTTTAACGATGTTCGAGGCGATGGAAGCTCAACACCTTGCAGACTCGGTCCTGCACCGCGCGCTCTGGTTTGCGGCCGAGTCCCGTGGAAGAGGAGGGGACACTGCCGAAATAGCCTTCCTACTGTCAGAGATGTGGCCAGATCCGAACGGTCCGAACTGGGCGAATGACACAACCCGGTTTCGGGGCAGGAGCGCGGCCGACCTCGCTCAAACACCAGGTGGTCTAGCGGAGGTGGTCCGATATCGCGAGCGGCAGGCCAGAGCTATGTTCGCTAAAAGAACCTTCCGAAGGGAGATTGGCCGACGTGCCGATGCTCCCTAAGCCGACACTCTCTTCAGCATCTCATTCGCCCGCCGAAACCAAGGCCGCTCACGCCGCCGCAAGTAGCCGGGCATCGTGGGCTTCTTATCAAGCACTTTCTGCGCCCATTCTCGGGCTTCGGCGTTGCGCCCCTCGGAGGCCAGCAGATCCGCAAAATTCAAGTAAGTCTCCGACAACGTCGACGTGATCGTTACCTGCCGGAAGAGCGCCTCGGCTTTTTCTTTTTGTCCGGTTTGCGCGTAGGCGTGGGCGAGCAATCCAGCAGCGCGATAAAAATCGTAATCGGGGTCTTTCCCGACCACTCGCTCCAAGTCGGGCAACGCCGCCGCGGCGTCGCCTAACTGGATGGCGCAAACGCCGCGCCGGTAAAAGGGATCGGGCGTATCGGCGCGGGCGGCAATGGCTTTGTCGAACGCGGCGCGCGCCGACTGTAAATTGCCATCGTCCATGTAAAGGTCGCCGAGCTCTTCATAGTTCCCGGCCGACGGATTGTCGTGAATGGCTGCTTCCAGTTGGCCAATGCGTTTGCGCCGCGGAAACACCTTGAACGACTGGCCCACGAGTCCAATGTCGGGAAGCGCCTCAACAAAAAGATAGATAATCGCGCCGAGCGGGCCGAGAAACAGGATGATAAAAATCCAATAGGTATCCGGCCGCCGCCGGATGAAGTGCACGATCGCTAGTCCCTGGAGGATGATGCCCCACGGATATAGAAGGTAGCTCAGAAATCCCATGTCTGGTGCCTTAGCGAGAGATAACACACTTGGCGGAGTTGGCGAAAGTTACGCGAGCTGAGTTCGCCAACATGCTTTAGCGTAGAGCGTTACCGGAGGAGCAACGATGTCGCCCCTGAAAGATGAAAGACCAACCGATGAACAACAGATTCTGGCGCTGCACGAGGCCGGAGACCGGGCGCTGATGAGCGCAGATCTCGCCGTGCTGGCGCGGATCTTTGCCGATGACTACGTGCAGTACAACGAGGCCGGCAAGGCTTTCACGAAGCAGGATGTGCTGAACAATTTCCGGACGGGGGCGATTCGTTATCCGTCGATTGTTTCAACCGGGCGCAAGATTCGCCTGTTCGGCGATACCGCGGTCGTGCACGGCTCGGAATCCGATGAAGTGGAAGTCAACGGAAAGCGGTTCGCCGTGCGCTACGTTTATCTCGATGTCCTGCGGAAATGCGACGGCGAGTGGAAGTTGGTGGCGTCGCAGTTGGCGCGGCCAACTGAGTAAGAGTGTCCTGCTCTCCGCCGTGTATGGCAATAGTGCATGCGGCGGGGCGAAGCTTCGCTCGGCTTGGACCCTTCGACCTCGCTCAGGGCAGGCTGGCGAGGCGCCCGTCCCCACACGAGCTCTATTCCGCGGGACGCAACCGGTTCTGCCAGTGCGACCACAGGAACCAGACGACCCCGGCCAGCAGCAAGATTCCGATGGCCGCATCGAATTTATGGAAGTACTTGCCGAGCGAGCGCCAGTTCTCGCCGAGTTTCATGCCGAAGTAGGCCAGCGCAAAACACCAGGGCCACGATCCGAGGAAGGTATAGACGTGGAATTTGCCGCGCGGCATGCGGGCGATTCCGGCGGGCAGCGCGATAAATGTGCGGATCACGGGCAGCAGGCGCGCAATGAAGACGGCCATATATCCCCAGCGCTGAAAGAATCGGTCAGCCCAGTCCAGTTCGCGGCGGCCCATCAGGATCCAGCGTCCGTAACGCTCGACCAGCGGGCGTCCGCCGTAGCAGCCAATTTCGTAGGCGACAAGCGAGCCCAGATTGCATCCGATCGCGCCGGCCGTAGCCGCCCAGACCAGCTTCATCTTGCCGGTAAAGACGAGGTAGCCGGCGAAGGGCATGATCAATTCGGAAGGCAGCGGGATGCACGCGGATTCAATCGCCATGAGCAGCGTGATGCCGGCATAGCCGGTCGCCGCCACGAGGGAATTGATGAAGACGAAAAGCAGGGTGAGGATTTTCTCGGTCATGCGATCGGAGTTCCGGGCTGAAGGACTGCGGATTCCTCCCCTTCGGCTCGCTCAGGGTCGGGATGACAAGCAAAAAGGGGAAGCCTATCAACCAGGGTCAGAATGCCCCTTCCTGCGTGAAGCTGAAGCCCGGCAACGTAACGCCATCCGCCGATTTGGCGACCTTCACCTTCACGACGGGCGCGTTGGGCGCGGTGACCTCGGCGGGCCGCAGTACCGCGTATTGCGTGAATACTTCGCTGTACACCTTGGTGACAAGGTGATCCTGGCCGGTTGCGTCCTGGCGCCAGACTTGTCCGAGTTTGATGCTCTTCACTGCCACAAGTTTATCCTTTAGCTCCCAGAGTACTCACCCGGCCGCCAACCCGTCAATCGCAGCGGAGTTACCTTTGGCGAGTGCTGAGTAAGGTGGGGCTGAGTGACGTGTGGCTGCCGCAAGCCAGCCGCTTTGTTACCATGAACCTCTGCCCAGGAGGAAACCGATGCCCCGCGGAAATATGCCGCGTCAACCGAGTCGCAGCGGACGACAGGAAGGTGCGCGCCGGGTGAAGGGTGCACAATTGAAGGGTGCACAAGCATTGAAGGGTACGCAAGCGAAAAATGCGGCCGCGCGTCCCACCGCCGGTCGAGCGCCGCTCAACGCCGGGAAGTCAACGAAGGCTGCGGTTCTGAGAAAGACCTCTGCATCTGGATATGACCCTTTGGCCCCTGAGCGTGTGCGTCAGATCATCGCGGGCCTTGACCATCTCTATCCCGGAGCGACCTGTGCTCTCACCCACCGCAGCGCATGGGAATTGCTGGTGGCGACGATTCTTTCCGCCCAGTGTACCGACGTGCGGGTGAACATGGTCACGCCCGTGCTGTTTGAGAAATATCCGACCGTCCAGGATTTCGCGGCGCTCGAACCGGAACAGTTGGAGCCGGATATCCGCTCGACCGGCTTCTTCCGCAACAAGTCGAAGTCGGTGGTGGGCGCGGCGCGGAAGGTGGTCGCCGACTTTGGTGGGAATGTTCCGCAGACGATGGAGGAGTTGCTGAGCCTCCCCGGAGTGGCTCGCAAAACGGCGAACGTCGTGCTCGGAACATGGTTCAAGAAGAATGAAGGGATCGTCGTGGACACGCACGTTACGCGGATTTCGCGGCGTCTGGAGCTGACCAAGCAGGAAGACGCAAAGAAAATTGAAGAGGATCTGATGCGAATCATTCCTCGCGAGCGGTGGACGGACTTTTCTCACGAAGTGATCCAGCATGGGCGGACATTTTGCGTAGCGCGCGGCCCGAAGTGCGCCGATTGTGCGCTGGAGAAGCTGTGTCACGCGGCGGACAAGACTTGGTCTACGGTTGAGATTCACGCGAACGCTCGACCTTAAGATCGCTGTACGCGATCGAGACCTCGCCGAGCTGCACTCGGCTTGGACGGGCGAGGCGCCCGTCCCCACACAAGCAAAACCTTAGCTGCCCGTATAGCAGAGTTCGACTACGGTGCAATCGTCGTTTAGCGGAGTGCCTCCGCAAAAATCGGCGACGGCGGTGAAGACGTCTTCCATCGAAGCGCTCTTGCCGGCCACAAGTTCGAGGCGTTCGCTGTCGAACATATCTCCGCCGGCGTTCTCGGCTTCGGTAACGCCGTCGGTCACCAGGATCATCCTATCCCCCGGCCTCATCTGGCAACGATCGCTCGAGTAAGTCGCGTCCGCCAGTAGACCTACAGGTAGGTTGCCGTGGGATGGCCGCAGCACTTCATTATTATTGCCGCAGATCCACACCGGCGGAATATGTCCGCAGTTGACGTATTCGAGATCGCCGTCGTTGCGCAGGCGCGTAATGATCATGGTCGCGTATTTCTCACCGATGTGTTTGTAGGTGAAGAAGCGATTGACCGCCGCGACGATTTCCGTGAGCGGCATACCCGAAATGAGCTGCGAGTAAACCATGCCCTGGAGAATGGAAGCCAGCAGAGCGGCCGAGACTCCCTTGCCGCTGACGTCGGCGAGAACGACGGCCAAGCCTTCGGGCGTGTTCACGGCTTCGAAGAAGTCGCCTCCGATTTCTTTACAAGACAGGTTGCGTCCGTTCACCCGCGCAAAAGAAACTTCGGGCAGAGTTACCGCTAACAGACGCTGCTGTATGGACGCTGCGATCGACAGTTCCTGCTGATAACGGCGACCGGCTTCTTCGGCCTGCACGAGGCGCGCATTCTCGACCAACTGGGCCGCTTCCGTCGCGATCGCTCGCAGAATATCTTTGCTTACGCCGGCGATATCGCGCGAGGCGAAGCGCGAATCGACATAAAGCGCGCCCATTACTTCCCCACCGGCCGGTTGCTCGGCGCGGGTGGCTTGCACGAGCGGCTTGCGCAACGGCATACAGATCACGGTTCGCAGGTCAAAAGCGACGATGCTTTGCCGCTCCTTCACATCGAGCATCTGACTTGTGTCGGTGACCAGATATTCGGAGTTCGAGCTCAAGGCGCCTTCAAGGACGGATCGAGAAATCGTTTTGTCGTCGAGCAGCGGCTCGCCCTTCGAGTTACGCCCGGCGGCGAGCGTCAGGTTTCCGTCGATGTCGCGCAGGAAGATGTATCCGCGTTCGGCGCGGGTTAGCTTCAGCGTGGCGTCGAGCAGCGTAACCAGGATTTCATCGAGCACGCCGATGGTGTTGAGCTTGCGCGCCGCGTCCATGAACAGCGTGAGCTTCTCGAAGTCGCTGGCTTCCGGCGCGATCTGGATGCCCGAGATCTGGCTCAGGAACTCCCGCGCCGTGTTCGAGGTCGTCTGCAGCGGGTGGAAGACCAGGTAAGCCCCATCGCGCGCGCCAAATTCCAGCCGGTCGTTGCGTTGCAGCTTGTGGCGGTCAACCTTCTCGCCATTGACGAAGGTGCCGTGTTTGCTGCCCAGGTCTACGACAAAAAACTCGCCGTTTTCTGAAACGATGGAAGCGTGCTCGCGAGACACGCGCGGATCGGCGATCACCAGGTCGCGATCCACCTTGCGGCCCACGGTGTAAGGAGTGTGATTCAGCGACAGCGTCTGCTGATCGTTCCCCGTCACGAAGATCGCGATGGGAAAGACGCTCGATATGCCCGTATGCGACGAAGCCGACATATACTCTGGATTCTCCTGCGGCCATCGTGCCCACACGTGACACGGGCTCCAAAGCATTCTACGACGTGTCCGGCTTTGGGCGAGTGGCAAAAGTCGTTTGGTAATAATGGATCAGCATTAAGGCAACCACTCCAACCGGGATCTGGATGACCGTCCAGAAAGGAACTGCCCAGGCTCGCTCGACCGTCTGCTGCGGCAAAACGAAGGACAGGCCCGCCAAGGCTGTGCTCGCGAGCCACGGCCAGAGAACCGTGCCGGCCGTGATCGCGAAGAGGACGCGGTTGGCGATACCTCTCCGCCAAATCGTCCGGCGCTCGTTGGCCAGTACCAGCAACGCCGGAATCAAGAGCACCTGATAGTTTGGGGAACTGGTGGGCACCAGGAGGATGGTCGTGGCCAACACCAGGCTAAGCGTGAAGGCAAAGGAGCCGGTGCTCGCGCCTTGCCGACGCTCTCTCCAGCAAACTCCCATCATGGCTGCGAACGCCAGAAGTTCGAGAGCCCGGCTCCAGGGCGTGCCAATCAAGCTGTCCAGCACCGATATTGCCCCGGTGTAAACCTGGTATTCGCGAACCGCGTGCCAGAAGCTGGGAATCCAATGCGGCAGGTACCACTCCGAGGCCGCCGTCAAGATGGTCATAGGGACCAGAAATGAAACAGCCCAGCGATAACGGTGCCGCCAATCCCGGACGGTCCAGACGGCGAGCCCCAACAGTAACAGCAATACGAATTGCGGTTTCATGCTCGCCAAAGCCAGTAGGACTCCGGCGGCGACCGCGTGATCAGTTACGAGAAGCGCGATCGCGATGGCCATCAGGCCGGCGACTAAAAGGCCCATCTGTTGGAGCTTTAGCCCTTGCACCACGCCCAGACTGCCCAACGTCAGCGCAAGCAGGCTGATTTGGGTCCAGGGCGGCGCAGAGAAGCGCAAGACTCGGAGCCAGAGCAGTGTGCTGGCGGCGGTGAGAACAACCAGTATCCAGAAGAAGGCTCTCTGGACGATTGCGAAAGGCAATCCAATCGTTGGGGCGAGGAAAAAAGCCACATAGACTGGATAGGCGAACCCCTGCTCATCCCTCGGGTCATTGGGACGAGACGGGTCGAGTGGACGACCGTAGTAGCCGGCTTGAATTTCGCAGGTGACTTCCGCGCTGTAGGGATCGCGTCCGTGGAGGAGCAGTTCCTTCGCGCCGACCCAACGAGGATAAAGATCAGAAAGATTGCCGCGCGGCCGGCCGCGCGTAGCGGCATCGGAGATCTGATACGGGATCAACACGCGGTTGACGTAAGTCCACATACCCGCCGCGCAGAGCGCGGCAGCGAGAGCCAGCCAGAGCGGCTTGTGGGAAATGTTTGGTCTCATCGCGGAATCTGAGAATCTGGATATTACAACGCTCCCGTAAACATTTCTCGTCCAATCGGAAATTTCGCCATTGCGGCGGAGCGGGGACCGCTCTGAGCTACGTGGTTGCGGGCAGAGACTGCCGCATCACACTCCAGATTCCGAGCGCCAGAATGAACATCGGAACAACGAGAAGATAGGGGCAATCGAGTCGAAGGATCAGCGCCCAGTACAAGGGGGTGAAGATCACCAGCAGCAATCCACCAGCGATCATGCGCCGCGGGAGGGGCGGCAACCCGGCTTGATCGAGGAATCCGCCGCCGAGCAGAAGCAGCGGAACTATCAGTAAGGTCATGTCATAAGTATAGGCGTAATAGCTGGTCAGGATAGCGATCAGCAAGGCCAGGCAGTAACCTAACGCAAGACCCGAAAAGTCCGTGTTCATCAGGCGCCTCCAAAGGCGGGCCGTGAGCACGATGGCGGCAACGGCGGCGGGCAAGAGCAGCCAGTGGATCGGACCGGGATACGGCGCGCGTCCGAGAAATGCGGTGAGCAGGCCGCGGAGATTCGGCATACTCTGTGCCGTCACGACTCCGACGCCGGTCGCGCGATTCAGGTTGAGGAGGTACGCGGGGTAGGCGGACAGGACATCCGCACCCGAAATCACGCAGGAAAGCGCCACGAGTGCGGCAGCCCCCGGCAGGAATCCGGCGAGGATGCGGGCTCGTCCGGCAAGCCAAAGCATGATCGCGATCGGCACCACCAAGTGAAATTTGAAGAGCCCTAACGCAAGGATGACGCCGGCAACAACGTCTTTTCGGGACTGCATGCGATTCAGGGTTGCCGCAACGATCAACAGCAAGAGGATGGCGTCCTGCCCCTGGAATAGATCGAGGAATACGGGAAAGAATCCCAGACAAAGCACAACTTCCAACCATAACGGATAGATTCGAGTAAAGGGGTGCTGGCGGGGCAATACCCATGCGGTGAGCCACAATAGAACGAACTTGGCTAACGACCAGATCGCAAGCGCCACGGGATAGGGAAAGTACGCCAACGGAAGGAAGACGAGCGCCTCAAACGGAGGCCGGATGAACGGCATCGGGCCTTGGCGAATGTCAACGTTCGGGGCAAACTCCTGCTGGACCCTCCACTGTTCGTGCCGGTCGTAGAGGAGCCTCCCCTTTCCCTGCCGTAGCATTAAGCCAGAGGTATACAAGGCGGAAAAATCTCCGTACGCCGCCGCGATTCGGGCGCGCTGTTGCCAGAATTCGACTCCGTTCGCGACCACCATGGCGAGCAGAAAAGCCGCGACAAAGCGATAGCGAGCCTTGAGTTTGCTTCCCATCATTGCTGACCCTGGATTCTATCGTCAGCCAGCAAACGCACAAAATAAATCTCGGGATCGACCGGAAGCATTTTCGAGTTTGGGGTATGATCGCTCAACGTGAGAGCCCGCGAGCTTTCCCTATCAAACGTCTTCCCGGCCGTGTTACTCCTCGGGTTGTTCGGCATGACGGCGCGCCCGGCAGTCGCTCCCGATCTCTGGTGGCATCTGCGCACCGGGCAGTGGATATTGGAAACCGGCTACGTTCCCCATTCCGACCCTTTTTCCTTCACTCGTGCCGGGCACGCCTGGGTGTCGCATGAGTGGTTGTCGGAGGTCGTGTTTTACGAACTCTGGAAACACGGTGGCGCCCGTGCGCTGATCGTGTTCTCCGCGATGGTTACGACGGCTGGCTTTATGCTGCTCTATCTGCGTTGTCCCGGAAAGAGGCAGTGGGCAGCCGCGGCGACGGTCTGCGGCGCTTTGGCTTCGGCTCCCTGCTGGGGCGTGCGGCCGCAGATGTTCACCTTCACGCTGGCTAGCCTGCTTCTATGGCTGGTCGAACGTGGCGAGGATCGGCCCACGCTCCTGTTTTGGATACCACCGCTGTTTCTCCTATGGGTGAACCTGCACGCCGGATTCGCGCTCGGCCCGGCGCTGTTGTTGGCGTATGGTGTCGGCCTAATTATGGAGACAGCCGTCGGCAACACGCCCTGGCGGCAGGCGCGGCCCGTCCTCCTGCGAGTGTTACTGCTTCTGCTGGTTTGTTTGGCGCTCGTGCCTCTCAATCCCAGCGGCGCTCAACTCTATCGTTATCCGTTCGATACTTTGCGCTCGCCCGCGATGCGGTCGTTTATTGGCGAGTGGCACTCACCGGATTTTCATGAATGGCTCTATCGCCCATTTTTATTGGTATGGCTGTTGGTTCTGACCGCACTCGCCAGTTCCCGCTCACGGCCCAAGGGGCGTGTCATCGTACCCCTGATCCTTACTTCTTTCGCGGCTTTGGACGCCGTCCGCCACATTCCAATTTTCGTTTTGCTGGCGATACCGGTGATCGCCGCGGCTCTCCCGGCGGCTAGAGGCGATTGCGGCGAAAAGACCCACCCTTCGACTGGCGCTCCAGGCAGGCTTTCGGAAAACGCGAGACGTGGGGCACTCATCTCTTCGCGGTTCCGGCGACTTTTCAACGGGGCGGTTGTCATTCTGATGGCAGTGTTTGCATTGGCGAAGTGGGTGAGTCTTGCCCGCAGCCAAGACGCTCGCGAGGCGGAGCAGTATCCCCAAAAAGCGGTCGCGCTCTTGCAGACCGGCGACCATCCCGGAAGAATCTTTGTTTACTATGACTGGGGAGGCTATGCGATCTGGAAGCTTTATCCCGAATATCGCGTATTTGTGGACGGCCGCGCGGACCTCTATGGCGACGATCTCCTGGGCCAGTTTACGACTGCGGTGCAGCTCCGGACCGGCTGGCGAGAAGTTCTTGACAGTTGGAAAGTTGAGGCGGTGCTTGTTCCCCCTGCCTGCGCGCTGGCGCAAGCCCTCCTTCTCGATCCCAATTGGCATGCTGCATTGAGCGATTCGAAGGCGATCCTCCTGCTCCGGACGCAGTCCGCCGTTGAAAATGCTGGCATTTTCCAGAGGCCCATTGCCCGTGGGGGTTACGAAAGTGAAAAAATGTTTCCCAGAGCCATCCCGAATCTGCGAAACTAAGGCGAATAGGAACTGGTTCCAACGCTCGTCCCAGATTGGGAGTGTCTAGCGCAAAGCCCGAAGGAGTCTAGAATGACTAATTTGGCTAAGGTTTTGTGGCGTAATGAGGAAGGGCAGGACATCGCGGAATACGCCGTGATGCTGGCCGTGATTTTGGTGATCGTGATCGGCACCATCCGCCTGATCGGCGGCAATGCGAACAATGTGTTTTCGTCGGTGGCCAGCCAAATCGCACAGTAGGACGCCGCAACCTTAGAAGTACGTCGCACACGCGGAGAGACAAGTTCGCCGTGGCGACGAATGAGTCCGGCGTTGTCCGGAAGGAGAGGAATGAACCGAAGCCGCTTGTTGATGATCGGAGGCTTGGCGCTGGCTGTCGGCCTGCTCGTCGCCTTTACCGTCTATAACCAGCTGCGGACCTCTCCAGGCTCAAGCAGCAATGAGCGCGTAGTTCCGGTCGTGGTGGCTGCCAACGATATTCAGGTCGGAGCCAAGTTGGATGCTCGCGATATCCGGGTGATCACTTTGCCGCAATCGGCGGTTCCCCCTGGGGCCTTCTCCCGAACATCGCAGGTCCTGGAGCGCGGCGGCGCAGTTCTGCCGATAAGCAAGGGTGAATTTATTCTGTCGAACAAGCTGGCGGCGTTGAACGCGGGAGCTGGCCTGCCATCGATGATCCCGCAGGGAATGCGCGCGGTTTCCGTGCGCGTCAACGACGTGGTTTCGGTGGCGGGCTTCGTGCAACCGGGCACGCGCGTGGATGTGCTGGCTACCGGTAATCAAGGCGGCGGCAACGAGCGCCAAACCACCACCGTCCTCGAAAACGTCGCCGTTATCGCCGCCGGCAAGAGCCTGGACCGGAACGCTTCTGCAGACGCGCAAACCGCCTCGGTGATTACGCTGCTGGTTTCTCCGGACGACGCGCAGAAGCTGGCGCTGGTTTCGCAGGAAGGACGGATTCAGCTGTCTTTGCGCAATCCGCTGGACACAAAAAAGGGAGGCATCAGCGCGACGCGGACAAGTTCGCTGTACCTGGGCGAGACACCCGTGGCGACCGAGCCCAAGTCGAAAGTCCGCAAGGTGGCAGCGAAAGTTCCGCCGCCTGCGCCAGCGCCCTACGCGGTAGAAATGATCCGTGGCAGCAAACGGGAAGAAAGCAAGTTTGAGCCGGCAATACCGCAATAGTTCGCGGCCGCTCATTCCATATGATGGATCTGCCCTCGATGGATTTGCTCGTGCAGCCTCGCAGAGGTCCGAATTCATGAAAGCTCTTACGTTCATCGCAGCCGCTTCAATTCTCGGCGCGACACTGATGTTCGCGCGCACCGTGGCTCCCGACGGCAATGCAACGGCCGCTTCGGCAACGGCTTCGGCTTCTTCTCAGAACGCTCCTCCTCAAAACCAGGACAATGCGCCCGCCGCGCAATCCTCCACCACGGCCGCGTCTGCACCCAACCAGAGCGTTACCGCGGGTGCGGCTCCGCTGCGCGTGATGGTGGGTAAGTCCCTTCTGATTAACACTACCGAACGACTGAAGCGCGTCTCGGTAACAGACCCTGCGGTGGCGGATGCGCTGGTCGTCACACCAACGCAAGTCCTGGTCAATGGACTGGCTCCGGGCGAGGTTTCACTGCTGATCTGGGACGAACTGGAGCGCTCTCGCAGCTTCGATCTTCGGGTGGATGTCGATATCACCGCGGCCTCGGAAGAAATGCACCGGCTTTTCCCGGACGAGCAGATCAACGTGACGCCTTCGCGTAACGCAATTGTTCTTTCCGGACACGTCACCACCGAAGACGTCTCCAAGCATGCTGGCGCGCTTGCCTCGGCGTATTCCAAGAATGTCGTGAACGTGCTGACGTTCGGCCCAGTCGGGGCAGAGGAAGTGCTGCTCGAAGTCAAGTTCGCGGAAGTCGATCGCAGCGCGCTGACCCAAATGGGCATCAATCTGCTTTCGACCGGCGCTGCAAATACCATCGGCAGCACGACCACCGGCCAGTTCGGCGGAGTCACCGGCCTCGGGACCATCAGCGATACGGGATCGAACAGCCCATTTCCCAGTGCGGCGACGGTATCGAACGTACTCAACATGTTCTTCTTTAACCCTCAGGTCCATCTGGGCGCAGTGATCGAGGCCCTTAAGACACAAAATCTTTTGCAGATTCTGGCCGAGCCCAACCTGGTCGCGGTCAATGGCAAGGAAGCCAGTTTCCTGGCCGGAGGAGAATTTCCGTTTCCCGTCGCGCAGCAAAACGCCAGCGGAATTGCAACCGTCACCATTCAGTTTCGCGAGTTTGGCGTGCGCCTGAAGTTCACGCCCGTGATTCAGCCGAACGGCAGCATCCACCTGCACGTGGCTCCCGAGGTGAGTACGCTGGACTTCGCGGACGCGGTCACGGTTGCCGGAACTACCATACCCGCCATCAGCACGCGCAAGGCGGAGACCGAGTTCGAGCTGCAGGATGGCCAAAGCTTCGTCATCGCCGGCCTGATGGATAACCGGGTCACAAATGTTGGGAACAAGATTCCGGGACTGGGCGACATCCCGATCCTCGGCAATTTCTTCAAGAGCAAGAGCAACCAAAAGAGCAACTCGGAATTGATGGTTCTGTGCACGGTGCACCGGGTTTCGCCCAGTGTCCAGGCGCCGACGGGTCCTGTGAACCCGGTGCCGTATCTGGATAAGGGCAAGTTCGATGGCAAGAAACCTGAGGGCGGCAAGTAGGAACTGGCTCGTACGCAGGGACGGAAGTTGGGAGCTTTAGAAAGGGCGGTGGGGAACGAGTCATGCCGGAATTGTCAGTAGCCGTATTCGCCACCGACAATGACCAGCGCGCGGTGCTGCAGGTTCTGGTGGATGGCACCAACGTTGCCCGCACCGTGTACAGCAACGCAACCATGCCTCTGGCTGTCAACGACCCGGTCATCCGTAGAACTCAAGCCTTTGCGCCCGAGGTGATTCTGGTGGATATTGCCGCCGATGGCATCACTTCCGCGCTGCGGGCAATAGAGTTGCTGCACCAGGAACTTCCCGATTCCGCCGTGTTCGCCGTCGGCCCCATGACTCAACCCCAGTTGATTGTCAGCGCCATGCGGGCGGGTGTGCGCGAATACATTGAGCGCCCAACCACCACAACCGATCTGCTGGAAGCCTTCGTCCGGCTGACGGCAACTCGCCGCAAGCCTGGGCGCGAAAGTTCACGGGGAAAGGTGTTCACGATCGTGAACGCCAAAGGTGGCAGCGGCGCCACTACTGTCGCCGTCAACCTGGCTTTGGCCTTGCAGTCGATTCACCACAGCACGGCGCTGGTGGACTTGGCGCCCATGGGTCACTGCGCCTTGCATCTCAATCTGAAGCCAACGTTCACCGTCTCGGATGCGGTCACGAATCTGCACCGCCTGGACTCGTCGCTGCTCGATAGCTTCATGGTGCGTCACGATCGAGGCTTGCACGTGCTGGCCGGGGCTACGGCTCCCACGGCCATCGAGTCCCCGGCTTCCGACTTTGCCCGCCTCTTTGACTCGATCGCCGGCCTGTTTCACTACATCGTAGTGGACGCTTCCTCCCGCCTCGACAGCGCGACTCGCCTGGTCAGCAACCTGTCAACGAAAATTCTGCTGATCGCCCACGCCGATGTCGCTTCCCTGTTTAGCGCAGGAAGAGTGGCCCAGTATCTCGGCGAGAGCGGCTCGCGGGACCGTTTTGCATTAGTGTTGAACCGTTACCGCAAGGTGGCGGGCTTCAATGAAGCGGAGGCCGAGGCCGCCATCGGCGCGCCGGTGCTCTGGCGGATTCCCAATCAGTACTTCGCGGTCTCGACCGCGATTGATCGCGGCGTTCCCTTGATGCAGCAGGGGACCACCGAAATTGCCCGCTCCATTTCCGGTCTGGCGGAATATCTGACCAAGGACGATTTGGAAGTGAAGCGCACTGCCTGGTCGCTGTTTAAGACGGTCTAGGTTTAAGACGGTCTAGTGACGCGTCGTTCGCTGTTCGTCGTTCGCTAATCGCCAGCTCTTTACGGTTCGCCGGTCTTAGCGAAAAGCGAATAGCGAATAGCGAACGACCGACGGTTTAGAAATTATGGCAAATTTGCAAGCCTTCGAGCGGACCGAGTACCAACAGGTCAAGGCGGACCTGCACCGCAAGATTCTCGATCGCCTCGACCTGGAAAAACTCGGCCGCACGACCGGAGATTCGGCGCGCGAAGAAGTTCTCGTCCTGATCCGCAGTTCGGTGAACAGTGAGGCGGTCCCGCTCAGTTTCGCCGAACGCGAGCAGTTGTCGCGCGAGATCCTCGACGAAATCTTCGGCCTCGGCCCGCTCGAACCGCTCCTCAAAGACCCCACGATTTCCGACATTCTCGTCAACCGCTTCGACCGCGTGTACGTCGAACGCGCCGGCAAGCTTGAAATCACCGGCTTGTCGTTCAAGGACAACCAGCACCTAATGCAGATCATCGATCGCATCGTGTCCCGCATCGGGCGGCGCGTCGATGAGTCTTCGCCGATGGTGGATGCGCGCTTGCAGGATGGCTCGCGCGTCAACGCCATCATTCCGCCACTGGCGCTCGACGGCGCCTGCCTCTCCATCCGCCGCTTTGGCCGTGACCCGGTGACCTGGCGCAACATGCTCGACAACCAGACCATGACCGAGCCCATGCTCGAACTGCTCTCGGCCATAGTCAAGGGCCGCCTGAACGTGATCATTTCAGGAGGAACAGGCGCCGGCAAGACCACGGTTCTTAATGTCCTTTCCGGTTACATTCCGAATTCGGAGCGCATCGTAACGATTGAAGACGCGGCCGAATTGCAGCTCAAGCAGGAACACGTGGTTCGCCTGGAAACCCGCCCTCCCAACATCGAGGGCAAAGGCTCGGTCCGCATGCGCCAGCTCGTCATCAACAGCCTGCGCATGCGTCCCGATCGCATTGTGGTGGGCGAGGTGCGCGGCGAAGAAGCCTTCGACATGCTTCAGGCCATGAATACCGGCCACGAGGGTTCGCTCACCACCGTACACGCCAACTCGCCGCGTGACGCCCTGGCCCGCATCGAAAATATGGTTTCCATGGCCAACCTGAATATTCCCGAGCGTGCGATTCGCCAGCAGATCGCCAACGCTGTGCACGCCGTAGTTCAGGTCGCGCGTCTCTCCGACGGTTCGCGCAAGGTGGTCACGATTTCCGAGGTCACCGGAATGGACGGAGAGATGATCACGCTGCAGGACATTTTCGTCTTTGACCGCAGCGGCATTGACGAAAGCGGGAAGGTGCGCGGCGTCTTCCATTCCACTGGTCAACCGCCGCATTTCGCGGAGCGCCTCGCCACCGCCGGTTGCCGCCTGAGTCCCGCGCTCTTCAAGTCCCGGATGGAGGTCTAGCGGATGCCGTTCTTTATCGCCTTGCTGGTATTTGTGGTGGTCACGGTGGCGGTCTTTACCGCCATGTCTTTGTTCGATCAGCGCAAGGCCCAGGCCCGCGTTCTCCGCGATCGCCTCTCCACCGTTCAGAAACCAGCCGAACAACCCACGCCGGACTTGGCCCTTCTTCGCGACGAAGTGCTCAGCCGGATACCCGCTTTCGACACCTTTCTGCGCCGCTCGGAGCGCGTCTCTGTTCTGCAAAAAATGCTGGCTCAGGGACACGTCGATGTTCGCGCCGGAAACTTCCTGATGCTTTGCGCCGTGTCGTCCGTGGTAATCGCAGCCATCGCTTTCATCGCCGGCGGCAACGTGGCGTTCGGCTGGGCCGGCGCTCTGCTCGGGTTTTTTGTCCCCTACGCCTATGCCTCGCACATGCGGACGAAGCGCTTCCAGAAATTTGAGGAGAAGTTTCCCGAGGCCATCGATACGCTCGCCCGCGCCGTTCGCGCCGGACACGCATTTACCACCGCGCTCGAAATGATTGCCAACGAAGTCTCCGAACCCGTTGCCGGAGAATTTCGCCAGCTCTACGAAGAACAGAAATTCGGGCTCCCGGTACGCGACGCCCTGCTCAACCTGGCCGACCGTGTTCCTCTGGTCGACGTCAAGTTCTTCGTGACGGCAGTGATGTTGCAGCGCGAAACCGGCGGCAATCTTGCCGAGATTCTTGACAACCTCTCTTACGTCATTCGCGAGCGCTTCAAAATCCTGCGCCAGGTCCGCGTCCACACCGCCCAAGGTCGTCTCACCATGGTTCTGCTCATGGCGCTGCCGCCCACGATTGTGGTCATCATGCTGATCCTCAACCCGGGATTCATTCGCCCGCTGTTCACCGACCCGATGGGACATGCTTTGATCGTCGGCGGCATCACTTTGCAGACGATCGGCTACTTTTTCATTCGCAAAATTATCAGGATCCAAGTCTGATGAACAAGGTCTGATTTATGACGCTGGCTCTGGCACTCTCGATTGTCGTTTTTCTTACCATCGTGGTGATCGTGTTCGCCTTTGGAGCGGCCGCAGTTGCGCCTTCGTCGGTGCTCGGATCCCGCCTCCGCGAAATCGGCTGGCAGCGCCCCAAATCCCAGGCAAAACCCGTCATGCGCGAACGCATGCAGCAGGCCCTCGATCCGCTCAGCCGCGCCTTGCCGCTCTCGCCCGCAGATGTTTCGAAAACCCGGCTCTGGCTGATTCAGGCGGGATATCGCAGCCCCCAACACGTTACCATCTATCGCGGTTTGCGCGTCCTCTTCGCCGCGATTGGGTTCTTCTCGGTTTTTCTGTTTACCGGATTCAACTCGCCCTTGCTGCTTTTCGGCATGATGGCGTTCGGCTTTTTTCTCCCGCGATTCTTGCTGAAGAAGAAGCTCCAGGAACGGCAGCGCCGGATTCGCCTCGGCCTTCCCGATGGACTGGATTTGACCGTGATCTGCGTGGAAGCGGGCTTGTCTCTCGATCAGGCTATGATGAGGGTGGGCGAGGACCTGCGCCACGCGCACCCGGAACTGAGCGCTGAATTCCATCTCTTCGATCTCGAAACTCGCGCTGGAAAGCCTCGCGTCGAGGCGCTCCGCAATCTCGCCGAGCGCACTGGCGTCGATGACATTCGCGCTCTGGTCGCAACCCTTATTCAGACCGACCGCTTCGGAACCAGCGTTGCCCAGGCCCTGCGCGTCCATTCCGATTCCCTGCGCACCGAGCGCCGCCAGCGCGCCGAAGAACAGGCCGCCAAAACTACCGTCAAAATGATCATTCCCCTCGTCCTGTTTGTGATGCCCTCCCTGATTTTCGTCACCGTCGGGCCGGCCGTAATTCAGTTGTTGCACATATTCATGCCGGCTGCCGGGGGGAAACGGTGAATCTTTCATCCGAATTGAGAGGTCGAGGCGCAAACGACTCTGATAAAATCGAGTTATGGGGTCTCAAAGCGTAGTGACCACCGCAATTGGATTCAAGAACAGGAAGGGGCAGGTGGTGGTGCGGAATACCGGTCACCGTGGAGTGGATCTCTCCCAATACATCTATCAGCTTGCGTGTGGCAAATGCGGTCATAACTACGGTGCAAACGGATCGGACATTTACGAGCGCAAATGCCCAGCTTGCCAAGACGGGGAACCGGGATTCGTTCTCTGAACGCTCTAAGGAGTTCCACACCTGAGCCAAGTTGTTATGCCTCCTCGCGGGCCCAAGGGATACGCGTTTAACCGTACACGCACCACCTATCTCGCGACCGATCTCCTGATCGCGCACACCCACTGGTCGCGCTTTCGCGGCCTCATGGCTACCGACTCGTCCCGCTTCTCACGCGGCCAGGGATTGTGGATCAACCCTTCCCACGGCATCCACACCTTCGCCATGCGCTTCCCGATCGACGCCGTCTACCTTGACCGGGAACGGATTGTCATCCACATTGAAGAGGACCTCAAACCTTGGCGACTGGCTGCCGTTCGCATCCACGCCGCTTCCGTGCTTGAGCTTCCCACTGGCGCCGTTCGCGAGTCCCTGACCGTCGTCGGCGACCAGGTGGATATTTCTTTCGAAGAACGTCCGATTCACACTGAGGCCGCCTGAAGCGCGCAGCATCGACCATTAGAGCTCTCCACATAAATGCCTTTGTGGAAAGCGCACTTCACATCTTGCGGGAAAACCCAGGTTTTGATTTTGTTTTGAAGGGGCGCGGCTTCAGCCGCGCCGTAAGTCCCGCCAAATCAATGCCGGCTTTAGCCGCCGAGGTAAGGCTGCGGCGCGGAGAAACTCGGTTTTATTCCTGCTTTTAGGTGGCGCAGCGGTTCACCGCTGCGATAACAAGAGCTGACCTCTCCACGAGCGGGAAGGGCACGAGTTTGCTCGTGCTGTTAAGTCTGAAAATGTGTCCGCGCTTTAGCGCCTGAGGTGAGGTCGCGTCGGGGGGGCGCCACTTCTCGCGCTTCTACCGAGCAGCCCCGGAGGGGCGTCCAAACCTAGCCCCGCGCTTCAGCGCGGGGTAGCGTGCAACGATGACCCAAGTCCCGTAGGGACGACCGAAACGCGGACGCCCGCCCCCCGAACGGGGCGCACCACCAAATGGTGATGAAAGATTCTGCCCGGCAATCGCGGCCAAAGCCACTTCTCGAAAAGCGCGAGAAGTGGCGCACCCCCATTTGTTTCGGCAAACGTTCTAAAGACACACCGGCGTTATACTTGCCACGTAAATGTGGCCCACCCGCCTGCGAAAAATGCCGCTCCTGCGATAGCAGTGACAGCTAAGAATCGCAAGCCGATGATAGGCAAATCTAGCGTTGCGGACGCAGGTCTTTGTACGTCACTATCGCTCGGCCCAGCCCAAAGCCATCCGTAGCCCATGCGTACCGATGTCGGCCTACTCAAGTCTTGTGATATGTGCATCTCCACATGCCAAGGCACCCAGACGCAGCAATAGGCGAGCAACACACAGTAGACGATGAGAACAACTCTCTGCGTTCGGTTCATCTGAATTTTGCCGTCCTTGACATAAATCCGAAGTAGCCCGCGTCACTCGCAGACCTGTGCCTTCTTCTGTTTCATAGTTCCTTTCCCGCGTTCAGTGCTGAACTCCAGGCAGGCTGCATCTCGGGCGGGTGGGCCACATTACGTGGGAAGTATAACGAGGTTGGCCCTTGAAACGTCGACCGAAATAACTGGGGGTGCGCCACTTCTCGCGCCTTTCGAGAAGTGGCCCGCCGCGGGCGTCCTCACTTCCGCAATCTGACCCCTGACTTTTTTCATCACACCCTTTGGCCGCCGAGGTGATGCACGGTGCACGGTGCCCCAGAGCCTGCCCTGAGCTTGTCGAAGGGTTCGCGCCCGTTCTTTGGGCGCCAACCTGGGAGGTCTGGCGGGCACCTATGATAACGCATCGAGTCACTAGCCACGTGCTTGCCAGTGCGAAGAAACCGCGCTAGGGTTATAGGCGTATGAGCGATTTGCGAAACCAGATCAACAGCCTCTCCGCTGCGGAGAAGGCAGATCTGCTGGATACGGTCTGGGAAAGCCTGGAAGCGGACGCAGTATCGCTGACGGACGCGCAACGGGCGGAGCTTGATTACCGCATCGCTCGGCATGAGCAAGATCCTTCCGCTGTCATCCCCTGGGAGCAGGTCAGGGCGGGCCTGTTTAAGGGACCGTGACTCTCCCGGTCGTCTGGATACCAGATGCAAATGAGGATTTGCTGGAAGCGCGGGCCTGGTATGACCACATTCGCCCACAGCTTGGGGAGCGTTTCGCGCTGGCGGTCGAAGCCGCGGTTGCGGCAATCGCAGAAAATCCATTGCAGTTCCCTGTCGTCCACCGGGGCCGTCGGCGTGCGGGAGTGCGGCGCTCCCCATACGGAATATTCTTCGAGGTTCAGGAGCATCGGATTATGGTAATCGCCTGCTTCCACGGCAGGCGCAATCCGAGGCGCTGGCAATCGCGGTAGCTTCTAACGACTCTTCAGGATTCGTTTGGTGTAGCTGTGCAGAGATTCCGGTATTGTGAATGCACCAATAACTTCCCCCGCAAGCGCTCTTGACTCACCTGTTAAAATAAATTCATAGCAAACAAGCATTTGCCTCAGCACAACCTGCTCCTTGACAACTGATCCGACCCGCCATCGTTCATTTTTCAGTGGCCCACCTCTTCGACCCGTTTATCGGGCGTCTAGCGAATAACTCCATTTCTTTGAATACTTTGAAAGCTAACTGGTAATTCGCACCAAAAAACCCACGCTAAGTGATTGATTCCCCGTGGCGGGCACCAGCGAGGGCGCGTCGAATTGGCCGGAAACCAAGCTAACTTGAGGCGATTAGCGGGCGTGACCCTGAGCGTAGTCGAAGGGGTGAGCCCGCTGCCGAAATCCTGAGNNAGCGAAGCGAATGGATCTCGTAACTCCTTATTCCGGAATACTTTACATATAAGTCCTTATTCCCCAAAGACCTGGCAGGAATTTCCCCCTAAGTCAATGATTCCAATAGACCGGGGGGGGGGGTAGGGGTACTAACTGGTAAACACATCGCTTCGACGGCTCGAAGCATCCGAGAATGTTCCAGTGTCCGAGAGAAAAAAAAGACACAAAAAACACTGAAGTCACCGCGATAATCAGAGCATCCTTCTGGCACACTACACTAGTACGAATTCCCCCAGAAAATAACGCAGTCCAAAACAATGCCCGAAGTTGCCGCCATTCCCGAAGTCGCCACGCAATGGCCCGAGCCGCCGCGCCTGCTGGTGGAATGGTCGTCGCGATGGGAAGAGTTCAAGTCGGCTTTACGTCCGGCGCTCGCCCGCTCTCCGAGGCGCCTGGCCGGAGAAGCGCCCGTCGGCATGTTCCCGTATCGCGGCATGATTGTCTGCTGGCTACTCGAGTGTCTTCTGCTAATCGCGGTCATCGTGCTCCCCGAGCGCTTTGAGAGTCTTCAACCCCCCGCTTCTCCAACCCGCCTCCAGTGGGACGTCATCTATTACTCCGGCGACGAACTGCCGCAAACCCAAGACAGGGGCGGCGCGCAGTCCGGCAAGTCCGGACGCGCCGGCGGTCAGCAAGCCCACCATCGCACACAGACCATCCGCGTAGCGCGCGGCGATAAGGCCAGCGAGAAAGTTGTGGACGCTCCCAAGGTGAATCTGCCGCACTCCGATTCCGCGGTTGCCAATCTGCTTGCGTTCAAACCGAATCCCGGACCGCCTCCCGCCGAAGGCCTGCGTTCTTCTCGCACTGCGCCAACTCTGCCTGCGATGCGCGCGGTGCCGCCTTCGCCGGAACTGAATTCATCGGCGAGCCGCACTCCCAGCACACTGACGGCCAACATCATCCCACCCGCGCCCGAAGTTTCTCACAGCAGCTCGCGCACTTCGCCAGCCTTGAGCGCGGCCATCGTCCCTCCCGCGCCGAATGTCTCGCGAGACAAAATGCGGACCGCAAGCCCGCTCGCGCCGGCCGTCATCGCACCGGCTCCACGCGATGCGCAGCGCGACTTGGCCAGTTCCCGCACGCCGCTGACACAAACTCTAGACGTGGTTGCGCCGCCGGTTTCCGCGCCTCAGCGTGACGTGTCGTCCTCACCCAAGCTGTCGCTGCCCGCCCCGGCCGTCGTGGCGCCGCCGCCATCGCAGGTCAGCCGCGATCTCAATAGCTGGGGAAGCTCTGCCACGGGCGACTTGCGCGCGAAACCCGTGCCTCCGCCACCCACTGCGTCCGGCGGAGGGTCACTCGCAAGATCTGGCGCTGCCGCGCTTACGCCCCAGGTTGTGCCACCTCCCGCCAGCATCGACGGCCACGGCTTCCAGAAAAACGGCGGCGGCCGCTCCGGTCAATCCGCCGGTTCGCTCCTCGGCTCCGCGGACGTCGTACCGCCTCCGCCGGGCCTGGGCGGCGGCAAAGGGCTCTCTGGCAGCGGACGAGGCAACAAAGGAGCCGGCGCCGGAGGTCCGCTCGACTTGGGTTCTTCCGTAGCTCCACCGAGTAATGCCGGCGGGAACGCGACCGGCTCTGGGGTCGTCGTCTCCAGCCAACCCGGAACGAAACCTGGACTGCCGAACTCGTCCGGTGCTGGCGCTCTCGCCATGTCACCGAGCGGCACGGCAAAAAGCGGTCTCGGCGGCAGCGGCGGCGGGTCGGGCATCGGCAAAGGCAATGGCCCCGGCAGCGGGTTGCAAGGAGAAGGTTCAGGCGCGGGTAGAGAAGGCACAGGACGCGGCTCTGATCCCAACGCTCACGGAGGGATTTCGCCGTATCCCGGGCCTGGTGGCGCGGGCAGCGGCACCAGCGGCACGCCCGCTATGCCTGGCGTATCCGTGGAGGGCGGCACCACCACCATCAACTTGCCCAGTTTCGGATCTCCCGGCGGCGACGCCCCATCGACCGGCCCCGGACGTTCTTCCCCCAACGCTCACAAAGGATCGGGAATTACGATCGAAGCGACCCCTCGCTCCGGTGGCGCGTTCGCGTACTACGGCTTCCTGAAAGGCGACATAACTCGCTCCATCTACATCGAGACCTCACTCGGCACGGCAGTGATGGAGTACGCCGACCCCGCGTCGGCAACGCATCCTTCTTCGGAAAAATTAAGCGACCCCGAAGCCATGCGCAAAGATCTACCCAATGGTCTTCGCCCCACGCGCGTGGTGATCGCCTGCACCCTCGACCGCTCCGGAGTTCTCAAAGACCTGAAAGTACTCGAGCCCGGCGCCGCCGAGACGACCTCAAAGATTCTGGTTGCTCTGCACAGTTGGAAATTCCGTCCGGCATTTCGCGGCAATGAGCCGGTCGAAGTAAATGCGATTTTGGGGTTTGGAGTGGATACGCGGTAGGGAAAATCATTCAACCACAGAGATCGCCGAGGACGCAGAGTAAGTATGGCTGCTTGATCGGGAGCCGTTGTCTGGCGCTTTGAGGGCGTCTTAGGAGCCGCAAATTCGCAACATGAATTTAGGTTGTCATCCTGAGCGAAGCGAAGGACCTATGGATTTGAATGTGCGATGCAGAGGTCCTTCGCTTCGCTCAGGATGACAGCGTGTTTTTGTAACACGAATTTCCGGAACGTGACACAAGGTCACCAACTCAGTATCCCTTCCGTTTATCTACTACGGCCAGCAGCGGCCGGCCGCTCAAATACCGCCGCAGATTCTCGGAGAACAACACGTAATGGCGCTCCCATAACTTGTCGGTCAGCGCGGCCGTGTGTGGAGTAATCAGGAGATTGGGCACGTCCCACAGCGGAGAATCGGCGGCCAGCGGTTCTTCCGGAAACACATCGAGCGCCGCGCCTCCAATCTTTCCTTCCAGCAGAGCGGCCGCGAGTGCGAGCTCATCCACCAGCGGCCCGCGACCGACGTTGATCAGGCAGGCGCCCGGCTTCATGAGCGCCAACCGTTCGGCGTTCGCAATTGCCTGCGTACGATCCGTGACCGGCGCAGCCAGCACAATGTAATCCGCTTGCCGAAAGACTTCGTCGATTTGTGCCGGAGCGAATACGGCGTCCGCGCCTTCACTTCCCTTCTCTGGATGCTCGCGCACAACGATCGCCCGCATGCCCAGGGCTTTCGCGCTCTTCACCACCGGCCGTCCGATACTGCCGAGCCCGACCACGCCGACGGTTGCGCCTGCAACTTCTCGGATTCGAGGCAGTTCGTCCCACAGGATCTGCTGCCCCCAAACGTGCTTCTCCTGCAGGCGCACCGAGCCCGGAATTTTCTTGGCCAGCGCCAAGATGAGCGCGATTACGTGTTCGGCAACAACCGGCCCGTGCACTTCGCGCGCGTTGGTGAGAACAATCTCGCTGTTGACGAGTTCCGGAAATATTAGCTGATGAACGGCTGCCGCCGGAGAGTGAATCCATCGCAGCTTCTTTGCCGCCGCGATCTGCCCGGGACGGATTGACCACGCGACAACGACTTCAGCATCGACAATTTCTTCATCCATGCGCTTGTAGTCGGGAAGATGGACGACGTGGACCCGCGGGAACTCGCGCCGCAAGCGCTCCGGAAACCACGAGGGAGCGTTCCACTGGTCAAACGGATGGCTAGCGCAAATCAGAATGCGAATCGGGTCATCGGGAGGTCGGGTCATCGGGTGATCTGAAATGTTCTCGGCGTCCTCTACGTCTCGGCGGTTCAAGATTTTCGCGGTATCCGCAAATCCGTCCCCGTCATTTCTTTCGGCTCGGTGATGCCTAACATGCCGAGCATTGTTGGCGAAATATCGCGCAGCGAACCGTTCGGGTTGAGCGTGAATTGCTTTGCATCTTCCGCAACCACGATGAACGGCACCGGATTCGTCGTGTGCGCCGTATGCGGACCTCCGGTTTCGGGATCGATCATCATTTCGGCGTTGCCGTGGTCGGCGGTGATCAGCATGGCTCCGCCTTTAGCGCGTACAGCTTTCTCGATCTCGCCCAGACAGGCATCGACCGTCTCGGTCGCCCGCACCGTCGGGTCGATCTTGCCCGAGTGCCCGACCATGTCGGCGTTGGCGAAGTTGACGATCATCACGTCGAACGTGCCGTTGTTCGTGGCCTTGACCACCGCCTCGGCAACGCCGGCGGCGCTCATCTCCGGCTTCAGGTCGTAAGTTGCAACCTTCGGCGATTGCACCAGAACGCGTTCTTCCCCCGGGAATGGCCGCTCCACGCCGCCATTAAAAAAATACGTCACGTGCGCATATTTCTCTGTCTCCGCCACGCGCAAGTTGCGCATGTTCAACCCGCCCATGACATCCGCGAGAATATTCGTCAGCGACTCGGGTGAAATCACTACCGGCAGGTCGAAGTTCTTGTCGTACCGCGTCATGCAAACGTACCTTAGGTTCTTAGGCGCGCGGTCGCGCGGGAGGGCCGCATCCAGGTCGACCGCTCCCGGCAAGTCGCTCCCGCCCTTCTCGTTCAGCCCACTGTTGCGGCACAGAGCGCGCGTGATCTCGCGCAAGCGGTCGGCGCGAAAATTAAAGCAGATGCACGAATCATCGTCGCCGATCTTCGCCAGCGGTTCGCCGCGCGTATCCGTGCAAACGAAGGGCATCACGAACTCGTCGGTTACGCCTTTGTTGTAGGACTCTTTCATGCCCTGCACTGCATTGGAGTACGTTCCGCCCTCGGCTTTGCCTCCGACCATCGCGTTGTAGGCCTTGGCGATGCGTTCCCAGCGTCGGTCTCGATCCATGGCATAGTAGCGGCCGTTGACGGTCGCGATCTTGCCGGAGTTGTACTCGCGCATCTTCTGCTGCAGTTGTTCGAGATAGCCGGCGCTGTCGTTAGCACATGATATGT
>PLIC01000013.1 GCA_003139995.1 Candidatus Acidiflorens stordalenmirensis | reverse complement strand
GTGCTTTAGCCGGACAGTAGTGAGGCCGATTCTAGCATGGTTGAAAGACCGTGTTATCCAGCACTCACGTGTTTCAAACCTAGTTGTTCTATATCATCACGAATCCGACCGGCTGGATTTAGCGGCTGCAGTAGGTCATAGCAACGTTGAGCTGGTACGGTCGCACCATCACAATAAGCTAAGAGCCGTCGCGGACTGCGTTCGGGTCCTGGGGGTGAAAAAGGTTGCCCTGGTGAAACTGGCCACGGCTCTCGCTCCCGCCGACATTGTGTTACATGCGTACGAACACCATCTTGCGCAGGGAAATTCATATACGACTATCGACGGTCTGCCGTCTAGCTGTACACCGACGATTTTTGATCATGAACTCTTGCTAGCTCTCGATGAACTATCGGTCCAGGGCATGCTCCAAGATCCAGACCAAGCGGTTTCACAACTCAATTTAATTCGCGAAAATACAGGTCAGGACCTTCCCGTACGACTTAAGTCTATACCTCTTCAAGCCGTTAAGATTTACAAGGAGTTAGAGAGCTCGCGCGTACCGCGGTCCGCGACACTGAGCTCACCGAACGATTTCCAGACTGCAAGTCAGGTGATTGCTAAGATTCAGAACTGGGATACTGAACCCCACTCACCATTGTTGCTTTGCGAGTGGAAGACAGTTACCACCGCGACCGAGTTAGCACAGCGTTCAATACGACCGTTCGCAGGTTACGCTTCGGGCCATCGGCACAGCTCTCAAAAGCGGCAGACTCGTGTTGTTTACATCTCGACTCCTTCGGCATTCTCCGGCGCAGAGGAGAGTTTATGTTCGCTAATAAAATTCATCGATCGGGATCGTTTTGAATTGTTTGGAATAATTACCAGAGAGGGGGCATTTTCGTCAAAGCTGCGTGGCCTTGGCGTCGAAGTAATGCGTATAGAGGCAAATAGTGAAGATGATGCCACAGTACCGCAGTTCTTAGCAATTACGGCCTGCCTTCGGAAGATGAATCCCGACATCATCCATATAAACGGGGCTGAAGGACCCCCAGTATTGTATAGCGCTGCTGCTCTTGGAATCCCAGTTGTGCAGCATATCCGCAATGGGGTCCTTGGTGGCTTTGAAGATGGCATATTGTCAGCGGCTCACGTCATAGCGGTTTCCGACTTCCTACGACAGAAAGTGCTCAGTTTTCCAGTCCAAGCTTGTAAAGTAACGACCATCTACGATGAAGTCGACACGGCGGACTTTGTGCCGGGCGTAGCCGGGCGGGAGGAAGCTCGGAGTCATTTCGGCCTCTCGCAGGACGCAAAAGTAGTGCTGATGATTGCTCGAATTGCTGATAATAAACGCCACGATTTGATACTTAAGGCGGCAAGCAAACTAAGGCACGACATTCCTGAGTTGCGCCTGGTGTTGAAGGCCGATGCCTTTGGTGATTCATTTGCGTCGGATAGGATCGGCACGCTCATCGAGGAGCTACAACTGAGTGACATTATCGTGTGGGTGGACTTCATTAGTGACATACGCGAGCTTTTCGCTGCAGCCGATGTTCTAGTTCTCTGCTCTGATCGAGAGGGCTTGGGGCGGTGTGTGGTAGAAGCTATGGCGATGGAAGTGCCGGTTGTGGTTACTGACTCAGGGGGCACGCACGAAATTGTTAGCAGTAACGTGTGCGGCGGTTTTGTTGTCAGAGGGGGAGATGCTGACGAACTGGCCGCCCGCACTCGCGATCTTCTCGGTAGCAGGCACTTGAGGCGAAGGTTAGGACGGGCAGGGAGGCAATACGTCCAGACACATCTGGATGCCAGACTGTCAGCGAAGGCGGTAATGGGCATTTATGAATCAATTCGTGTGGAGGTGGCCGGAGAACAAGGAATCCGCGTTTTGTGTGATGCCGGACGAGCGTTTCGCCGGACGTGCTGACAAGGCTACCATCTCTTTAAAGGGACATGCCAACTGTGGTCGCAAAGCGTTTTCTCTTCGCCTTCTTGCTGCTTGCCTTCGTGCTCAGGTTGTTTGCAGCCAAGGCCCCGAATATCGTTCATCCTGACGAAGTGTTTCAGACAGAGGAGCCCGCACATCGGTTGGCCTATGGGTACGGGGTAGTGACGTGGGAGTGGCGAGAAGGAATTCGTTCTTGGATTTTCCCTGCGTTCTTGGCGGCTATCATGCGAACAACCGATTGGATGGGACCTCACTCGCTCGGGTATTTGCGCGGTATCGCAGTTGTGATGTCGTTGTTTTCACTAACAACAGTCTGGTTCGGCTTCATTTGCGCCGAGCGTGCAAGAGGCGTAGAAGCTGGACTAATCGCAGCGGGTTGTTGTGCGTTGTGGTACGAATTAGTGATTTTCGGTGCGAGGACCTTAAATGAAGTATTTGCTACTCACCTGCTTCTACCCGGACTCTACTTAGGAGTTTATGCGAAACTCTTTCCTGAGCGGCAAAGACTATTTCTAGCTGGAATTCTCTGTGGGGCAGGACTGGGGCTGCGCATCCAATTGGTCCCGACTGTTGTGTTTGCCGTGCTGTATTTCTGCCGCTCACGCTGGAGACAAAGGGCGCTCCCTGTGGCATGTGGACTTATTCTGCCAATTCTAGTGTTCGGGATCGTAGACATGTTCACGTGGTCATATCCGTTTCAATCATTTGGCGTTACTTCTGGATAAATCTAATAGAGCATCGCAGTGAGGCCTATGGCGTTCAGCCATGGTACTGGTATGTGCTCGCTCTCGTGAATAGCCTGGGGCCGGTTCTCCTTTTCGCCGTCATAGGCGCGCTCCGCAGTCCTTTCCTTGGAATCGTAACACTAATTACAGTGATATCCCATTCTCTTATTAACCACAAGGAGCCACGATTTCTCTATCCAGTTATCCCGATAATCATTACGCTCGCGGCCATTGGCGTGGTGGATATTGCTCACGACATTATGGCGTTCAAAGAGTCCCAGTGGCGGTCGGGAATAACTATTGGAGCGAGCTTAATTCTTTGTGCTTTGGCATCATGGTGGATGGCACCGCGCTTTCAGTATTGGAGCAAAGACTCTGGCGTGTTAACTGCTTTCAATCGGCTGAGCTACGATTCGCGGACTTGCGGACTGGGACTCTACGGGATTAGCTGGGTTGACAGCGGAGGGTACACACATCTACACCAGAATGTTCCCATTATTCTTCTGACGGAGCTCAGAGGTAACGAGAACGTTCGGAGTTTCAACACTCTTATTGCCATCGCAGGTTCCAGTGAGGTGCCTGCCGACTTCCACATGGTTGGATGCTGGGACGGAAGCTGCTTATATCGACGCTCTGGCAGTTGTACAGTGCCCCGCCCTGAAGAGGAGATCAATGGCTTCCTGCGTCGGACGGGGGGTTGATGAACTTCACAGTTGCTGGTCAATGATAGGAATGTGACGAAATGTATGTTGTCTGGTATTTAGCAACGGCGTAGGGGTGGCCGAAGCTCAATAGGGTTATGAGCTTCCAACAATGCAGTACAACCACAATCCGCATGTAGACGCCGAGAAGTCTTCCGCTCCGACTTGTTTCTCGCCGGAATTGTCTCTCGTAATACCAACGTATAACGAACGCGGCAACATTTCACTTCTAATATCCAAATTAACGACAGCTCTTGAAGGCCTGGAATGGGAAGCTATCTTCGTCGACGACCATTCACTAGACGGAACGGCTGCACACATTCTCGAGATAGCCAGGATGAATCGGCGAGTTCGGGTGCTTGAGCGTGTTGGTCGGCACGGACTATCTTCAGCTTGCATCGAGGGAGCACTGCATACGTCAGGGCCATATGTGGCTGTAATGGACGCCGATTTACAGCACGATGAAAGCATTTTGCCAAGAATGTTGGAACTACTGAAGTCCAACGGTTTGGACATCGTAATCGGTAGTCGCAGGGTTCCCGGAGGTAGCATGGGCAATTTATCGCATGCGCGTGTGGTACTCAGCAATATTGGATCGCGAATCAGTAGAGCGGCATGTCGCTGTCACGTGTCGGATCCGATGAGCGGATTTTTTATATTTCGCCGTCCGTTTTTCGAAGAGGTGTTGCCGCGGTTGAGTGGTAGAGGATTCAAGCTGCTTGTCGACATGCTGGCATCTAGCACGCGGGCCGTGCGAGTCGGCGAAGTTGCATACCAATTCCGAAGTCGTCAGTGGGGGAGGAGCAAGCTCAATCTTCTGGTCGACATAGATCATCTGCGTCTGTTGGCGGGCAAGTTGATTCAGGCCAAATGGTGATCGACGGCCCGGCCTGTTTGAGAACCTGGATACGTGGAAGTCATCCGAAAATAAGTGTTGCCAACGGTCGCCGGTCCACAAGTAACTTAGTGAGCGCGCTTCGACGCTTCACCACCAGCTTGGAGACTTTGCCATCGGCAATTCCCGTCTACATCAAGTCGCAGGGGACGGTGCTCGACGGAACGAGATATAAAGGTTGGTAAGCCCACGCCAACGTAAGCGCTTCTCCATGCAAGCTCGGGGGCGTCGGCTTGTGCGGAGATGGATTCCGTTGTAAGTATGTCGATGTGTTTGCGGCGTGTGGGGATCGCAACAAATCACTTACAAATCAGATGGCGGGTTGTTCATGTACTTACATGCATCATGTGTGCTGTCCGTGCGCGGTTAAGTCCTTTGTTTGACGTTTTCAGGCGGATTCGAATCCCTCCCTCTCCGCCACGCAGTCTGCACTGCAGAGAAATCTGCCCGCCTTCCCCTAACAATCGCAGAAAAACGCCGCAATTCCGCAACTCTTGTTCTCAAACCGGACCGGAGAAAGTGTCCTGTTCGATGCTACACGCAGGCTTTGCGGCCGTTCTCTCCGAAGGGCAAACGAGCAGTCCGGTTTTAACGACTCCATCGGGCGAATGCAATGCGATCACAAACCGATGATATAGCGAAAGCAGCTTGACTTTTGTCCGCTTTCGGAGCCCCGTTCGCCCCTTCCTACAAGGGCGTTTGAACTAAGCCG
>PLIC01000286.1 GCA_003139995.1 Candidatus Acidiflorens stordalenmirensis | reverse complement strand
TACCTTCTAAGGAACCGCTCTAAAGCCGTGCCCTGCCCAAAACCAATTTAGGAAGCACGCTCCAGGTCAGAACTCCAGTCGCGCTTGAAATGCGATCATGCGCGGAGTGCCGTCGCCGCCCAACCCAACGCCGAGCAAGCCGGTCGGCGGAGAAGTTGTGGACGTGAGCGCTCCAAATCCACCCTGCGTGGAAGGATTTCCCGGAATGCCGGCCTGCATCACGCTTGGAAGGCTGAAATTCGGATGGTTGAAGGCATTGAAAAACTGGGCCTCAAACCGCAGCTTCACATGCTCGGTCAAGGCAAACCATTTTGTCAGGTAGAAGTCACTCCAGAGGAAATCGGGACCGCGCAGTGAGTTGCGACCGAGGTTTCCGAATTGGCAGGTATGAGCATTGTCTTTGTCACCGCCATGAAGGCTATAGCATGTCCCTGTACTCGTATCAAATGCCGATACAAACGCATCGGGATCGAGCCACTGAATTGTGCCCGCTTGGGTAACGCCCAGGCTGCAATGGCGACAATAGGGATTCACTCCCGGCACAAGACTGGCGAACTCCGGCCCACTGCCCTGCACAATTCCCTCTTCCTTCCCGGTGCTTGGATTGGTAGCTGAATAGGGCGAACTCAACACCGAGAACGGAACTCCGCTGTGCCAAAACGCTGTCCCGGAAATCTGCCAGCCGTTGAGCGCGTAGCCCAGAGAATGACTACGCACTCGAACCGGCAACTGATACACATACTGCGCATTGAGATTGTGGCGGATGTCATAGTCGCAAGGACCATAATCGCGGGCCAGCTCTCCCGGCAAAGGCGAAAGAATTCCTCCGGCGGAGAATTGCAGAAATCCTCCGTTCGAGACTGTATCCATGCAACGGCTCCAGGTGTAGTTGACCTGTCCTTGCAAACCATGGCCGAGCCGCTTCATCGCGGTCAGTTGGAGGCCGTTGTAGTGACTGTTCGCGCCGGTGGAGAACTGCGTCACCGCGCCGAATCGTGGATCGGTAGGTTGCATGTAAGGGAACGGCGTAAAACAGCCCTGGCACACGGTTTGGTAGCCGTTGACTTGGGTTGAGTACGGCTGGTTCACAGCGCGCGTGCCGACGTACTGCGCGTGCGCGCTGGCGGTCGTTCCGAATTGGTGTTCAATGCCCAGACTCCACTCCATGAAGTACGGAGCGTGGAGCTTGCCATCTGGAATGGCCGTGATCGCGACCGGTGGAAGGCAACTTGTCGGATTTGACAGTGGAGATGCGCACGAGAGCTGGCCCTGGGGGAATCCCGAAGTAAAAGTCTGATTCGCTGCAATGGTTGCGTCCACTGCGCTGTTCGTCACTGCGGGAGCGATGGCTGCGCAGCCGACTACCGGGTCGCAGCCCGCGGATCCGGCTTGGCCCACAGTGCCGAACAGTCCTCCCTGGAACGTCTTATCGTATGGAGGATTGGCGCCGATCAGGTCGGCCACAGTGCCCGGCAAAATATCGCTGAAAATCCCAAAGCCGGTGCGGAGAACGGATTTCGGCTCGAACTGCCACGCAATCGCGGTTCTCGGTTGCAGAATGGCCAGCGGCGTGGACGAGAACAGATTACCGAGATGAGTTTGAATAGCGGCGTTCAGCGGTTGATTGACGTCATGCGAGATGGAACCGAAGGAGCCGCGAAGACGGGCGACCTGTTCATGCGGATTCAGCGGATTGGAGTTGAAGGTATCGCGCAGACCGAACGTCCAGGTCAGTTTGCGAGTCACTTTCCAGGTGTCTTGCGCGTAGACATCGAGATTGAGAAAGTTGAAGGGCTCATTTGCGTTCGAAGGGAACGTCTTCAAGGCGGTGTTCGCTACTCCATAGATATATTGCTGCAAGTTCGCGTAAGTCACGGTGGAAACCGCGCCTTCCCCGAAGTCGAAGTCGTTCAAACGGAAGATACGGGTATTGGTTCCGAATCGCAGTTCGTGAGCGCCACGGCTCCAGGACAGGTTGTCATTGATGAAGAACCGGGATGCGCGCCTGCCTTGAATCCAGGTGTTGTCCAGCCCTCCTATGGGCGTAAAGGGGTTCGCGCCGCTGCCCTCGAGCACGATCGGGAACGCCGAAAGTGTCTTCTGAAGGTTGCTTGGCCCAAACAAGCTTTCGTACCAGGAGAATGCGGGATTGAAGTAGTTCACCAGGTTCTGCGAGAAGACGTGCGTGTGTCCTGCCGCGAAAGAACAGAGAGGCTGCGGCGAAAGCGCGTTGAACACCGGGTTGATGGGGTCCGTCCACACGGCTTGCAGACCGGTGTCCGACTGAAAACGAAGCCATGCGGTGTCCTTCGGGCTGATGTTGTAATCGATTCGGGCCGTCTGCACTTGCTCGTGGTCGTCGCTGGTGTGCGAAACGCTTTGCTGGTTCGCGCAACCCACCGCGATCGGACAACCGTCTATCGCGTAGGCGGTACCGCTGGTATTTCGATAGAGGGAGAACATTTGTTGATAGAAAGGGACCAACTGCGGCGCGGCGGGGTAACAATTCCGATTAGGCCCGCTAGCCACGCAGCCGGTTGTTTGACCCAGCGGAAGCTGTTGCAAGACGTATTGTTGGAATGCCGCAGTGGGAACGATCGTTGGCGTAACAATCGGTAGCGCGATCCGCATCCATTCGCTGTCGAAGAAAAAGAAGAGTCTGTCGTGCACAATTGGGCCGCCCAGACTGCCCCCAAAATGATTGACCGTCGATCTGGGCTTGTGATTCCCCGGCGTCGCATTGGTGAAGTAGTCCGCTGCATTCAGCAGCGAACCATTCCACAGTTCATAGAGATTTCCGTGAAACAGATTCGTGCCAGACTTGGTGACGTAGTCGACTTGGGAGGCTCCATACCGCCCTTGATCCACGGAATAGGAAAGAGTGTTGACAGTCACTTCTGAAATTGAATTCAATCCCAAAACAAGGTTGGTTGAAAGGCCGCTGTTGAGGTTAGTAAGCGGGTCGTTCGTTTCCAGTCCGTCAACGATGTAACCGTTTGAGAGGGCGGGCAGTCCGTTAAACTCCACGTTGCCATATCCGTTTGTGCCGCCGACGAAGTCGTTGCTGCTGCCCGCCGTGTTGATGAGGGCGCCAGGCGCAAACTGCAGAGGGTAGGTTAAATCACCACCTGGATTGGGCAGATCCTCCAGCGCCGGCGCATTCAAAGTGGTAGATGTGTTTGCGTTTTCCGGGTTGATGAGTGGCGCTTCACTGTTTACCTCAACCACCTCATTTGATCGCGCCACGTTAAGCGTGAAATCCACTCTTTGCTTCTGGCCCAGGCCCGAAACGACATTGTCATTTTGCCGCGGTTCGAAACCTCGCGCTTCCGCTCTGACCGAATAGGCACCAGGCTTTAGCTGTGGGAAATTGAACCGGCCTGCGTCATCGGTGTGAGCGCTACGCTTTAGACCGGTCTCGTGATTTGTGACCGTCACAATGGCGCCCGGCACAACTGCGTTAGTTGCATCCCTTACTTCGCCGACGATGGCACTGGTGGTTTCGCCTTGTGCGAGTGCTTTCGCCGGAAGAAGAGACGCGATGACCGCCAGAATGAGATCCAAGCAAATTACCCGTGCCATGTATTCCCCCACTGCGCTTGGCCACTAAGCGCCAACGTCAGCCCAGTTCGCCGACATTAACCAAGGATGATGTTGTATAGTTAACCATAGTTAATCGCAGTAGACAAGAGAAAAAGGGAGGAGGGAGTAGTAGGAAGTTTTAGGCTTGCGTGGGTTGCCGTTGCCTCTCGATTACTGAATCAGTTGGGCGAGCGTCGCCTAGCTCTCGCGTCACGATCACACCTCTAGTTCCAACTGCGCGTTGGGGATGCTGGGCGGTCACGCCGTTTCCCTTTGCTCTTTGACTTCTTCTTGGCGTTTTCGCGGACGAAACGTACCGCGGCGTAGGCAAGGAAGACCACGAACGCGAGCCACAGCACAAGGAAAGCAACCTCAAAGAGCCGCTCGCCTTGATCGAAGAAGCGGTCCCAGGGGAACGAAAATGCCGCCGTGGCAAGGAATCGAGGTTGATCGCCAGACATTCCATCTATGTAAACCGGAGTGCCGGATGCCGAGAACCCTATCTTTCAAGTTTGGCAGCCATCTTTCGAGCGTTCAAGGCTATCTTTCGGCAGATTCCTGAAGTGGCGCGGACACATTCGTGTTCTCTTGCGCCGGCCGAAGATGGGAATTCTCGTGCTGACAACTTGAAAAAACGGTGCTATCCACCGTGAGGAGCACGCCTGCCAGACAAAGAAGGATCCCGAAGGCGCGGTACCAGCCTACGAACGAAGCTCTGTGTTCAGGAGCTAAGTTAGCGAGTCGTTGCGACCCCCAAATCTTAGCCGCCCGATAGGGTGAGGCCGCAACAAAAGTTCCAAGTGCCATGGCGACGGTACTCACTAAAAGGTCTGTTGCCATTGAGTACCAGGTTGCAACTAGTGACGCCTTCATAGTTAGCTCTTAGGAATGTCGGGACGGTTCCACCATCCGCCGCCAAGAGCCTGGAACAACGCGGCAGTGTCGGCATAACGATTCGACTGAGCCTGCACCAAGTTAATCAGGGCTTGCTGATAGGCTTGTTCCGCGCTCAAGAGCGCGAGGTAATTGGCGTAACCGGATTCAAGCTGTTTCTTAGTCAGGTCGAGGGTGACGCTGGCGGCGTCTTTAGCGGCAGCCGCGGCCTTCAAGGCGTTCGCGTCCTGTTGGAGCGCATTCAGCGTGTCAGCGACATTCTGAAAGGCGGTTAAGACCGTGCTGCGATATTGTTCGGCGGCCTGAGTATAAGCGGCTCTCGCGGCGCGCTCCCGATGTAGGAGGATGCCGCCTTGAAAGATGGGCTGCGTGACGCTTGCGCCTATATCCCGAAAGCCCATGCCCGCCGCGAATATATTGCTGGCGGCGACCGCCATGCTGCCAACATTTCCAGTCAGCGCAAAGTTCGGGAGGCGATTTGCACGCGCAATTCCAACCTGGGCGCTGGCTGAATGCAAGTTCTCCTCGGCCTGGCGCACATCCGGGCGTTGCTCCACGAGTTGCGAAGGAAGGCTCAGCGGCAGTTCCTGAGGCAGATGCAGACTCGACAGCTCAAACTTTTCGGTCAAATCCTGGCTGGGGAACCCGCCCGACAGCACAGCCAGCAGGTCCCGTTGTTGCGCCAACTGCTTAAGCAGCGGAGGCAAGGCGGCGGCGACAAGCGCGAGCTGTGATTCCTGCGCCGCCACGTCGAGCTCGCTCGCATACCCCTTCCTTCTCAACGGGAAACAGGTAGCTTCCCACCGGTTCGATCTTGATCGAGTTCAGTTGGCTGGGTGACAGGTCCAAGGCCGCTTCGGACCCGGACGTGTTGGATTTTGCGCCCGATTCCTGCGGCGCATTTGCGTTTGCAGCCTGACCACGACTGCGGCCTGATTCCAGAAGTCCCGTTGCGACAATGATCGCTGCGGCCGTCACAAACACAACGGCAACTCTCTTACTGATGTGAACCGGATACTTCATCATTTTCGTTCGACCGTCACGCTTCCAGGATTCGCCCTAGAGCGTAGCCGCGATTGCTCCAACTCGACGCCCCTCTCAGGCCTCTAAAGATGCCGTGCTGGACGCGGCAGTGATCATTGTGCGAGCCACTGTGCGCGAGGGGGAATCCTATCTTCGAGTCTCAAACACTATCTTCCGGTGAGCGAGGGGGCTATCTTTTGGCTGGTTTGTTTGACAAGTTTCGCTTTTGCGCCACGCGCCGAAAACTCGGAATCCCCACATTTCGGTAGGCAAGTGCGCAGCTCACGTGGGAAGTCTGTTATTTCTTACTTTTGTTGTTGTTGGGCATAAAGCCCAATTCAACAATTGCTGTCACATTTTGCTGCGGTCCGTTAAAGAGCAATGGATAGTGCGAGATATGTTCATACTGCAGCTGGCTCTTCACGTACAGTCCCGATCGACGATGAAACTCATTTTGCACAGAGTAATCCTGCCAGGCGCCTCCTCCCGGAATGAAAGCGGGATCAACAAAATTGTTCTTGTACATGAGTTGGACAGTATTCCTGGCCAACGCCCAATAAGTTAGCCAGCCTTGAATGGTCTTGCCGTCTCGGCCAACCGTGTTGCCCATCAGAAAGCCATTGTCGGTGTCCGCTTCTTTGTAGTCGTAGTCCCAATAAATATATTGCCCCTCATTGCCGCCGATCCGACTATGCCATCCAGGAGTCTCCGTGTTCGCGGCTTCAATATGAAGATCGAGTCTGGGGATTCCGGGAATGCGAGTAATGTAGATCCCCGGCCGAAATGGAGACGCCCTGATATTCACCCACGCGATGAAGTCGTCCTCTGCGTACATTTCACCGTATAGAACGATATAGTTCCGCACCTTCGGGACATAAAACGTCCAATCCATCTCATCATCGTTGTCGCCCGGAATCGAACCAAGCTTATGACTCACTTGACCAAAAAGGCTGAGAATGAAATTGTGCAAAGTGAATGGGTCCCCACCCCGGCCTCCAATTGTAGTGATGCGCCCGTATCCGATCTCCAGGCAAGGCAAAGGCTTGAAGGTGATTTTTTGGCCGTAAACCCAGGGGGTGCGCATGATCCGTGCGGCCTTCGAGCATTCCCACAAATTGATCGATCCGCGCCGGCCCCAGGAACTTCAAAAGAAAGGGCAGACGGATGGGCTCCGGGTTGACGATATCGACCATGCCAATAGGCTCGGCATTGTCGCTCAGCAAGAAAGCGCCGCCGGGGCCGGGGCCCCAGGAATGGCTTTGCCTGTCCACCGAGAGCTGCCAGTTGCTCAACTTTAGCGGGCTCAAATTCAGGACGACATAAGCGTCCAATAATCGCGGCCGTTGATTCCGTCAACGCCGGCATCGGGAGGTATGGGCACTTCATCTTTGAGCACGATCACATTGAGGACGGCCTCCGAAGGAGCGGGAGCAGAAGGCGCGTGCTGATATTCGGCGCGGACGTAAAGCGCAAAGGGTCCGGCTTCAGCTCGAAAGGCGCCGCCGGCCTGACCGTTAGTCCCTCGTTCGAATGGGCGGCCAAAGTCATAAGAAACCGTTTGGCCGAAATGGTAACTGTTGGTCAAGGCTGGGCCACTGACAGATACAGCCCTGGCGTAAGCTGACTCAAGGCTTGCGCCTAAGTTGCGCTGGCCATCTCGCAGGCCTATTTCAAAGGAAAATTCCTCTTCGAGGCGGCTCAGCAGATCTTCTGCGTCTTCACTCAGAGGATAAAGTACTTCCAGGTCCTCTTCGGCCTCCTCAATCATTCGTGCGCATTGCATGCGAGTCCACGGACGCACACCCTCGAATCCCCTCTCCGCATAGCCCAATGCGGCGAGGCGATCCAGAGCCGGATATATCCAACTGTCTAGCGGAACATAGGTAGAACCCATGTCCTTGGGATTGTGGGTGTGGTCTGGAAGGTCGCTCGAAGCCCTATTACCGGTCGGGTTCTGGGTTTTGCCCACTTGCCGGTTGGATTCATCGGAGCCCACCTGGTCGGCCTGCGGCGCTGCGTAGCATTTTGCAATGATCGTTGCGATACCTATAGCCAATAGACAAACGACCAATCCCCTCGAAAACATCAAGCTCGCCTCTGGATTCGGTTGTATGTCATTTCTTGATGTGGGCAAAGTATCCTTTCGGCTGGGGCACGTTTGGCTAGGGTACACTTCTCCGCGGATTGTTTTGCATACACTATCTTTTGGTGAGCCGGGAGCCTATCTTTTGGCTAGGGTTTGAGAAAGCAGTTTTCTTGGCACACGAAGATAGCGCACCATTAAAGTAGCCATGAAAGACGTACTGTCCATGTACGCACCGGCCAACCGCACCAGACTGATCGTTGTTGCCGGTCTCTTGATATCAGCCATCGCGGTGGTCGACTGGGCGACGAAGCCCTACATCTCGCTGGGATTTCTTTACCTATTTCCCATCATGATTCTCGGGGGGTTCCTGTCAAGGACTCAGATTGTGGGGGTTGCACTGGTTTGTGCAGTTCTTCAGGAAGCGTTCAGCAATTTGCCAGAAAATGAAGCGGTGCTTCGCTTGCTGTTTAGCTCAGCAGGATTTGTCGGTACGGGACTGTTTATTTCAGAGTTGATCCGCAATCGCCGAATTGCGATAACGCACGTCGAAGAACTCGAAGGGCAGATCAAGCTACGCGAGGACGCCGAGGAGCAATTGCGTTCCCTCGTCGAAAGCAGTCCAGCTGCGATTGTCACGATTGACTCGGGCGGCAGCGTCTTGTTGGCAAATGAAGCAGCTCAACACTTGCTCGCTCTTGAAGGGAAGCCTTTGCAAGACCAGGGAATCAACTCTTATCTCCCAGCTTTGCAGACGATTCTCAAGACTCAACAGCCACGAGTATTCCGGACCACTCTGCAGTGCACAGGGAAAAGGAGCGATGGGGAAGTCTTTCTGGCCGGTGTTTGGTTTTCGACCTACGGCACGATATCGGGCCCGCGCTTGGCGGCCATCATTGTGGACCTTTCTGAGGACCTGCGGAATCGCGAGGATCTCAGTCTAGACTATCTATTGAAGAACACGAGAATCCTGATGAGCGCTGTGGCCCATGAAATTCGGAACCTCTGCGGTGCAGTGCTTGTCGTGCATAAGAACCTCTCCCGAGTTAAGGAGCTTGAGTCGAACGAGGACTTTGAGGCCTTGGGGAACTTGATCCAGAGCCTGGAAAGAGTGTCGGCATTGGAATTGGGTTCCACCACAGCTCAGAATGGTGAGGTGGTTGAACTTACGTCTGTACTGGACGAATTGCGAATCCTGATCGAAACCGCCTATCACGAGTCCGATATCAAAGTGCAATGGGATGTTCAGGAATCATTGCCATTGGTTTGGGCTGACCGGTACGGACTCATTCAGGTTTTCTTAAACCTGGCGAAGAATAGCCGCCGGGCCATGGCGTCCACCGGGGTGAAGCAACTTCGAATTGCGGCGCGAGAGGAGGACGGGACTGTCGTAATTCGATTCGAGGATACAGGGACGGGAGTCGCTTCGCCAGAAAACCTGTTCCGGCCGTTCCAGAGCGGCGCCAAGTCCAGCGGTCTCGGGCTCTACGTTTCCAGGGCGATTATGCGCAGCTTCGGGGGGGAACTTTCTTACGAGCCGAGATCGGAAGGTTGCTGCTTCGCTGTGGTCTTGCCCCTAGGTGTCGGAGAGGAGGAGGCGGCAAATGCCTGAAACTGCGGCGAGCACCGTCCACCTTTTGTTGTTAGACGATCACACGTTGTTTCGAGAGAGTGCAAGTCGGCTCCTCGCTGCGGAGCCCGGGTTCGAGGTTGCTGCTCACTGCGGCACAATTGGAGAGGCTCTGCAGATTCTGCGGCGAAAGGCGATCGATGTCGTGCTCCTTGATTTCGATCTTGGCGAGAGCGATGGCCGGCAGTTCCTCCGATTGGCAAAGGAAGAGGGATTCCAGGGAAAGGTCCTCGTTGTAACTGCAGGGGTGGATGCGGGGGTGGCTGCGGAGCTGATCCGTTCCGGCATTTCTGGAGTTTTTCGAAAACACGACTCTGCCGCATTGCTGGCACAGGCAATTCGTGACGTAATGGCTGGCAAGGTGTGGCTGGACCGGGATCAGCTGCAAACCGCCCTCAATAGCGAGGCAGCAGTGCCGGGGGAAACCCGAAGCAGACGATTCACGGAACGAGAACAGCAAGTGCTTTCGTATGTATTCGAGGGCCTTGCAAACAAAGAAATTGCGGCGCGCATCGGAGTGTCGGAGAGTTCGGTCAAAGCCGCTCTTCAGCAGCTCTTTTCCAAGACTGGTGTCCGGACGCGGAGTCAATTAGTGCGCATCGTTTTAGAGCAGCATCGAGATCAGATCTAGAAAAACACTTGTAAATGTTACTGTCGAATCTTGCGGAATTGTTGGAATATCAAGAGAATACTGAGCATGGCATTTCATCAGGAGTTGGGGCAGGGGGTCTTAGCTGTTGTGCTTGTCACAGGTGTTTTCCTGGTGGCGATCGCTTACGCACAGGGCACAGAACCTCCGCCTGCTTCGTCAAGTGAATCCCCGCAGATCGGCAAAGTTCTCAGCGTACGAAAGGTCCTGCGTAATCCGTACTTTTTCAGCCGCTATCCGCGAATCCACTACTACCTGCTTTATTTTGCGGTTCGGGCTTCCGGCCAAACATACTGTAGCGAGTACGAAACACCTGTTCTCGATGAGATTGACGATCTGTTTTCTGCGAAGGACAAGGATGTCGAGTTTGTACTCAAGGGCAAGAGTCTCACGCTGAGAACACCGAAGGGCCGGAAGCTCAAGGCTCACTTAGTGGACGAAAAGCAGTGTTAACCTAGCGGGGGCATTCAGGTCGCTCGAATCCGCTTGCGCCCGCATCTTGCTGATGTGTGCGGCCCCGGTCCGAGCACAAGACCCGTTTGAGGCTCACGTCTAAGGATATGAACCGCTTGCACCCGGAAAATTCACTCTCGAAACGCACCTCAACTAAGTAAGAATAGGCACCAGGACTCCCCAAGGTATAGTTGCGCCAATGAACGATCAGTTACCCACGACTTTTGAATTGACCGGAGGATTGACGAACAACATTGCCTTGGGAGTGATGCTGATCACCGCTGGATAAACAAACGCACCAGATTTATCCCGGTGGGGACGTGAAGCTCGGCAAGAGGCTGCCGTTGAACGTTGGTGTGGGAGTGAGCGAGCATAACACGACACAATGTGTTCTCTTCCCAGGAATTTTTGAGCGTCCGGTGGCTATCGCCCGCGTTATTCCGGGCGTAATCGGGGACTGAGAGCTCGGGCCGTCAGCTCCGCAAGGAGAGTAGGATTTCATGGAGATGGAGAATGATCCGAGGAAGCTCCGCCCCATCGAGTTGTGCACTGAAGGAGGCATGTCGTGACTACCTTGGCCCTGTATGAGGGGCTTGGGTCTGATCGGGTCTAGACCCGATACCAGTCTTCGCGGGTCAGCGGCAAACCACTCTGCCCGTGCAACGGCTTGACAAGCAGGGTTTGGTATACGCTCAGACGACCGCTCCGGAATCCATGTGCCGCGCCCGCCATATAGAGGCGCCATGTGCGGTAAGCGGTATCGTCGGTGATCCGACGCGCCTCCTCTGCATGGGCCTCCAGCCGCCGGACCCAGTGGTGGAGTGTCAAGGCGTAGTGCTCACGCAAACTTTCAACGTCCCTCACCTCAAAGCCGCTCAGCTCCGCCGCTCGAAGGCTTGTGCTGATCGGCAGCAGTTCGCCGTCGGGAAACACGTAGCGATCAGTAAACGACGCTCCTTGCCTGCGATACGTTGCAGAATAAGCAATCCCGTGGTTCAGAAATACACCGCCCGGCCGCAATAAGTCCCAAGCCCGGCGGAAGTACTCCGGCAGGAGTTGTTCACCGACGTGCTCAAACATGCCGACGCTCACAATCTTGTCGTACTGCTGGTCGTGTTCGAGGTCGCGGTAGTCGCAGACCTCCACGCGGCATCGATTATTTAGCTCTGATTCGTGCAAGCGTCTTCGTGCCACCTCCGCTTGCGGCGCACTCAGCGTGATCCCCACAGCGTCCACCCTGTAGTGTGCGGCCGCGTGCATGATCAATCCACCCCAACCGCAGCCGACATCCAGAAGACGCTCGCCGGGGCGCAGCCGCAGCTTCCTGCAGACGTAATCCAGCTTGCGCACCTGGGCGGTATCCAAGTCTTCTTCCGGCGTGGCGAAGTAAGCACAGGAGTAAATCATGCGCTGATCCAGCCAAAGCGCGTAGAACTCAACCGGGAGATCGTAGTGATGCCTGACAACCTGTCGGTCCCGATCCTTGGAGTGGACCGGTCCCCAGAATCTAGTGGGATGCAGGCTTGTTCGCGGGAGATCACTCCCCGGCAGCTTCTGAAGCCGCGCCGTGAGATCTAGACTCTCCCACAGGCTGCGCTTCTGACTAAGAAGGTAGTCGGCCAAGTCGAAGGCGGCTTCGATATTACCCTCAATGTCGAAATCGTCGCAGATAAAGGCTTCTCCGAGCGTGAGTTCACTGGGCGAGAGAAACATCGCACGCAGCGCTCCCGGGTGCTTGAGAACCAATGTGAAGCGCGCCTGCTCTTCCGCTCCCCACGTAGTGCCATCCCACAATCGAACCTGAAAGTCACGCCTCGGGTAGTCCGCCAAAAGCGTCTCCAAGAACTCCGTGCTGACCAGGGAAGGCGTCTCCCTGAATAGAAACTTCGCCAACATTCCCATACCCTCCTCCTTTGCGCCGTTGCAGCGTGGCGCCAGCCTACCTCCAGCGCGATTCGGCTCCGGTGGCAGTGAATACGACTAAACACTAGACCCCTGCCCGGTTCTAAATAGCCTTCTTCCGCTGCGCCTTCAGCTTCGCCCACCTTGCCCGCTGTGCCGCCGCGATCTTCCTGCGGGCTGATGCCGACATGGTGCGCTTCGCAGGGGCCGAACCAGTTCTTTTCGCTGGGTGCGATTCCTTCCGTACCCTCGCCCATCGTGCTTTCTGCGCTTGCGCCATTCTGCGCCGTGAAGCGGCCGACACGATTCGGGCCGGCCGGGTTGCCTCGCGGGATACTCCTGAACCGTTCAAAGACTCGATCACGGAAATTGCTCGGTCTAGCTTCTCAACTTCTGCCTGCGCCCGGCGGCGTTCCTCGCGAAGCTGCTGCAGCGCATTCTCTAGATTTGGCACTGTTGCCCCCCTCGGTATTTGACAACGGCCTCATTGTATTTCGAATTTTCCGCATGCCTGCAGCAATGTGTCAAGCTGCGCTTGTAACTTGGGCTGGATAGGTTGAGCGGCGAACTTGCAGCGGGCATCGAGGCTGCGGCGAAAGAGGCGGGCGTGGCTTTCTGCCACAAACGCGCCGGATCGATGTTTACCTGGTTCTTCACGCTGGGGCCGATGACAGACCGGGATTCGGCTTCGGAATCAAAGCCGGAGGCGTTTGGCCGCTTCTTCCGCGCGATGCTCGATGGTGCAGTGTATCTGCCGCCTTCACAGTATGAGGCGGCATTCCTTGGCGCAGCGCACGCCGAACCGGATGTTCAGCAGACGATTGCGGCGGCGAAGCAGGGGTTTGCGAGGTCATAAGTTCTCATTTGTGGGAAGGCAACACGGTCCAGATTGCGGGATCCTCGGCCCCGAGCAGCCACGAACAAAAGCCCTGCAAATTGCGATCGCGGGCTAAATTCAGGCGCTCCTGGAATCCGCGCTTGTCGGTGTAGAAAACCCACTCGCGAGTATCGTCCCTGTAGAAGTAGAACCAGGCTGTGCGGTCGAACGAGTCCCACTCGGGATGCGCGTGATAGGCAGCCAAAAATTGGTCGACTTCCTGCTGCCCGATGTATTCGGCAGTCGGGTTCGGTTTCTCATCCTTGCCGGGATCCCCGGCAAACCAGTGATATCCATAAACCGGAATGCCTAGCGACAGCTTTTCCTTGGGAACAAATTGCAGTGCGTATTCCAGTTGTTGCACCGTCCACGGATAACCCGCGACCGGGCCGGGTTCTGTCCATCGCGTGTTTTGATCGTAGGTCATCAGGCAAATCAGGTCGGCTGCTTGGGCCAGGGCTTTCAGATCGTATGCACCGCGCCAGTTGGCATAGAGCCAATGAGAGTAGCTGCTCTTCCCCGGAGCGCCGGGAGCGTTGGGCACGGTGGCGATGGTAAGTTGCAAGCCTTCCTTGTGGAGCGCGGCCGCAGTTTCGGCAACAAGGTCCGAGAGCAGATCGCGGTCGATCCACTGCACATTTTCGAAGTCGATTTGAAAGCCGCTGTACCCGTTCTTCTTGCACTCGCTGAGAATCGAGTCGACGAAGGCCTTTCGCGCCGCTGGAGTCGTGAAAAGTTTGTGCAGCTCAGCTTGCACGGTGGTGGCGACGATCGGCATGACCGGCACATGGTGCTGCGCCGCTGTCTGCAGCACGTACGGAATCGGTCCGCCCCAAACGAGTCCGTTGCCGTCAACGCGATACCAGGCAGGCACGAGAATGTCGATTTTGTCCGCGTGCTCGGTGAACGACTTCACAGAGTTAGGGCTGTCCGTCATGTAGAAGAGCGCCTTGGGCTGCGCTGCGGCCATGATCGCGCTCACGAAAAGAAAAAGAATGACGTGCTTCATCGGATAACTCCTGACGGTTGCATTTGAATCGGGACTAACGCCCATCTTCAGGGCTCCGCCCAGCTTGCAACGCAGCCTCGATAGCGGACTCCTGCATTGAAAAGGCGTTTGGCAAATAGAAATGAGTTTCGGTCATCCTTACTTCAATAGATACTCCTTCACGAACATCGCCGTGGCGTAGAACTCGTAGTCGACGTTCTGCTTCTTGCGAAAGCCGTGTCCTTCGTTCTTGCCCAGCAACCACCATACCGGAGTCCCGTTCTGGCGCACGATCTGTACCATCTGCTCCGACTCACTGGCGGGAACCCGCGGGTCGTTCTTCCCCGCGATCACGAATAGTGGCTTGGTAATGTTCCTGGCTTTGTTATAAGGCGCAATCCGTTCCAGAAACTCACGCATCTTGGGATCGCGCTCGTCCCCATACTCCACACGGCGCAGATCCTGGCGATACCCGGATGTATGCTCCAAAAATGTGACCAGATTCGAAGGCCCCACCACATCCACCGAGCAGCAGATGCGGTCGTTGTAATTCGTGGCTACGGCCAAGGTCATGAATCCGCCGTAGCTGCCGCCTGTGATCATCACCCGGCTGGAGTCCAGATCGGGCTGCTGCTGAATCCAATCCAGCAGCGTGCCGATATCCTCGTACGACCCCTCGCGCAAGAAACCGTTGTCGAGCGAAAGAAAGGTCTTGCCGTACCCGGTCGAGCCCCGCACGTTGGGGAAAATCACCGCGATGCCAAGCTCGTTGAGCCAATAATTAATGCGGCCCAGGAATCCCGGCCGGAATTGCCCCTCAGGACCGCCGTGAATATTCACGATCAAAGGCCGTTTCCCAGTAAACTTCGCCGGCGGCCGGTAGAGAAAACCGCTGATCATGCGGCTATCCCAACTTTTCCAATGGATCAACTCGGGCTCGGGGAGGTTGGCCGTATTTAGCCCGCCGGTTTCGCTGAACGTCCAGCGCTCAACTTTCGCGGTTTCCACGTCCAGCGCGTAGACATCGGAACTGGAGCGCGCCGAGGACAAATTGAATCCCAGGTCGCGGTTATTCTTGTTCCAGGCCACGCCCGAGACGATCCCTTTGGGCAGCTTGGGCACGAGCTTTTCTTTTCTTGTCGTGGTGTCGAGCAGGTGCAGCACACCGAAGCCGTCTTCGTTGGTTACGAACGCAATCATCTTGCCGTTATCAGAAAGATCGAATTCGTCCACGTCCCAAGGAATGTTGCTGGTCAGGCAGGTATGCTGCTTGGTTGTCAAGTCGATGTAGGCCAGGCGATGAAACTCAGAATCTTTGTCGGTCGTGGTATAGATCCCCTTGCCATCCTTGCTGAACTTTCCACCCGTATAGTTCGCCTTTACGTCGCCCTTCGCCGTGAGCAGCGTCTTTTCCCCCGAGTTCGCATCCATCAACCAGAGATAACTCTCCTCGGCGGAGACTTCGTTCAAGACCAGAAGTTTCTGGCTATCCGGAGACCAATCCAACGGTTCCCAGCCTCCGCCGTCGAGCTTGGCCAGCATGTGATCACTCTTCGGATCGGCTGGATCCATCGCCCAAATATCCACGTCATTGCCATCGCGCCTCGTCGAGCCGTAGGCGATTTTCTCGCCGCTCGGCGCCCACGCCATTCCCACATTGCGCGATTTCCCATCAGTCAACAGCGTGACATCGCCGCTTCCTATGTCATACCGGTGAAACTGATAAAACTCTCCGCCGCCAACATCCTTACTGAAAACGAAAAAGCCGCCTTTCTTCGGATTGAATTGAGCCGCCGTCACCGGATCTGGATAAAACGTCAACTGGCTGCGGGCGCCGCCCGGCATCTTCACCAGATGAATCTCGGGCACATCGGCAAAGCGCGTCGAGACCAGCATCTCCCGCCGCTCCGGATTCCAACTCGCCAAGCTGGCGCCGCGGTAATTGCCGTAGCGCTCCACGCTCGCCGCGAGCGAACTTGGGATCGGAGGTACACCTTCCACCGCCAGATTTTCGTTAGGGATAATCTGATCACTTTGCGCAAGGCACAGAGTGGTGAACAGAAGGACTGCCAGCAACCGCGGAACATGCTTGATCACAGTGGTTCTCCTCGATGATTCGGACGGTCCCGGAGACGTTCGGTTAACAGGACTAACGGTCATTATGCTTCGGCGGCTCTGACCCGACGTGAACGCGAAAGCGCGGAAGCCGGCGGTCTGGGGCCGTCTTTTTTTACTGCTCGCACACTTTACCATTTACCCTGAAAATTCGCATGGTCTTCGAGCTGGAACACAGCGCACCATCCATCTTGTTCGCCTCGTCGAGGCTGACAAACTCGCAGGCTTGCGACGATACAATCGACCGCCTCCGCCTTACAAAACGCATCGCCCATTGGGTCTCCCTAGCCTGCTAGACTGAAAAACAACAAGGAGGCACCCTTCTGTGCGCCGACGCAGCGAGAACAAAAGAGATCACGCGGGACTTGGAACCCGGGGAGTGTGGGCTGGTGAGGAAGGCAATTATTGGGAGCGCGCCACGCAAATCCCTGTGGCGCTGAGCGTCTCCTTCGGCTACGACGATGTGAACGAGTGGCTGAAGGTGGCGCAAGGAAAGACGCATGGCCATATCTACAGCCGGAACACAAATCCCACCGTAGCCGCCTTCGAAGAAAAAGTGAGAAATCTGGAGACGGCGGAAGCTGCCACCAGTTTTTCGAGCGGCATGGGCGCGATCAGCAACACGCTTTTTGCACTCCTGTCTCCCGGCGATGGCGTCGTTTCCATTAAGGACACCTACGGGGGGACGAACAAGCTGTTCATCGAATTCCTGCCTCGATTCGGCATCAAGGTATCGCTCTGCGATACGAGCGATCACCAAGCAATCGAAACGGCAATCGGACAGGGGTGCAAGGCGGTGTACCTGGAAAGTCCGACGAATCCAACCGTCAAAGTTGTCGATCTCGCTCGCCTGGCTGCCGTGGCCCATCGCCACGGCGCCGTGGTGATTGTGGACAACACACTGGCCACGCCCATCAATCAACAACCTGTGAAACTCGGCGCCGATCTCGTCATTCACAGCGCCACGAAGTTCCTCGGCGGGCACGCGGATGCGCTCGGCGGTGTGGTGTGCGGCGGCGCCGATCTCGTAGGGCGGATTTATCACTTTCGTGAGATCACGGGCGCCTGCCTCGATCCCATGGCCGCTTACTTGCTGCTTCGAGGAATGAAAACGCTTCATCTTCGGATCGCACGGCAAAACGAGAGCGCGCTTAAGATTGCGCGATTCCTGGAATCGCACCCGCACGTAATCAGGGTCTTTTATCCCGGGTTGGAGTCCCATGAACAGCACGAAATTGCTCGCCGGCAGATGCGCGGTTTTGGAGGCGTGCTCAGTTTTGCCATCAGAGGCGGTTTCGATGCAGTGAAATCTTTTTTGCCGCGTCTGCGTTACGCACATTTAGCTGCGAACCTGGGTGCCGTCGAGACGGTCGCTGGTCCACCGTCCACCACGAGCCACGTCGAGTCCACCAAGGAGGAACGCGCGGCGAGCGGCATCCCGGAGGCTCTCATCCGCTACTCGGTGGGGATTGAAGACACCGAAGACCTGATTGCCGATCTGCGTCACGCGTTAGGCAAGGTCCGCCTCGCAAAGCGGCGGGCAAGATCGTGAGATACCGCAGTCGAGGCGCATCGGGATGTCCGGTGGAAACGCCGATGTTTTGAACTTATCGAAGCTTCGAGCGTCGGTGGATGGTATCGTTCGGAGTATCATCGCCGCCGGCCGGTAAACCACAATTCGAAATGAGGCGGGGATGAAGGGGCGACCCAGATGAAACTCAAGCTCAAGGCACGCGTCAACCGCTCGGATGCCCGGACGATCCGGCACGCTCTTGGGCAACTGTCGGCGAAGGGCTCGGTCAGGAAAGCGGGCGACGAGTCCATTGTCGAAGCCGAGATGGAAGGTGCCAGCGCAAGAGAGTTGAATCGCACGTTTCTTTCCGCCCTGAGAAAGGTGGAGAAGAGAACGACGCTCCGAGCGGAGTGGACTTCTGACGACGGCACCAGCGAGAGGTTTTTCGACTACGTCCTGAAAAAAACAATCAAGAATTGATCCGCCACTGTGGGACTACGCGGCTGGGTTCGGAAGCTTTTCAGAAAGCCCATTCTGCTGGGATCTACCTGCCCGGAGCCCGCCCTGTTTTGCCGGCTACTGCACAACGAGAGCAAAAGTGGTGTTGTGTGTGAGAGAGCCGCTGCTGGCCGCCACCGTGATGTTGAAGGCGCCGGTCGGCGTTCCGGTTACGACGCTGAAATTGACGCTACTCGAGGAGCCTCCACCAGGAGCAGGATTGGTGACAACCACCGGGAAGGCGCCAGTGGTAGCCATATCGTTGGTGGATAGTGGAACCGAGAGCTGGCTCGCGCTGACGAAGCTCGAAGCATGAGCAGCACCGTTGAGGGTGACGGTGGAGGCGGACATGAATCCCGAACCATTTACGGTGAGCGTCTGGGCCGCGGAGCCAGCCGCGACTGAGGTGGGAGACAGTGAAGTGATCGAGGGAACCGGGTTGCTGGAGCTTCCACCGCCGCAACCAGGGAGAGTCATGAAGAAGGCAAAAACCACCAACGCAAGCAGGCTGCTCCGCTGGCGCCTTGATATGGGTGCACCGATCAGGCATATCCCGACCAGAAGCGCTCCACCAGTCGCCGCCCACCAATTTGAGCGATTCGCGGCGCTCGCGCGCTTTCGGGCTTGTCCAAGAGGAGTTGTGCTGATGGTAAGTGTGGTTGTGCCGCTGCCTGTAACCTGAGCCGGATTGAAGCTGCAGGTTGTCTCCGCGGGAAGGCCCGCCGGGCATGCGAAGTTAGTGACCGTTCCGTTGAATCCGGAAAGGGCAGTAATGTTGATGGGCACATTTACCGACTGGCCAGCTGTGACGGTGAACTGGCTCGAGCCCGGCGCGATGGAGAAATCGGGAACGTTGATGCTGACAGCTGGCGAATAGGACGAGGGGTAACTGTTGTCTCCGCTGTACTGGGCTAAGACCATTTCAGAAGATGGCACTGTAAAAGTTGCTGTTACCTGACATGCATAGTTGCCGCTGCTGTCCTTCGCGTTGGCGCAGGCAGCTGGGCCGTAGACATACAGATTGTTCGCGGTGTTGAAAAAAGTTACCTGTCCGGTCGGATAGGTCGTGTGGTTTGCCGTGTCAACCAGAGCCGTTAGTGTAGCGGTGCCGCCTGAAGAGACGGTCTGGCTGGCTGGTGTCACCGAGACAGTTGGTTGAGGATAATAGAGTGTGAGAGTGGATGAGGGAGATGTGGATGTCTGGTAGTTTTGATCTCCGTTGTAAGCAGCGGTAACAGTGTAGGTCCCCGGCGCAGAAAAGGTTGTTGTCAGGCTTGCGGCGATGGGGTAAATGCCTCCATTGCCGTACGTTACAGTGCCGGGGATAGTTGTGCCATTCGAATAAAACGTGACTGTTCCAGTGGGGATAGCGTCATATGACAATCCGTTGGGATCCCAAACCAATGTGCTGAGCGTAACCGGCTGGGTGAAGTTAGTGCCCTGTTCGACAACGGGCAGAGTTTGCGAGGATGCTTTGGTCACCGTGATGACGACTGACGCCGAACTCGCGTTATAGTTGTTGTCTCCGCTGTATTGCGCGGCCAACGTATGCGTGCCGGCAGTGAGAGCGACCAACTGGCCGCTGGTTGTCGTGAAACCCTGGTTGTTCAATGTGTAGGTACCAGTTCCGAATGGATTGCCATTATCTGTAAGGACGATGCTTCCAGTGGGACAGGCGATTTCGCCGAACGGCGCTGGATTGCAGGAAGCTCCTTGGGAATTCTCTAAATTGACCTGCACCCAGTATTCCCAATCGTAGGCGACGGTGGTAACAATACCCCCGGGGCCGGTCGCGAGGAGAACACCGGGCAGGTTGAGTGTGCTGTTTTCTTTGCTGACGGTGACGCTTACCGGAGCGGAATAGCTGCCGCCGTAGGTTCCGTCGCCCCCATAATGCGCAATCACGTCGTAGGTGCCGCCTGGCAGAAGGCTGGTTGATCCGGTAACCGATCCTCCGGTCAACGTGAAGCCATCGATGGCTTGACCAGTGGTCGTTCCAGAGCCCGTGCTCACGAGGAGGGAAGCCACGCCAGTAGCGGCGCTTGGACCCACGCTGATGTTTACGGGGACGGCCGTCCCATGCTTCACGTTTACGGGATTGCCAGACTTCAACTGCAAGGTGGTGGACGTGGGGGTAAAGGTGACCTCGCTCCAGTCATTCACCAAGTTAGCAGCGTCCACCGATCCCAGGCCGGTGGCCAAGTCGTACGCCGAGCCGGTGTTGTAGCCGGATAGCACACCGTAGGAATCGCCTGCGTTCGAGACCGTGCAATTGGGGCTGCCACTGTCACAGGGCATAGCAATGGTTGAACCAGGAGGGACATCGCGAAACGCGTTCGCCTGCTTAGTCGCCAATTTGTACAGGACAAAGCCAGGAACGCCCTGCGGTTCGCCGATCTTCTGGTTGACCAAAGACATGATTCCGGCGAAGGAGGGCGATGCGACGGAGGTTCCGCCGTATCCGACAAAATCGTTCACGTCGCAAACGCCGCCGGTCTGGTCCTGCTGGCAAATTACGTAGAAACTGCCCAGAAAGCCGTTGCTAGCGAAGAGCGAAATATCGGGCAGGTCGCGCCGGCTATCGTTAGGAACTCCAGCGCCGCTTTGCCACGAAGGCTTGGCGTAGCCCTGGGTGCAACTCCCTACGGTTTGGCTGTTCACAACGCAATTACTCGGGCCGCCACTGCCGCCGGTAGAGTTTAGACTACCCTTCGCAATCAAGTTCGGGTTGTTGCAGGCTTGTTCCGCAGTTGTGCCATACCCCAGCGTGATGGCCAGGCCATTGGTGCAGGAATCATTCCATGTGGTTTCCGGAATGTACCCCTTGGCAGATTCCTGTGTGGTGGGGTTGTTGGTCGAATTCCAGTAGGTCGTCCAAGTCATGTACTGGTTGAAGTCGGTTCCACCCACGGCGGCGTTGAAAGGGGTGGAAGCGAGTCCGTTCACATTCAACCCGTATTTCGCGGGGCCGCTGGGATCGTCGCAGCCGGCAGCACCGTTGTCGCCCGAGGAAACGAAGGCGCTGATCCCCTGCGCCGCAGCCTGCTCCCAAAGAACGTAATAAAACTGGTTCCCGGCAGTGCCGAGGCCGAGTTCGCATTCGCCGTAACTCTCGCTCATGACGGGGGCAAGATTGTTGTCGATGATGTAGAGCGCGGAGAGATCGACTCCGTCGGTGGCCTCGGTCGATTGTGAAGTCACGAAATCAATCGTCGCCTGCGGCGCAACTGCGCCTGACCATTGCACGTCAATATCGGCCTCCGCTTCGTCGCCATTGATCCCCGGGTCGACACCGTTGAGGATGATGTTGAGCTTGTTAGCGGGAACAGTAACACCGAAAAGCTGCCAAAAGTCGGTCGCATCCTGGGGGTTGATGTTGGTTCGGGCGACAATCGCGATGGTTTGACCTGTGCCATTAATCCCGCTGTTCCATAGGGGCAGGACATCGTAGATCGTAGCGAAGTCATACGGCACAACTCCGTAGCACTCCTGACCGTTGCCGCAGACATAGGTGAAGTCCGGTTTCGCCCTCGTCAACTGCTTCGTTTTCTCGGAGTACTGGCCCACATAGTTGTTCATTGCCTTCTTGCGGAAGTCGTAAAGGGAATCAATGCCAGCTATTGCTGGCGTCAACGCCGCTGGGATCTGCGGGTCGCTGGCATTCGCCCAGTGCTGTTCGCCGTTGACGATATATTTGTGAATCGTGGTGTGGAACGCTGCCCGTACTTGGCTGGCGGAACCGGAGAACTCGATCACGGTTCGGCCTTTGGAGGGAACTGCAACCTGGAACCCCTGGGATTGCAGCCACGCCGTGATGGTCTGTAGGTCGCTGTCGGCGGGGCCGAATTGCTTGCCGAACTGCTCGGGGGTGAGCCACTTGTGGTAGTTGGGGGAAGCCTTGTCCTGCTGGTCGTCGAGCAGCTTGCGGAACGCGGATTCCTGTTCGGGGCTGCGCTTCAGCACCAATAGCATGCGTTGCATGGGCAGGCTGCCGGGCGCTAATCCTTGGTCGAACTCCGGGCGCGCCAAAGGATGCGTGTTGCCCTTGAGAACCGTGAACTGTGCCGCGTCGACTGGTTGCGTGATGAGTAGCCGCGGTGTCGCGGCGCCGGACGAAACACTGGCATCCTGCGCCGCCGCCGCGCAGCAGGCAACGACAAGCAGAGTTAAGAGGACAATGACAAGCGAGGGCTTGGAGGAACGAACGGAGCAGATTCGCATCATTGGGACACCTTTACTTGAAGTTCTATGCCTTCCGAAACCGAAAGGATGAAGGGGAAGGAGAACGCAAATACAGGGGAACCTCGGCCGATAACTCCCTCAGCGCTAAGGAAGCGGCCCTGCTTGGGAACCACTAACGGTATAGCAGTGGGCAGCAAATTGCAACATTGATAACTGGCCTAACTTGAAACCGGAATCAGGACACTATCAGGTTACGCGCGAAAAGTGGGATCTTTTGCTTCTGGGAACTGCACCAGGAAGAGGGCTCCCTGAACCAACTGGTCTCTCAATACGTTATCCCCGCTCAGTCGACTACGGATGCCGTGTGGCCCATGCAACGGGAGTGAGTTCTGGGAGGCGCTGGATCGGAAGATCGGCGAGCCCGGGAGGGATCTCAGTCAGATACTCGCGCACCGGCGGTCTCAACCTACGGCAGCTTTCCACTACCGAAAGGACCGCCGCCACTTTGTGTCCGGCCTGCGGGCTTCGTATGTGTGTCCGAGACGAGGCAGATTTCAATAAAAATCCCGGCTCACAAGTCGTTCACAGAAACGATTTCGGCATAAAATAGTAAAGGTTCAGCTCATCTCACATCACATTGGGGGAGCAATGATGTTCGCGCAAAACTGTGGCAGTAAGCAATCGTCGGTGGCACTTCGACCCATTGACCGCTTGACGCTTGGATTGATTGGGATGGGAGTGATATTTGCTTCACTAGGCCTTGGCGAAGCCGTGTATCGATTAGCGTTCCTCGATTTTGATGGAGCAACCGATCGTCTTCCAATCGAGATGTTGTTCGGGCTAGCGTTCGCCTGGATGACTACGAAACTGGCTAGAAGAATTTGCCAATACCGAATGGAGACCGCCGCGAGAATCAAATTGGTTCGGGATCGCAACTACAAGATTCGTCACGCGGCAGAAGCAATCACGCCCCTGTCATATCCGAGCAATCAGCAAGCGATCCGGGTGATTCGTGAAGAAGTGGATCGAATTGAGTGGGCTTTGACCGACATCGTACGTCGGTAGGCACAGGCAGTGGTTGCTGGCGGACTCAAGGCCATCCGGTATGAATAAGGTGTGTCCTATTGCTTGCGCTTGCCGCATGGATGTACTTCAAGAGGCAGGCCAGGACGCTGGGGGAAGGCAACTTCCTGCAGTTTTGATCTTGTTTGGCGAGGTGGAGCAGATAAGGGAACTTGCCATCAACTCGCCGTATTCGGGGATAGTGCCCGAGGTCATGGGTCAAAGGAATCCCATGGCCAGCGCACTCCGTCAGATTTGTTCAAGGCGAATCGCTTAGGGGAGAAACTACATGGCTCGAGGATGGTTGCAACTCGCTTGTTTATTGATACTTTTGGTCGCGTCGCCACTCTTTGCCAGCGGTCCCACCGGCACGATCACCGGAACAATAACAGACCCCTCCGGTGCGGTGGTCCCAAAGGCACGGGTGATTGTGCGCAACGAGGGGACCAACGCCACCCGCGATGCGGAGACCAATGAAGACGGCGACTACACCGTCGCGCTGCTGCCGCCGGGCCGCTATCGCGTGGCGGTCGAGAGCGCGGGTTTCCGCCGGAGCGTCTTCCACGGCGTCAGCGTGGATGTAGATCAGACGGTGCGCCTCGATTTCGCGCTTCGGGTTGGCGCAATCACCGAGGAAGTGAGCGTCACCGAGACTCCTCCCATCGTGCAGACCGACACCTCGACGCTGGGCCAGGTGGTCAACAATCGCCTGGTCCAGGAACTGCCGCTCAACGAACGCAACTTCCTGTCCTTTGCCCTGCTGGTGCCGGGGAGTCAATTGCCGGCGGAAGGCTCCGAAAACTCGACACAAGGCGGTGCCCTCAGCGTCAACGGCGCCCGCGAGCAGTCGAACAACTTCTTGCTCGACGGTGTAGACAACAACGATCCCTACATCAACCAGTATGTCGCTCTCCCTTCCATCGACGCCATTCAGGAATTCAAGGTTCAATCCAGCAATTACTCGGCTGAGTTCGGCCACGCCGGCGGCGCTCAGGTCAACGTCATTTTGAAAAGCGGCACTAACCAGTTCCACGGCAGCCTCTTCGAGTTCTTCCGCAACCGGCAGATGGACGCCAAGAATTACTTCGACTTTCCCAACTGCACCGCCAACTCAGTGCCGGGCACGTGCGGCGACATTCCGCGCTTCGATCGCAACCAATTCGGCGGAACTCTGGGTGGGCCCCTTCGCAAGGACAAGACTTTTTTCTTTCTGGCTTATGAGGGATTGCGTTTACGGCAAGCGACTACGCGGGAAGCTACCGTACCCACAGCGGCGCAATGGCAAGCCGCTGCAGGCTTGTCGGAAGAGCTGTTTGGCTGTCCCCTCAACCCATCCTGCCAGATCGGCCAGAATGTGTTCAATCTCTATCCGACAGCCAACGTTGGCTCTGATCTGGCCAACTCGAACACCTTCCTTTCTGCTCCGGTCATCCGCAACACGGTGAACTTGGTCTCGGCCAAGGTGGACCAGCATTTCAGCGCCACGGACACGGTCTCGGCCCACTACTCGCTGGCGGAGGAAAGTCTCTTCAGTCCCTTCGATCCCGTCAATGCCTTCACCTCGTTGCCCGGTTACGGCAGCTTCACCCTGAATCATGGCCAGAACGCCGGACTGGAATGGACGCGCGTGTTTCGCTCGACCGTGGTCAACGAATTCCGCCTGGGCTTCATTCGCATGCGCGCTAACGTGCTGCAGCAGAATCATGGCGATGACATCGAAGCACAGTTGGGCTTTCCTGACGTCCTGACCAACCCGGTGGATCTGGGAGCTCCCAATATCAACCTGATTGGCTTCGACGGCATCGGCGAGCCTGTCAACTATCCGCAGGACCGTCACGACACCACCCTCCAGGTCTCCGATAACGTGGCCTGGACGGTCGGCCGCAACCAGTTCAAGATCGGGGCTGATTTCCGCCATGTTCGGATCGACGATTACCTCGACTTCCTGGCACGGGGCGACTGGTTCTTCCTGGGCCAGACGGTAGCCGGCATCCTGGCCCAGCCACCCGTCAACGATCCCACTGCCTGCTCCGGGGCCCCTGGGGATCCTTATCTCCCTGTGACCTGTTCTCTGGCGCAGTTGCTGGCCGGCGTCCCGGACTACGCCCTCGCGGTAAGCGGCAACACCTACAACAGCTTGCGCAGCCACGGAGTCAGCGCTTACTTGCAGGATGACATCCACGTCATCCCGCGCTTTTTGCTCAACGTTGGCTTGCGCTATGAATTCAACAGTCCGCCGGTCGAGGCACTGAATCGCTTCAGCGTTCCCGACCTCGTTCCTTGTCCCGAGCCCTGCTCCGCCACTCCCCAGTTCACCGTGGCGGGGACAAATGGAATCCCTCGGGCTACCTACAACCCCACCTACAGAGATATCGCGCCGCGCATTGGAATCGCGTGGCGGCCGTTGAAGTCGGAGCGCTGGGTGGTTCGCTCCGCGTATGGCATCTTCTACGACGTTTCCATTTCCCAGATCAACATTCTTCCTCGCATCAATCCGCCGTTCTACAACCTGGCCGCGTATTTCCAAACCGGCGCCTGCCCGGGAGTGTTGCAGGGGTTGTGCACGGTGCAAGACATCCTCAGCCAGACGGGCCAGCAGTCAGGCGTGGTCCAAGGCCAGATGATTTCTCCCAAGTTTCGCGACGGATACATGCAGCAGTGGAACGCCGACCTGCAGTATGAGGTGGGACCAAATTGGATGATCGACCTCGCGTACATTGGTTCCAAGGGTACCCATTTGGCGAACGTGATCGATCAGAACCAGTCGAACCCCTTGACCGGTCCGCCATACGGCCAGTTCTCCTCGGTCCTGTTCGTGGAATCGAACGCCAGCAGTTCCTACCAGTCCATGCAGTTCCGCTCGGAGAGACGTCTAAGCCACGGATTAGACTTCCTGGCTGCGTACACGTACTCGAAGTCCATTGACGACATTTCCTCGATCTTCGGGGGAAGCGCGGGCTCCGGCTTGCCGCAGAACTCGCAGAATCTTAGCGGCGACCGCGGCCTTTCCGACTTCAACGCGGCGCACCGCGCGTCCCTGAGCTTTGTCTATGACCTGCCGTTCCGCCGCATGTGGGCCCAGGGCCCCGGCTGGAGCCGGAGACTGGCGGACAACTGGCAGGCGGGAGGGATCCTCACGGCGCAGACGGGATCCCCATTTACCGTGGTTCTGGCGGGCTCGCCCGCCGCCTCCGCCGCGGCTTTCGGCAACCCGGAGCGGCCCGACCTTGTCGGAGACCCATTCCAAGCCGGACCCGTGGCAGCGAACCCAACTTGCCAGGCCCCCGCCCAGGTGGGAACGCCACAGAACTGGTTCAATCAGTGTGCATTCGCCGAACCTGCCGCGGAACCTTTTGGCCCGGCTTTTGGCACGGAGGGGCGCAACATCCTCACCGGTCCGGGCTTTACCAATCTCGATTTCTCCTTGGCCAAAACCATTCCGCTCCGTGCCGAAAGCCATCGCCTGCAGTTTCGCGGTGAGTTCTTCAATTTACTGAACCATCCTAACTTCGACATCCCGAATCATACGTTTGACCAGCCCCCGTGTCCTTCGCCGAATGGCAACCAACTCTGCACCGCGGGGAATTTTGGCTCCATTCTCTCGGCGAATGCCTATAGCAATAAACCGCCGCGACAGATTCAGTTGAGTGCCAAATATGTCTTCTGATATCAAATGCTTCGCTATGATCTTCGCCCACGCTCTGTCCGGAGGTTCCCATGAGTCTGCTGGCTCTCGCCATATAACCGTTGCGACCATCATCGCCACGCCCGGAGTTTCCCCTGACGAAACTGCGGTTCGGAACATCATTCAGGAGACAGGCTCAAGCACATGCCGGTGAGATGCGTAAGGGAAACGTGAGTGCAACCGTGAAACTGACGCTTTGCAGTTCGATCAAACTCTCACCATGGCCCCCCACCAACAGCGCGTTGCTGACCGAAGGCAGTTGACTCCCGGTTTGTCGGCAACCCTTACCTTGGGATTATTTCAGCGTTGCCCGTCAATCGCGGGATGGACGGATGTACAGCTGATAGGCCGTACAACAGGCGTGGATGTGGACGCCAAAGTTATCGCCGGCGAGTTTATGTAAAAAGGCTTCTGGAGACCTCGGAGCGGGGGCAACGGCCGGGGAAGAGGCCCCATCGTATCCTGCTGCGGGGCTTCTTACTTTCCTATCGCGGGAGCCGGGTACTCCGGCAGCCTCTCTTTGTTGATGTTGGCGCGCTTCACTTCCAGTTCATCGAACAGAATCGAAGGGGCCACGATGCTGTGGGGCACGATCTGCGGATGATTGTCGACGTAAACGTCGTTACCGGCCGCGACCAGATCGCTGCGCAGGGCGCGCGGGTCCAGATCTCCGAAGCTGGCGCCGCGCACCAGTTCCTCGTGCCCATCCTTGACCCAGACTTTGTAGAGCAGACGAGGCGTGAGTTTGGGACCGAAGGTTTCGACGCGGTAGCAGTACGCGAGGTCGCGCTGCCGGCAAAGCTCGAGGAATCTGTTTTTCATGGCAACGGTAGAGAGGGGCTGCGCGGAGCTTACAATCAGGTTGCCCACATGGGGAAGCGGAAAGGTCGGACCTGGAGTTGAGCCCGGAATGCGCGCTCGGGCGTGGCCATTGGACGCTGGAAAGTCTCGAATCGGCTCTCGTCCGATCAGGTAGTTCACCAAGGTTCCCTTTTCAATCACAGCCACGCGTTGCGCCGGAACACCTTCATCGTCGAACTCGTAATGTCCGAGCAGCGATTTTCCGCCGTAGGACGAAACCGTGGGATCGTCGACCACCGAAAGAAAATCGGGCAGCACGCGGCTCTTATAACTGGTTGCAAATGCCCCGGTGGTGCGCTCGTTCTTGCCCAGCTCCGGTCTGCGTCCGAGAACGTTCTCGCCGATCAAATCGGCAAACACGGTGGCCGCGGCATCCGCCGAGAACAGCACCGGACCGTGATATTCCTCGTCGGGGACAGGTGCGTCGCGCAGGTCCTTTAAAGTTTCCGCCAGCTTCGCGCCGCGTTCGACAAACTCCCCGGCCGACGGCAACTCTTTCATGTCGAGCGCTAAAAAACCGTTATTGCGTTGCAGGCTCATGCCGTCGCTGGCTTGCGTGCTGAAGGAGATATACATCTGGTATAGATTTTGTCCGCTGCGCACGACCGTTCCTTCGGAATTGACGAAGTACCTGTTCACAGCCTCAAACTTCAGGTTCGATTCCGAGGTCTCGATCTGGGGATCGCTCCTGTACAGAGCCGAGGCATCCTGCAGCATCCTGGTCCACGGCTGGGGATCGAAATCAAGTTTGGCCAGCGCTCCGATCGAGTGTACCGGTTCGGCATGAGCGAAGTCGTCCACCGGCTGGTCGACGTTGTATTGCTTCAGTTGCGACTGCTTGGCCGCAAGGGCCTCGGCCGCCTTCTTGTAAGCCTGGTCGGTTGCCAGCCAGAGTTGATGCCGGAGGACCAGTACATCGTCGTCCAGCGGCATGAAGTCGAGCATGCTGAGCGGGGTTTCGCCCCTGCCGGAATCGCCGTCCTGCTTGTAATCGCCTACACGTACACTGACTCGCAGCAAGCGGACATGCGCGCGCACCTCTGCGCGCAAGGCCCCGAACGCGGCCTCCGCGGAGTAGTCGTCCACATCGATGACACGGTATTCGATGTAATAGGGCGGCGCTACGCGGTCGAGCTTCAAGCTGGACTTCGCGCGGTCCAACTCGGCTCGCATGGCCTGCAAAACGGGGTCGTCGTTGACCACCGACCGCCCGTCCTTTTCCTGCGCGAAAGCGGCAGCTGCCACCAAGCTCGCGAGCATCACAGCAAGCACGCCGGATCGTCTCGTCCTGCCGGGCCTGGTGATCATGATGGGTCCGGTTCTTTCTCCGGCGGGACGGCGGGCGGCCCGACCGGCGCTTCCGGCGAGGGTGAGACGGGCGGAGGGAGCGGCGACGGCGATTCCGGCTTGGGCAGGGTGGGTGGGCGGCTGAGAGAACTCGCTCGTTTCTGCACCTCGATCTCCGAGAACAACATCGCCGGCGCCGCGGCGGCGACTGGTATCGAGCCGGATTCCGCGCCACAAATGCCGTTGAACACTTCAGTCTTCTCGCCCGTCATCACAATACGGCTTAGAGCGGCCAGCGGCGTGCCGACAATATTCACCCCGCGCACGAGTTCATCCGGCCGCCCGTCGGGATAGACTCGCCACACCATCACCGGCAGAACCTCGAACGCCTGTGGCAGGGAACGCTGCGTGAGCGTAAAGCCTCCCTGAATGTCCTCGAAGTAGAGTCCGTAGGGCTTGCCCTGTTTCTTGACCTCGTGAATCAGTTTTTTCCGCAAGTCGGAGTCTTTAGTAGTGCGCGATGAAGTGACGATGAGGTTACCCTGCCGTCCAGTAGGCATCAATCCAGCTTGCGCCCGTCCGTGTCCATTGGAAGACCCAAAGTTTTTGATCGGAAGGCGCGACATGAGAAAGTTTTTCAGGATGCCGTCTTTGATGACTTCCACGCGACTGGCCGGCATGCCTTCGTTGTCAAATTCATACCAGCCGCTCAGATCCATTCCATTCAGGGTGCGCAGCGTGGGATCGTCGGTGACGCTGATGAACTCCGGCAGCACCTGCTGACCGACCTTCTTGGTGAAGGTTTGTCCCTCCTGCTCGCCGCGTTGGCGATGTCCTTCGAGGCGATGGCCAAGCACCTCGTGGAAAAACACGGCGGCGGCGCGTCCGGAAAGCAGAGCGGGTCCATCGAAGGGCTCGGCGAGCGGGGCGTTCGACAGAGCCTTCAAATCCGTGGCAATCTTCTGCACGCGAGTGGCAATCTCGGACTCCGCCGGCAAGTGCTCGATGCTCTCCGCCTGGAATGTCTCCACGCGCATCAGGTCCATGCCGTCGGCGGCGCGCGCTCCCGCCTCGATCACCACGCGGATCGTCGCGCTTGGGACCACCACGTGACTGCCTTCGCTCGACGCAAAGTGCAAACGCGACCTTTGTGCGGTGATGATGGCAAAGGAGGAAATAATGTAGGGATATTTGCGGAGGTAGGACGAGTATTGCCGCGCCATTGTCTCCAGCACCCTCTGATCTGGCGGTGGTGCTAGCTCGCTGTAATCGGCATGGACCTGCGGCTTCTCCTGCGAGAAGTCCGGCGACGGGTCCTCTTCCTGGACGTGTACTCGGGTTCCCGTTTTGACGTTGACATAGGCCTTGGAGGCCTTGCGATATTCCTCGTAGGTCAGCCGCCACAGTTCATGCGCGATCGCATCTTGATTGTCTTCCAGGGCTAGGACTCCCGAACTGATCGCCGACTTCCGCTCGTTGCCGTGGCTGTTGTCGAGTGCCGGACTTCCGATGCGCACGGTAACATCGGCCGTGCGCCTCCGGGCATGACTGGAATTGATCAGAGCACCCTGACTAGCGATCGCGGTGGAGACGGACTGGTCGTATACCGCATAGCTCAGGAAGTAGGGGGCAGGATCCAGTTTTCCCACGCTGGCCTGAGCCCGTTCCAACTCCTGCTGCATGGTGGAGAGCAACGCGTCGCTCTTTTCGTCTCCTGGCGTAGCTGCCCAAGCATGCGCTGTGGCAAGCAGAGCGATTCCCAAGACCCATCCCAGAATGTCACGGCCAGATTGATTCTTCATCTTGGACCAAGTCTTTCACATAACTGCGAGTGCCACATAAGATTAGCAGACGATTCAAGCCGCCAGCCGGTACCCCCGGGGTGGTCGGCGACTCTTCCATAACCGAATTGGGGAAGAGTCGCCCATTCACTCGGGCGTGGCCCTAAGCAATTTGAATCAGAACCGCGCTCAGGGCAGGAACATAGCATGTGAGCTGGGAGCCACTAGGGTTGAGCGTGTAGGCGGCTGATGGAGCGAATGTGCCGTCCGGATTGACGCTGGCGCCCTGGATGGTGACACCCAAGGTTGCGGAGAGGTCTGGCGCGGTGGCTCCGCTCGTGAGCTGGGTCATGGCGAGGAGTGTGGCGGAACTGGCGCTCTGGGGAAGTTGCGCGGTGAACTGGAGGTTCTGGGTGAGGTCCTTGTTGACGACGATGAGGTTGAGACCGCCCGAAGATGTCTTGACCGCGTAAGCAGTGACGTTGAGCGATCCGGCGGAGACCTGCGTGGTGTAAAGAGTGCCCTGGCCGGCGAGGGTGAAGAGGAGAATGCCGTAGAACTCGGGACGCGCGCCGACGACGCTGCCGGCGTCGTCGGCGATCGGCGTGTATCCCGGCCCGTCACCGCCACCGTGGAAGTTGACACCAACGGCACCGCCTTGGGCGCAGTTGAACAGGTAGTCGATGACCCAGAGCGAGGATGCGTAAGAGTCGCTGACGCCGCTCGATCCGCCGTTGTAGAAGGAATTGCATTCGGACATCCGGTAGGGGACGCCGATGCTCTGGGCGCCGGGCGCAAGGATGGCGAGGTTTGCGATCAGCGCCGGGTCCGGCGTAATAAGATACGCCGCCGTAGAAGTCGGCAGCTGGCCGTTGGCGCGATAGTAGTGCTGAGTGAGCAGCGTAATCTCGCTCTTGGTCACGGTCTCGCCGAACGGAACTGTCCATGTCGACTCGTTGCCCGCGTCAGCCGGACCAGTGATCGGCACGCTGGGCGTGCTGGCAAGAATCGCCTCGCGGAACTGGCCCCAGAGAGTAAGGAACTGGGAGAGCGACCAGTTGCCCGCGAAGTAGTTCCCTGCGTGTCCGTAGAGATCGGGCTCGTTGCCGATCTCGATGCCGAGCAGCGACGAGCCGAACTGCTGGGCGGCGTAAGCAACCTCGGCCGCGGCCAGCGCGGGCGTCGTTGCGCCGGTGGCGGCTCCGCCCAGGTTGATGCCGTAGAGGCACTGCCAACCCGCGGCCTTCACGAAGGCGGCGAGCGAGTCGACATCGCTGGGTGCGATCTGGCCGGCGGTCTGGCCGGGGCCGTTCGGCGTCCAGACGTTCCTGTCCACCGAGTTCCCGCCGATACGCAGAACGCTAGGACCGAGGCGCTTGAACATGCCGATCAGGTCGCTGTTGGAGGCGGTGAAGAGCGGTCCGTAAAGTTTGGACTTCTCGTAGGAAAGCCCTGCGAAGGCGGGACCAATGGAGCCTGCCGCTGTGTCGACGACGGTCAAGGAGGCCTGAGTCAAGGGCCCCGGAGGCGCCGGCTGCGGATTTGGTTGCGGGACACCGGTGCTATTCGAAGAACCGCATCCGGGCAAGAGCGACGAAGCGACAAGAGCGACCGTACCCTGCATGATTTGGCGACGCGTAAGCCTGGAAGATTCTGCGTGCGCGCGCAGGGGCGGTATATCCCGGCGTTTGTCCATGTCCTCTACTATAACCATTGAGAGTAACAAAAGTTGCTCTTTGCATTCCGGATTGATTCGCTGGAACGACATAGACCTTATCGCTGAATGGTCTCGAAACAACCGGCGCTATGTCATCGACGAGCACCCGTGGCGCCATTCGTGTGCCGGGCGCACGGTTGACGGTGTCATCGAATTTGGCGTGCTTACGCTTTGGGACTCGATGGAGGCAGTCCGTAAGTTCCCGGGCGTAGAGCCAGAGAATGTGATGGTCGCTTAGGGTCGTCAATTGGGGAACTGACGGCGGTTCAGAAATGGGCTTGCGGCACGCGAAAGACAAAGACGAGATTCCGGGCGTATCGATGGCCGGCAAACGAGAAGTGTGCGCTGAGCAGCGCGTTGTTCACGAGGGTCGAGGTGTAATAGCTCAGACTTGATCTGACAGTGTGGTTAGATCAAGTCTGAGCTATTACACCTCATACTCGGCAACATTGGCGGTACAGAGTATGCGGTTGCGAGTCCAGACGATCCGCGTAATGTGCTCACCGTTCGTGATTCACCGATGGCGGCACGCACGGTTATTCCGCGCTGGCAGTGGTCGTTCGCCCATACGGTCAATGGCAAGCTGGAACCAAGCGATCGAGACATTCGCCTGCAAGGAGGTTTTCAGCCGGGAAAGATTTACGAATATGTGTACGTCGTAAAGGATCCTGTGGTCGCAGGCCTTGGCTTTTGCCGCCATTCGAGACTTTGCATCTTATGCTGCTTTTCGCCAATAGATCTAAATCGACATCTCTGTGGTGGACGACGTTCCTCGGGTGGTGGAGGTCCTCGGCGGCGCAAGCGAATTTCGTGATTGGAAAGATTGTAATGGCGGAGGAATTTCGGCAAGTGAACAGTCCGGAAACGCTGCGCAGCTTTGAACTATGCTTTGGAAATATCGAAACCATTCTCGATCCGCACATGCGGATCAAGGAACGGGTCCCGTGGGCGATAGGATTGGTGCGCACGGGCGATCCGATACAGTACGCCGACATGATTGTGGAGTCAGCGTAGACAGGGAACGCCCGCGAATGGAGGGCAATAATAAGCTTCCTTATCGGATGGCACTGGCTGACGGCTGGATGGATCAGCCAATCGTGTCCACGCTCAATCTCCGGCCGCCGGGTTCGATGGCCGTGGTCGGGCTGGAGCCTTACTTCCGTTTTATGGATCGAGCGGGAATGCGGCCTGAAAACA
>PLIC01000244.1 GCA_003139995.1 Candidatus Acidiflorens stordalenmirensis | reverse complement strand
TCCCGTCTTATACATATATTGCAAGCCGAGGTAGTCCGCTTCCGCTTCGAAATTGCGCTGGAACTTCATAAACGTGAGTGGCAAGCCCAGGCCGGCTGCTTCGTAGATTCCGTAGCCTATGCCACCCCCGATGAAGATCAGAGGAATCGTCCCGATGTTCGCCCAATTCGCCCGCGTCATCTGACGCATCCCGTGGCGGGCACAAACGTGCGAAATCTCATGCGCCATCACGCCGGCCAGTTCGGCCTCTTCGTCGGCCGCCAGAATCAGGCCGGAGTTCACATAGAAGAATCCACCGGGCAGCGCGAATGCGTTTATTTCGTCGGAGTCGATGACCTTGATGGTAAACGGCACCTGCGCGTCGGAATTACGCACCAGATTTTGGCCGATGCGATTGACGTACTCGTTGACCACCGGGTCCTGGACGAGCTTCACGCTTTGCTCGACCTGCATCGAATATTGTTTGCCGATCTTGATTTCGGTCTCGAGCGAGTACCAGTTGCCCAAACCGCGCGCGCCGATCTTGCGATTGCCGATGGCGTCCACATCGGCTTCGCTGCCATCGTGCTTGACCTTGCTGTCGTCGGGCTCCTGGATGGGAGGCGGCCCACTCGGGGCCGCATCGCTGCCAGCGGTGTCGGAAGTAGAATCCGCGGGCGGAGTCGAAGTCGGACTGGTGCTTGCCGGGGGATTCTGCGTTGGCGCGGGCGTTGCTCCAGTCGTTGACCCGGCTGTTGACCCGGCCGTTGAGCCACTAGTGGGCTGCGTGCCCTGCGGCTGCGCCGTCTGATCTTTTGTTGTCTGCGGCTGTGCTGTTTGCGGCTGCGAGGCTTGTGGCTGTGCGCTTGGCGTCTGGGAAGTTTGATCCTGCGCCAGCGCGGGCAGCGCCATCAGCGCTAGCAAACTGAGGGAGATCAGCAATTTACGGAACGACATTTGGACACCCCGCGGAAACCCGGTCGGTTGAGAAGATTATACCCCCGCTAGCAAGTCTGGACCGGCGGAGTTTCCCCACTTAGTTGGACGCTGGCTCGCGCCGGAAAGATACCCGTTATTTTCACAGAACGTGCCGGCTGATGTTCTTTTTGGATCGCATCTGGAACATGGTTACGACTGCTCGGCCTCGCCGTCTAGCGCCATCGCCATTCACGACGAGCAGGGTTTCAATTTTGCCGGCGTTGGCGATATGGTTACTAACCAGTTAGTACGGCGGGGTACCCCCCTCCCCCCCGGTCTTCTGGAATCATAGAGTTATGGGGCAAATTCCCGCAAAGTATTCGGCATAAAGGACTTATAGGTAAAGTATTCGGGAATAAGGAGTTAACTCCAAAAGAGCGCTGAAAATGGTCTTGGGGAAGCGTCGAGGTCCGTCTTGAGAGACTGGCACACTTCTCGCTCCCCCAATCAGATCTCCATTATCGCGCGCGGCGGGTTGGATGTCTGTGACGCGGCGCACAGGCTGTTTGTGATGAAAAAAGCCGCAGCCTCGCGTCCACCGTTCTATCCGTTCTTCGGATGTGAGCGAGCGCCATTACCGCCCCCTGCCTTGGCCGCCATCGCTGCGGGTTTCCTAGCCCTGAAAGGGCGCTTCTTTGTCTCCGTGCGAAATCTAGCGCCGTTCTTGGTAGTCGCTTCCGGCAAAGCTTCGGGATGAAGGGCGGTGATGACGGCGGCTGGATTCTTGTCGATCACTGTGAGCAGAGTGCGGGCTGGCGCTTCTGGCTTGCGGCGTCCGCCCTCCCAATGTTTGATCGCATCCAGGCTGAATCCGAAGGTGTCGGAAAAGCGGGATTGCGTCATGTTGAGCTTGTTGCGGATGCTTTTCACATCGACTTCATCCGGCACATGCACCTTGAAGCCTTTCCGCTCTCCTGCGAGAAAAGCTTCAATCTCGTCCAGTCCGGTCATGAACGGTTCAAACGCGGTTTTCATCGTCTATCTCCGGTAGCTGTCAACGATTTCGTCGGCACGCTTCTTCAGGGCATTGCGTTCGGCCTTCGTCAAATTGGCCTTCGTGTTCTTCGGAAAAACGGTAATGAGGAAGACCGGAAATTTGTCGTTGCGCCAGATATACACCACCCGCGCCCCGCCTCTCTTTCCCATGCCTTGGCGCGGTACGCGAACCTTGCGAAATCCGCCCGTCCCCGCCATCACATCGCCGCACTGTGGATTCTCTGCAATCAAGGTCACAATATCCTCGCGCTCCCTCTCGCTGAAAAGCTTGGCTGCGAGGGCGATGTAAGAAGGCGTTTCGACAACGGTCTGCCTGTTCATCTTGTACTCCAATGGACACCGTCGGTCAAGAGAAATCGTGTGCCAGTGGACACCACGCGTTTACCCGAAAAGCGAGCAGCGCCGCAATACCGCCTGAGATATTTGGGCATAAGGAAGCGTAAGTGCGAATGCCCGCGAGAAATGTGACCGCGCAAACACCCGCCTCTTGCAAAAAGCGCAAGGAGTGGGGCACCCCGGCCGTAAGGCCATAACGACAGCGATCACGGAGGAGTGAGCCCTGGATAGGATCGTGGCTGCGTCTCTCTATCCTTTGCCATGTCAACTGCTTCGTGAAAGACTCCCTTTGCGTCCTCAAACTTAAGAGAGTATTTTGTTCGTTGATCCTGGAGGTCACTTGGTGTGACTCCATTGAAGATGTAGACCAGCACTCCGGTCATTATTTTCCCTTCGGGCATTGGGTCACGGAACGCCTTTTCGTAAAGCGCATCGACAGCAGCGTAGGTAGTCACACGCCCTTGCTCGTCTGACGTTACCACCGGTCCCGTAATGCCCTGCATGGCTCCGTCGTGTTGCTTTTTGTCAGGGGTCGTAACTGACAGACGCCATGAGTGTATTGAAGTGGGCGCGCCAGTATTTCGAACTTCTACAATCAAAATCGCTATAGGGAGTTTGTTGGGATTAGCGCCAGACACCTTTCTTTGGATCTCTGCGTATAGTCTTGGTCGAAGGTTGTACCACACGGAAAAGAACGATACCACGAGAAAACTCCATAGCACCCATTTGGACGCTTTCCATGAAAGACTACGACCTTGTTTGTGCTCCCATGCCCAAATCGCAGCCATTACGACGCCTCCCGTGATCCATCCAGCCAGGGAGCAGACCAGTGCAAAAAGGAATTCAGGAATCGCGTGGATGACTGTGGAAACGTCCGAGAACATCTTTGCAGTTTATCGGCGGGAGGCCGACATCTCCGGTGAGTAAGTATAGCGCACGTTGCTCTTGAGCATCGGCAGAGAAAAAACGACGGGCACCCCCAGAATGTTGCGAAGAACTGAAAACTGGGAGCCGACCGTTGATAGCTGCTCTATGTCCAGCGGAACCAGCGCAGGGCCAGGATGAACGAGACGCCTCCCCAGAGGGCGAGAATCAGAAGGCGCAGCGACTGCGAATGGAGCGATGCGCCTTCTAAGATGGTGGCTCTGAGGGCGTCGTTGAGAGCGGTCAGGGGCAGGGCTTTGATGAAGGGCTGCGCTTTGGCTGGGAAGTGCTGGTAGGAGAAGAAGACGCCGGAGAAAATCCACATCGGCATCATTACGAGATTGATCAGGCCGCTGACAGTTTCGATTTTCTGAGCGCGGCAGGCGGTGAGCAGGCCAACGCCGCCAAAGGCGACCGCGCCGAGCGTTCCCAGCAAGATCACCGAAACAATCGAGCCCAGCATGGGCATGTGAAACACCAGGACTCCGAAGCCGAGCAGCAGCGCGACCTCGATCACCATCAGAACCAGACGGCTGGTGGTGAGGGCGAGCAGGAAATCGGTGCGGCGCATCGGAGTGGCAATGAAGCGCTTCAGCAGCTTGCGCTGGCGCATTTCGACGAGCGCGAAGCCGACTCCCCACATGCCGGAGTTCATGAGGTTCATGCCGAGCAGGCCGGGAATGAGGAAGTCGATGTAGCGGGAACCGGGCTCGCTGGAGATTTTATTCGACGTGGCGAGCGCGTCTTTGCGTCCGGCGGCGGCCTGAAGGGCGGTATCGATCTCGGAGCGCGAGAGCACGCTTTCGGGGCGCGACGGGTCGTAATCGTAGGTGACGCTGCCATCGGGGTTGGGCTCGACGACCAGATCGAACTTTCCGAAATGAAAACCTTTGAGCGCCGCTTCACGGTCGAGGATTGTTGCTTGGATGGAGGAGTGGGCGGACGAGCGTTTATCGGACGAGGCTTGCAGTAGAGCTAGCGTTTTCGCGGCGCCGGCGCTTTGGACCACGGCGACCGAAGTGGCGCTGGCAGGCTTGTTGCGGAAGGCGATGCCGAGTCCGAAGGCCAGCAGGAGAGGGAAAACAAAGACCCAGAAGATGATTTCCGGCTCGCGTTTGAGCTCCAGCGTGCGGGCCCAGAGCAGGTGCGTATAGCCGGACCAGCGGCCGTTGCGACGGGTGGGAACGGAGGGAACTGGCGGCTGGCCGTCGACGTTCGGAGTCTTTGGAACTGGAACTGGAACTGGAATTGGCATGGGGGTTTCGGTTGCCATTCAGTTCTCCCGCAGATGGCGGCCGGTCAACTTGACGAAGACGTCTTCGAGGCTCGCCTGGCGCGTGCTCAGGTGTTCGAGTTGCTGGCCTTGACGATTCAACGCTTCGAGCAACGCGGGAATGGCGAGGTGCGGCTCGCGCACGTTAAGGCAGATTGTGCCGTCCTCATTGCGGACGGATTCGACGCTGGGCAGCGCGCGCCACAGATCCATTCTTTGTCCTTGTCCTTGTCCGTTTGAGTTACCGGCGGCGTTGTTACTGACATTGTTACTCACTTCGAACTCGACCACGTGATGGCCGCCGAGGCGGTCAATCAAGTCGGAGGGAGTTCCTTCGGCGATGATCTGTCCGTGATCGACGATGGCCAGCCGGTCGCAGAGGCGTTCGGCCTCGTCCATGTAATGAGTGGTGAGCAGGACGGTGCCACCTTTTTTCTGGAAGGCGCGGACGATCTCCCAGAGCTGGCGGCGGCTTTGGGGATCGAGTCCGGTGGTGGGCTCGTCGAGAAAAAGGATGCGCGGATTGCCGACCAGCGCGGTGGCAACGGCGAGGCGCTGCTTCTGGCCACCGGAAAGTTTGCCGGCCCAGGCGTCGGCTTTTTCCGTGAGTTCTAGTTCTTCGAGGACTGCCGACGAGGGACGCGGCTCGCTGTAGAAACTGGCGAAGAGTTCGATGGTCTCGCGGACGCTCAGTTTTTCCGAGAGGCGAGTCTCCTGCAACGAAATGCCGATCCACTCGCGGAGCTGGCGCGGGTGTTCGGCCCAGGTGTGGCCGAAGATGCGGACTTCGCCGGAAGTGGGTGCGAGCAGGCCTTCGAGGATTTCGATGGTCGTGGTCTTCCCTGCTCCGTTCGGACCGAGCAGGCCAAAGCATTCGCCAGCCTCGATGCGCAGACTGAGCCCGCGGACGGCTTCGACTTTGCCGTCGTAGGTCTTGCGCAGGTTGGCGCACTCGATTGGAGACCCCATCAGGGCATTCTAGCGCAGGTTTACGGTCCAGAATGTGAATGGCTTGTTACTGGCATGGACGCGTCTCCCTTGGCATCCTGCCAGAGGATCGCGTTTAGCTTTTTCGCATCGACCGCATCGGGCCTGGAAAAATTCATCAGTGACGATTCTTTCGCTCCCAGAGCCGTCCTGGCGTTCATCTGGTAGATCAGCCCACTGCGAAGGTTACGATCGTCAGCTTGATACGGCGGCTGCGTACCGGGACCGGAGAACAGCGGCGCCATCAGCGGCGCGTGCGCGTCGAACAAGTTCATCGGGGAAAGGCCAAGCAGAGCTTCCATGGTATGGATCATGCTGACGGTCGTGTAGAAGCGTTGATCGACGAAGGTTTGCGGCGCGCGCGGCGCATATTTGCTGATGACCAAAGCGGTAGATCGATGGGCATCGATGTGATCGGCGCCGTCCTGTGCGTCGTCTTCAACCACGAAGATGGCGGTGTCGTCCCAGTAGGGACTATGGGAAACGGCATCGACGACGCGGCCGACCGCTAGATCGTTGTCGGCGACCGAGGCCTGCGGCGTGGGCTTGCCGGGGCGCGTGCCTCCGGTGTGGTCGTCGGGCAGGTAGAGCAGCGTGAACTGCGGAAGTTCTTTGGCGGTTCCCTTCGCTTTTACGAACTCGTCGAATTCGCGGAGGAATTCGTCGGCGCGGAGTTGGTCGGGATAGTCCGTGTTAAAGTCGGGAAATTGCGGATCGTAGTGGTCGCGCAGCGCGGCTTTGGTGGGACGCATGCGCTTGATCTGTGGAATGGGCCAGGGCCACGGGCTTGGCCCGCCGCGCGGATTGCCGACGTTCGCGGGCAAGGGATCGCCTTTCTTGATTTCGGGGACTGGGCAAGTTGCGGAACTGGGAGACGGCGCGCCTTCCTTTGGGGATTTCGCTTTTTCGCTTTTGCACCAGACGGCGGCGATGAATTCTCCGTAGATGCGATAGGTGAGGCCGCGGCGGGCTAGGTCGTCCCAGAGGAAGCCGGTGGCGGGGTCGTCGACGTCGGGGATTCCCTGCTCGAGCGGGAATTCATCGGCGACGCTGCCGCCGAAGTCGTAGGTTCGCTCTTTGCTGCGATAAGCGATGGGCCATGTTTTTTCGTTGTAGTCGGAGGTGGTGGCGGCGGTGGACCAAAGGTGACCGTCGCCGGAAACTTCTCCGCTGTCGTAGAAATTGTCTAGCACTCCGAATTGCAGGGCCAGTTTGTGCTGGTTGGGCGTGATCTCAGCGCCATACATGGTCAGCGATGCGTCGCCGTCGCCGACGGGCAGGTCACCGAAGATCTGATCGTAGGTGCGATTTTCTTTCAGAACGTAGATCACGTGGCGAATGGGGTTCGCTCCTCCGGCGAATTCAAGCTTGCCACCATCGGAGCGGAGGAGATTGTCTTCTTCGACCTGGCGTGTGTAGGCGGCGAGATTCTTATCGATGTCAGCGAGGCTGAGGCGCTGGATGGAGCCGCCGATCAGGGTTGGGATATAAGGATGTTTTCTCTTGCGCTCGCCTTTCAATGTGTTCTGCATGTTGTTGGGGCCGCTGCCTTGGCCTTTAGCTGTGGCGATGAGGAGGTCGTTGCCCGCAATGGCGAGCGCGCTGGGATACCACTCGGTGGGGATAAAACCGATCGGAGGCGAATCCGACGTGCGGGCCATCACCGGTGGTCGATTGGAATCCTTGACGTCGAACACAGCGATCGCATCAAGCGAGGCACTGGCGGCGTAAAGATACTTGCCATCCAACGAGAGAGCAATGGACTGGAAGACAGATCCGGGGTTGCCTCGATCGCTGCGATACCGAATGTATGTGACAGCGGAACTTAGATTGACAGCTGCTACGGAATCGGCGTTCGCCAGTGCAATGTAAAGACTATTCTCTTTATCATTTAGCAGCATCGCGGTCGCGTGCGAACTCGGACCTACGGAATCATTAGGTGTCCCTACTTCTATCCAGCGTGCAACCTTGCCAGTTTGAAGATCGAGCTCGGCAACTTCGCTGCTATTCCACAGACTAACCCAGGCCTTGGTTCCGGCTTTGTTGGCAATCACTGTGTATGGGTATGCGCTGGGAATGTAGCGACTGCGACTTAGGTCGAAAGTCTGCAGGGTCTTGCCTGAACTCGCGTCGACGAGAATGGCATTGTCGGAAAGATTGTTAACGATGAGCAGCCGGTCGCGCTTCGCACCGGGCAACACTGCGAATCCCGCGGGGTACGGCGCCGCGGTTCCGGCGGGAGTTGTGCGTAGAGCAAACGCGACTTCTTTGCCTTCGGCGATAGGCTGGGGCGGGATCTTGATGAAACGCTCGGGGGTCACTCGTCCGTCGGCGAACTTGTACACCGCGATGCCGTTGCCGGTGCTGGTTGGCTTCTCGCCGGTAGGATCGGTGATCGAGCCCATCGAGGCATAAAGATGCTTGCCGTCGCTCGAAAACGCGAGGCCGATGAAATAGCTTTGGCGAGTGGAATAATCGTTGCTCAGGCGGTCGTCGGGAAAGTCGTGGAGTTGATTGTTGCTGAGATCGAGAATGGCGATTGACTGGCGCTCGCCCGCTTCCTCGGTGCCGTAGCCCTGGTTGAGCAGCGCGGCGTAACGGCCGTCGGGGCTGAGGGCGATGGTTGCAGGGAAGCTGTTGGTGCGGGCGAGATAGCCGGGGACGGGGAGGGTCAGGCTCTTGCTCGTCGGAAGATTGATGCGGCGCGAGCGGTCGGCGGCGCGAGCGATCACGAACACAACAAGAAACGAGGAAAGAGCGAGGAGGGAGACAACGGCGATCTTTCTTATGAACTGGTTCGCAAGGTTTTTCACGAGCGGAGGCCTCGGGAGGTTTGTACCATCCGGGTCGTCTGTGAGGCAAATCGGCAAGCTGCCGCCCTGCAAAGTTCACACAGTCTCTGTCGTTGTACAATCGGTGTTCCCCATCTCGCGAAGGCGACGATAAGGAGCTTTCTTCGGCATGAATCGGCAAATCGCAAATCGCAGAATCATATTTCCGGCCTTCTTCTGTGCGCTCGTCTTGTCCGCGGCAGTCGCGCAGGAAGTGCCGGTGGTCAAGCCGGAAACCGTCGGCCTGTCGCCGGAACGGCTGGAGCGCATCGCCGGCACGGTGCAGCGCAGCATCGACGAAAAGCGAATCGCGGGCGCGGTCACGCTGGTGGCCCGTCGCGGCCATGTGGCGTGGTTCAAGGCGCAGGGCATGGCAGACCGCGAAGCGGGCAAGCCGATGCGCCCCGACACCATGTTCCGCATCTGCTCCATGACGAAGCCCATCACCAGCGCGGCGGTCATGATGTTGTACGAAGAGGGCCACTTCCTGCTCGACGACCCGGTCTCAAAGTACCTGCCCGAGTTCAAGAATCCGAAAGTGCTGGTCAAGCCCGCGTCCGGCGCACCGTACACGATCCCCGCGACTCATGAGATCACCATTCGCGACCTGTTGCGTCACACCTCTGGAATCACTTACCACTGGAATGAGGACCTCGGCCCCATGTATAAAGACGCGAATGTCGCTTCTGGCCTCCTGCCTTACGACGGCACCATCGAAGACAGCACCAAGCGCCTCGCGGGCCTTCCGCTTCTTTTCAACCCCGGCGAGAAGTTTGAATATAGCCTCGGCGTTGACGTGCTGGGACGGCTGGTGGAAGTGCTGTCTGGCAAACCGCTGGACGAATTCTTTCGTACCCGCATCTTCGAGCCTTTGGGCATGAAAGACACTTATTTCTATCCACCCGACGGCAAACTGGAGCGGCTCGCCACGGCCTACACCTACTACGACGAGAAAGGCCTGAACCGCTTTCCCGATACTCCGATCACGGAAGGCGCCTTCACATATTCGGCGGACTACCCGGCGCGAGGCCCGAAGAAGCTGTTCTCTGGCGGCGCCGGACTGGTGTCGACGGCGACCGATTATGCGCGTTTCTGCCAGATGATGCTCGACGGCGGCAAGGTGGGGAGCACTCGTTTGTTGAGCCGCAAGTCGGTTGAATTGATGACCCAGGACCAATTGGGAAAGATAAGTCCGGACCAGGGCTTCGGGCTCGGCTTCGGCGTCAATGGAGTGAAAGCGCCGCTCTCCGAACTTGGATCCCCGGGGGAATACAACTGGGGAGGCTTCTTCTACACCGCATTTTCCATCGACCCGAAGGAACAGATGATCGTGATCTTCATGGGGCAACTGCATCCGGCGGGCGATTTGACCCTCGACCGTCAAGTGAATGAGCTGGCGTATCAGGCGATCATCGACTGAAGTCGGATACACCGGTGGGCTCGACTTCTGTCACCGAAGCCCGAGCAGAACCGCGACATACTGGCGCACTTTGCCGACTAACGCGGGCTCGGCCTTGGAGTGGAATTTCGCTTTGCGGCCAGCCCAATCCATGCTCTTCAACTGATCGACGAGAACCGCTCCCTCCACCTGGTCAACTGTGATAGGCAGAGCGAAGGGATAGGGTTTGCGCTTGCTCGTGATCGGACAAACAATGGCGAGGCCGCTGGCGCGGTTGTAGCGCTGATCCGTAAGCACCAATGCGGGGCGCCGCTTGGCCTGCTCGCGGCCAACTTGCGGATCGAAGTCCATCATCACGATGTCCCCGGCTTCTGGGACGTAGGGAATCACGGCGTCACCATTCGACAACTTCTTTCCCCACTTCCGCGCCGGTGGAGATCCCGGCGTAGCGGTTCTCTGGAGTGATCTGGGAAACGAGTTGCGCGAGCGTGGGAATTTTGGTTGCCCGGCGCAGTTCGACGCGGCCTTCGGCGGCTTCGATCTCCAGCGAATCGCCTTCCTTCATTCTGGCTTCTTCAAGCACGGGCTTGGGGATGCGCACGGCAAGGCTATTGCCCCACTTCACCATTTGCGTCTTCATAAACGGAGGTCCTCCGCATAATATACAGTGTAGCACAATGTATCTACATTGTCGATACCTAGGATGTTCCTAGCCACGAACGCCGAACAATCTGTTTTATTTTGTCCCCACCAAATGCACTTCCGACACTGGCGGCCCGGTCTGCGATTTCTTTATACCGATCAGTTCAACTGCCTTCGCTGCAATGTGTTCGGCGGAGACTTCGAACTCCTTGATTAACTCCCAGGGAGCGCCGGAGTCTCCGAAGCGGTCTTTTACTCCGATGGCGCCGGTGATGATGGGGATGCCGTAGAGCGTAGGCGACTGGGTGATGGCGCTCGATACGGGCCACGCCAGTGCGCCGATCTGGTGCTCTTCGGCGGTTAGGACGACGCTGGTGTCGCGAGCGGCGCGCACGATGGCTTCGGTGTCGAGCGGCTTGAGGGTGTGCAGGTTGAGGACGCGGGTTTCGTAGCCGAAATCGGACTTCAATATCCAGGCGGCACGCATGGCTTCGGGCACCATGGGGCCGCAGGCGGCGATGGTCAGGTCTTCGCACTCGTCGCGGTAATCGGATTCGAGCTTCGTTTCGAAGGCTTCGATGAAGTTCGGAGCCTCTTTGCGCAGGCGAATCACGTTGGCCTTACCGAAGACGAAGGGCGTGTTCTCGTTGGTGACGATGGGCGTGGCTTCGCGCGCGAAGCGTATGTACTTGGGGCCGACGTGCTTGAGCAGCAGATAGTCGGTGGCTTTGCGGGTTTCGACCATGTCGCAGGGGACGACGACGCTCATGTTCGGCAATCCGCACATGGCGAAACAGTCTTCGAGCGCCTGGTGAGTGGCGCCGTCGGGGCCGACGCTGACGCCGCCGTGGGCCCCGGCGATCAGGACGTTGAAGTTGCCGTAGCAGATGGAGGTGCGGATCTGGTCGAGATTGCGGGCGGCGGCGAAGGTCGCGTAGGTGCCGAAGACGGGGAGCTTCCCTTCTTTGGCGAGACCGGCGGCAGCCGAAGTGGCGGACTGCTCGGCGATGCCCATGCTGATCCAGCGCGACTTGCGCTCGGGCTTATTGGCGTAGAACTCGCTGATGGTGATGGAGCCGGAAATGTCGAGTCCGAAGCAGACGATGCGCGGGTCGTCGCCATTCGAGGCGAGCGATTGGCCGAAACCGAGGCGTGTGGGCTTCATCTGGGCTTTCATGTTTTCGGCGGCATTCCACCAATAGTTGCGGTGAAACTTGGGCATCTTGGCTTCGAGCTTGCGCTCGACCTCGGCTTGATACTGCTTGGCGTGGGCAAAGAGTAGCTCGACGGGAATCTGGCCTTCGAGTCCGAGTTCCTTCAAGGCTTTGTCTAACTCTTCGCGCGTGGGCGCTCTGCCGTGCCATCCGGCGACGTTTTCCATGAAGCTGACGCCTTTGCCTTTGACGGTGTTGGCGATGATGACGGTGGGCTTGCCGGAGCCGGGTTTCGCTTTGGCGTTCTCTTTCGCTTTCTCTAGCGCTTCTACGACTTGATTCATGTCGTGTCCGTCGATGGTGACGACTTCCCATCCGAAGCTGCGGTATTTATCTTCTAGCGGCTCCACGTTCATTACGTCCTTCACCCAGCCGTCGATTTGAAGACGGTTGCGATCGACGATGCCAATCAGGTTGTCGAGCTTGAAGTGGCCCGCTTCCATCGCGGCTTCCCAGATCTGGCCTTCCTGCTGCTCGCCGTCGCCCATGATGCAGAAGACGTGGTGATTCTTCTTGTCCAGCCTGGCCGCAAGCGCGATGCCGACGGCGATGCTCAGGCCCTGGCCGAGCGATCCGGTGGAGACTTCGACGCCGGGCAGCTTGAGCCAGTGCGGGTGCCCCTGATACGGCGAATAGAGTTTGCGCAGAAGAGCGACGTCTTCTTTCGGGCAGAAGCCGGCGAAGGCCAAGCCGAGGTAAAGGCTGGGCGCCTTGTGGCCCGTGGACCAGATGATGCGATCGCGGTCGGGCCAGTTGGGATTTTTGGGATCGTGGTCGGCGACGCGAAGGTAGAGCGCGGCGGTGATGTCCATNNGCGAGGTCGTAGCCGCGCATCAAGTTGGCCTGCTGTTTCAGCTCGTCAATGCTGTAGGAACAGAGGACTTCGCCGGTGGTCGAATCTTGGATAGACATGGAGTTGCTCCTTCACTTACGCCGGGTGTTAGGCAAGGCGGGAAACGGCGCATAGGCTTGCAGGATGAGCGTAACCGGCGCTTTGGCAGGGTTCAGTGAGCTGGGTCACGGGTCGGGGTGACGCATGACAGCATTCCCGTCCGAGCGGTCGGTTTTTCACCGCCGAGACGCGGAGAACGCCGAGAAAACCTTAAACGGGAACCGGGGTCTGGTCGGTGGTGTGGAGTTCAATCCAGCAGAAGGAGCCGGCGGGGTGCTTGTCGATGTTTGCCATAGCGGAGGGATTTTACACCAATTCGGGCTGGCGAATTGTCAACGGGAGGTTAAGTTGCGGTGACGGCGAACACCGCCCAGTGGTGATGAAAGGCTCTGTCCTGCGATCGCGGTGAAAGCCACTTCTCGAAAAGCGCGAGAAGTGGCGCACCCACAGAGGGATTCGGGCGAGGATCGGAGAGAAACACGCGTTATACTCGACGTCTGATGTGGCCCACCCGCCCGGGAATGACTTCTGTAATTAGGTCGGCCCCCGATTCCGTGATGAAATTTCATGAGGGGAGAACGCAGGTTTGCGCCCCGGGTGGAAAGGAACCCCATTCATGAAGTACATGGCAGCCGTTCTGTTGCTGGTGGCGGCGATGTCGGCACAGAACGCACCGAGCACGAGCAAGGGAGCCCGTCTAGATATCCCAGCCATTTCCCGAGAAGCGAACGGTTCGATTGTCTCCATAATCATGTCCGACAAGGACCGTCACCCTATCGCCCAAGGCAGCGGCTTTCTCATAAGCAAAGATGGCCAAGTCGTGACCAACTACCACGTCATCAGGAACGGCACATCCGCTGTCATCAAATTCCCTGACGGCACCTTCTTTGCTGTTGATGGGGTGCTTGTATCCGATGAAGATCGCGACGTTGCTATCATCAAGGTGCATGGGAACGGATTAAGGCGTTAACTCTCGGAGATTCCGACCAGCTCAAAGTCGGAGAGGAAGTTGTGGCGATAGGCAATCCCCTTTCGCTCGAATCGACGGTATCAAACGGCATTGTCAGCGCGATCCGAACCGTCGAGGTCGAAGGAGGCAAATTCTTGCAGATCACAGCACCCATCTCTCCCGGCAGCAGCGGTGGACCGCTGTTCAACATGGCAGGCAAGGTGGTCGGTATCACGAGTTCTCACCTTGTGGGCGGATAGAATCTGAACTTTGCCATCCCAATTAACGATGTGAAACCGATAATCGGGCTTTGCGTCTCCGCTGTAGTCGTCCCTTTTCCCGATGAACCGGAAGCTGCCGCATCCCCGGCAGATCCAACGGGAAACAAAGGGCTATTTGATATCCTGCATGTAACTAGCTCCAAATTCGTGGACTTGAGCGATGTTCCCGGTAATTGCCTCTCCGATACCCGGAATAGTATCTGCACCTCGGGTATCTATACGGTGGAAGGGCGCATCACCCCAACTATTTATCATGTGGATAAGCGGATCGGTGTCAGACACTTTGTGCTCCAGTGTAAGTCATTGCTATTGATAGGAGGGAAAACGACCCACGAAGTAAAGTGCTGGCGTTTAACGCCGGGAAAAGATTATGCCGTGTTTCAAGACGGCGAAAACGTTCTGCTCGTAGATGGGCCGCCCGACCCTCCCCCATTTGGCTGGCGCTATAGCATTGTTGAAGAAACAGCTCTCGAGGAGACCAAATGAAGCCCAGAGTTTCTAATGCAGGAGAACCTATGAAGCCTATTAGGGTTCGCCTAGAAAAAGACGGCAAGCCCTATGGTTCGGTAACTACTTACCCAGCAGGTTGGACACCCCCCGACGTAGGAGAGGCGTGGGAGGAGGACAAGAAGCACGTTGTGGTCAGTGGCAGACCCGGCGTAGGGGACGCTACATGGGATGAGGTCATCCTCACCATAAAGGAAAATCCAAGCGCGTAAGCGCCCGTACTTCCTCTCAACGCAGGTTCTTCCGTACCCAGTCCTCGATCCGAACCAAAGCCTTGTTTAGGTCGTCCAGCGAATTGGTTAGGACGGCGTGTTTGACTTTGCTTCTCTCCTACTATTCCTAGCAAATCCAGCAGTCTATATTCGGCTTGCCCAGTATCCAGGTCTTCGGCTGGTATGGGCGATTGCGACGATCTGAATTTGCGCGGACGCGAGCTGCCGGTAAATCACAATAAAAGGGGAAATGCCTGAGCGGAAACCTGCGTGTAGAAAACGGGCCGGTTGTCCATCGTTGAGGAGCTTGCAGGATGTGTGCCCGTGCCCGATCGACTTCAGCGTCGAACTTGAGAGCGGCATCCGGGCTCTGCTCCAGATACCAGTCGAACGCTGCGTCATATTCGGCAGTGGCTTCCTCGTGAAACTCCACCGATTCAGTGGGCATGGGGCAGCTTTGCCAAATTGCGCTTGCGGACTTCCGACCAGGGAATGGTCTTCACTTTGCCCGAGTCCAGCTCCGCGACGCGCTTCCCGATCTCCGCTTCCCAAGCCTGCTGAACGCCCTCGTCGACCTTGCCCCCGAGATTGGAGATCAGCGATTCCGCCAGCGCTTCCTGTTCCTCAACCGAGAGCGATAATGCGCGCTCTAACAACTTGCAAACTTCCGTAGTCATCTGCGTCATGCTCACCCCGCTAGGGCTATAGTAACGCAGTTGGAGTCCCCATCGGCAGTACCAGTCTTGTCCAATACAAGATG
>PLIC01000101.1:2422-5218 GCA_003139995.1 Candidatus Acidiflorens stordalenmirensis | reverse complement strand
GCGGTCCAGAAGTCCGCTTCTGGGAAGTCTGTCGCTGACGGTCGCTGAAGCTCCTCCCGAGCGACGTGCAAACCGGCACTAATCCACTTGGTCGGCTAACGGGCATCAATCCGGAGAGATGAATCTGTCAGCCACTTCTGGTCTTCGATAGTGCGTCTGCTGATGCGATCGCGGCCACTATGAATAAGCCCTGGTGTCTTCATCCTGGAAATAAGAATCTGTCCTCGCGCAGGCGAGTTGCCGAAATCCGATTCACAAGGGCGGGTGCATGTTCCGGCCCTCCACTACCTGCACGAGTATTAACTGGGCCGCTTCATGACGACGACCGACATTGCTGCTTTCGCATCGTAGTTGGGGTTTAAGGTCCGCAGCATTCTCAGATACTCGCGTCGCAGCTTTGTGGACGTCCGGGCCTCACGTGGCTGTGTGCCAAAAGTGTGCCGCATAAGCGACGTCGCGCGCAGCGACTCGCCGTCGGATCGCCTGACGGCCGATAAGTCTCTTTTCATGTCAGCTGCAGGATACTCAAATTGCTTGCACTTCGTGGTGTGCCGCCTGTGTGCGTTGCTTTTGGAGCTGACAAAAGCATGCAGAAGTGGTCCGGAAGAGAAGCAGCTAACCCGGTTTTTTAAGCCGATAATGTATTTGTCGGGTTAGAAGTCAAGCATTTGTCATGCATAAAATAATGTGGCTGCGGAAAGATCTAGTGCCCTGGACGCAATTGTCCGTCGTGTGTTGAGACGCTCGGACAATATCCTCACAGAGCACGATTGCGGGATCATTTGCCTATGGAGAAAGTCTTTTCTCAAAGCGAGCTTGAAGCCATAGCCGCGGCTTTGGCCGACACATCGGAAGGCCTGACCGGATCGGAGATAGCCCATATTCTGGCCACGCTAAAAATGGCTGATCCCGCTCCTGCGATGACTAAATGGAAACGGCTGCATAACGCCTTTGTCGAACGCCAAAACTACAGTCAAAATCGGCGGGCTATTCTCCAGTTTATCCGCGAAGCGATGAAGCCAGAACGCTACGCGAAGCAACCGGAACGCTTCGAGGCGATGAGAGGGAACCTCAATCGAGCATTGGCATTTTCCGGTCTTGCAGTCAGCGCCTCGGGTGAACTACACGCTGTTACCCGAGCCGAGACACTGACTGAAGCTCAGCGGCGCGCCGATGATCTCAGAGCCGACTTAACGAGGCGTGGAGTACATCCAGACGTATTGCGTTTCTGTCGTGCAGAGCTTGTAGCTGACAACTACTTCCACGCGGTGCTTGAGGCGACCAAGAGCATTGCTGACAAACTCCGCGCAAAATCCGGCTTGACCGAGGACGGCGCGAAACTCGTTGATGCAACATTGTGCGGTTCTGCGCCTCGAGTTGCGATCAATGAGTTGACAACTGAGAGTCAGCGCAGCGAACAGAGTGGGTTTGCCAACCTGATAAAGGGAGTCTTCGGCATGTTCAGGAATCCGACCGCGCACGAAGCTCGCATTCTGTGGGCGATGAGCAAGGAGGATGCCGAGGATCTCTTGTCGCTGGCGTCTCTGATCCATAGACGACTTGACGCGGCACGTTAACGCGATTGGACCGCTTGCTGACGGCGCTTATAGACAACAGTACCCTTTCCTTCGCCAGCCCTTAGCGTGCTTTATATTCCGCTTTCTAAGGCGACCCCTTCCTCCACATCTTGTCGTCTCTGCGAAGCTGTCTATGCGCCTTGTAAAAGGACTTTGGCACCTCATCCCGCAGCATCACCATCATGTTAGCGGCCACGAGGTCATCCAAGGCCGGCGCCGGCAGGCATACGATAACTGAGAGCTGCGTCAATGTGTGTGCGGCATTCTGCCCTGGGTCCATCAGTCCAGCATTGCTGCGGCCGGCGAGCAAGCCGTCATAATTCAGGAGCCCTAGTCTGACGTACATGCTCTTGATCCCGGCATGGATGTTGTCGTTGCCCAATTGATAATACGAGCGCATTTCCGCGCGACCGGCCTCTTTCTCAAGATCAGCGAACGTCGGACGGTCATTTTTCAAGTGAAACGCGGCCCAGCCGTAATCGTTCTTGAACGCTTTACCATACCGCGCAATGGCCTTGTCATAGGCTTTTACGATTTTTGCCTGCTCGCGTCCAGATAGTGGTTTATAGCCGAGGCCTTTGTAACATGCCAAATATTTGTCCATCGCGCGCTTCGACTCAACGGCTTGATGATCCAGATACCGCTCGGCAATGCTCCCGCCATAGTGCGATATCACGGCGGCGACAACAGCGATTTCGTGAAGGATTCTCCAGCGCGCCATCGCGCCGTCGGCAAATCCGTTTTCGAGTAGGCAGATGATCTCGTCGGTCACCTGGCAGCCGCGAACCAGTAACCGAATCAAAATGGCTCTGAGTTGTTTCTTTTTTCCGCTTTTCAGAGACTTATTCCGGTTGTGAGCCCACTCATACCACTCGCGGGACATCGTCAGCAGCATTCGCAGTTGGCCGAGTGGCTTTCCCCATCTCTCTTCTGTTCGCTCACGGAACCCTGACAGATCCACTTCCTGCCGAACATGTTCATCTGGCTGGCTGGGGTGCTGCGCCGGCAGTCTACTCCCTGTTTCGGGTGAACTGAATGCTCAAATGTGTAGCTTAACTTAGGGTCTCAAACTGTCCCATTTCCGCTGACGTGGGACAACGAGACGCTCAAAGCGCGCATGAACCTGCTGGTCTATACCAGCCCGGACGAACTGCGTCGAACCATGCAGGACTTCATCGAGTATTACAACCATCGCCGCTATCACGAGGCCATTGGCAAC
>PLIC01000101.1:0-2378 GCA_003139995.1 Candidatus Acidiflorens stordalenmirensis | reverse complement strand
CTCACAACTTTTGACGACGCACAACGTATCGGATTCCACGTGGTCGTAGGTTTGGAGCGTGATCGAAACATCCGAGTGCCCCAGCAGTTCCGAAACGACTTTCATCCTGTGCCCGGCGCGCAACATCGAAGTTGCGACCGTATGCCTGAAGTCGTGCCACCCGCCGAGCTCGATGTTGAGTTCCTTCGCGACCGGGCGAATATGGCGCTTCAGGGCATTGCCAGGCCTTGAAATGTACGCCTAATCACAGAGCCGGAAACTGAGGTTAAGCCGGTGGTGGAGTCCAGAACTCGGATTGCGTCCGAGGTCTAACGTAGTCATAAAGAGCCGTCAGAGCTTCTTTGGTAGTCCGTAGTTGCGATGCTATTCTGAATATGTAGCTGAGAGCCGCCAGGCTCTCGGATAAGACCTCTCACGGTCCCGCCTTCCGGGAGAACCCGCGAGGATAGAGGATTAGCCGCTCCGCAACGGAACGGCAATGGCTGTAAAGAGCGCGGTTAATGGGGCGCTCTCGTTGACGTCTTCCTCAAGGCCCGCGGCGAGTGGTTCCGATGAAAATCGTTTCGCAATGTCGCGAACAGGCGAGATGGGCGTACAATGATGCCGTTTTCGAAGTCAAAAGGGAAATCCCGGATAATAACCTAATCCGGCGAGGGCTGTTTCGGCTGAGCCTGCGAATTCCCTGAGAGAGAAGCTCGCAGGAAGCGATCTCCTTTCTTGGAATCCGCCCTCGGGATGGATTACTCTCTTCGCTGCTGGAACGTTCACAGGCGAGTTTTTCGGCAAAGGAAAAAGTCTGGCTATGGGCGCGATCATTGGGATTCGAAGGGAAGACAAGAACAAGTGGGAACGCCGCGTACCTCTGGTTCCGACTGATACATCTGATCTGCAGACAAAGCGAGGGGTGCGGGTTCTTGTCCAGCCCTCCAGTGTGCGTGTCTGCACGGATGATGAGTACCGGTCCGCTGGAGTCGAGGTGAACGAGGATCTTGGCCCGGCGTCGGTCATCCTTGCGGTAAAGGAAATACCGACACACTTGCTATTGCCCGGAAAGACCTATGTCTTTTTCGCGCACGTGGCGAAGGGGCAACCGCACAACATGCCCATGCTTCGGCGTTTGATGGAACTGGGCTGTTCCCTCGTGGACTACGAAAAAATCACGGACGATCAGAAGAGAAGGTTGATTTTCTTCGGACGCCATGCCGGCTATGCCGGAATGATCGAGACGTTGCGCTGCCTCGGGCAACGGCTGGCTGTGTCTGGAGTGTCAACGCCCCTTTCACAGGTGCACCCGGCCTTCGAGTATCGGGACCTGACTGAGGCAAAAGCTCACATCACCGCGCTGGGCGACGAAATTGTGCATCAGGCGGGAGCACTCCCGTTGATCTTTGGCTTTTCCGGGTATGGTAATGTATCGATGGGAACGCAGGAAGTATTAGACTGTCTTAAACCCGTGGAGGTGGCCGTTGCGGATCTGACTGCCGCGGCGTCCGCAACCGCGGGCCCGCGGCTCGTGAAAGTCGTGTTCCGCGAGGAGGACATGGTCGAACGCAAGGAAAAGGACATCCCGTTCAACCTGCTAGAGTATTATGCTCATCCGGAACGATACGAGGGCTGTTTTGAAAAGTACCTGCCGCACCTTGATGTGCTGGTCAATTGCATTTATTGGGAACCTCGATATCCGCGTCTGGTCACGCGCGAGTGGGCCGGAAAAAACTACCTCCCGGGTTGTGCCCCGCGCCTCAAGGTAATCGGCGACATAAGCTGCGACATTGAAGGAAGCGTCGAACTCACCGTGAGAGCCACCGATCCGGACCATCCCTGCTACGTTTACCTCCCTGAGCAGGATTCTGGCCGGGACGGTGTGGAGGGGAATGGGCCGGTCATCATGGCTGTCGACAATCTCCCGTGCGAGATTCCTCGGGAATCGTCCCAGTACTTCAGTTCCGTGTTGCGGGACATGGTTGCCCCCCTGGTGAACGCCGACTGGCAGGTTCCATTTGAAACGCTCGACCTGCCGCCATATTTAAAGCGGGCCGTGATCGTGCATAATGGGCGTCTGACCCCCGATTATCGGTACATTCAAAAACATTTGGAGACGCATCCGTGAGCTGCGGATGGGCCTCGAAACTAAGCGGAAGGGCTCAACTGAGCACCTTCCCGCAATCATAGGAGCCGAATATGAAACGTGTTCTAGTGTTAGGAGCCGGGCTGGTAGCCAGGCCGTTGGTGCGGTATCTGTTGGACAAGGATTATCAGGTCACTATGGCGAGCCGGACGGCAAGCAAGGCTGAAGCCATGATTGCAGGTCATCCAAACGGGAAGGCACTCGCTCTCAATGTTCAGGATGAGGCCGTGCTGGCGCAGTTGATAAAGGA
>PLIC01000119.1 GCA_003139995.1 Candidatus Acidiflorens stordalenmirensis | reverse complement strand
CATTTCAGAAAACGCTCTAGCCCGGCGTGCCGCGTTGTCCGTGCTGAACCTCCGACTATGAACCTTGGTTCGGGGAACGCTCAGACCGCCTTCCCCCGCAAGTAGTTCGCGAGCGCCTTGCCGCTCACCCGCAGCATCCTCTTGCCGCGCCTATAACGCTTCGTTTGTGTCCCCATATCCACGCAGCCCTTCATCCTCTGCATACGTCGAGTTGCGGTGTCGTAGGACACGTTCAGCAGCGCGGCTACTTCGCTGGGCGTGTAGAGCTTCTCCTGCCTCAACTCCACGTGGCGCTGCCGCGCACGGTACTTGTAGCCACGGCGACCGGAGCACCGCAGGGCGTCGTAGATGTCCTGACCGACTTTGTGCAGGTCGGGCTTGCTCGACATGCTCACGCTCTCCAATACTCGTCTTGTACTAAATTCTGTCCCACGAAAACATGAAACAGACGAACAGTGCGAAATCTGAGAATAGTACGGCTGAGTATTTTCAACAAGTTACTGATAGGATTAGACTTACGGATTGCTTTCAGAGTACATTTGTAACCTACTGATTCGAGTGACAAATTGGCCTTGTGGCTGCTCTCAAATTGGGATAAGTCCCAGAAGCAGCCGTGTGTTCGGGCAATGCTCCCGGGTAACGGATTCCCTAGGGAGTGGGTTCAAAGAGAGCCGATCATGATAAAAAAATCTCTGTTTGTGGTGGCTTTGCTGAGTCTGGCTCTGGCTGGCGGTTGCGCGAAGGGCGGCAACGGCGTGCCACCTGTCGTTACCGTCAGCGTCCCAAATAACGTTTCCTCGGTGCTCGTAGGCACGTCGGTAGTAGCCACGGCAACGGTGACCGGCCCGTCGAACACGGCCGTTACCTGGAGCCTGAGCGGCACGGGCTGCACGGGGAGCGCGTGCGGAACGCTCACGCCAGTAACACCGGCGACAACTCCGGCAACCGCGACCTACCAGGCGCCGGCAACGACGGCGCCGAATACGTCTCCTTTGGCGGTGACAATCACGGCGACATCGGAGGACGTCAGCACGATAGCGGGCACTTTGCAGCTCAACGTGTCGCAGGTTTCGGCGGTCGTAACGCCGACAGGGGCGCCTTGGGCGACGACAGTGACGGTTGGGCAGAATCTGGCGCAGCAGTTTACCGCTGTTGCGGTGCCCGACAACGCGCCGCAGACGTTTACCTGGAGTGTGACATGCACCGGTGGAACGAATTGCGGAACCATCGCTAAAGACCCAACCACTTCCGGTCTGGCGGTCTATACTGCGCCGTCTTCCACCCCGAGCGGCGTGGTGGTGACGGCAACTTCGACCGTGGAGCAGTCTCCCGCATCCGACGGTGTTGCCACAGCCAACGTCACGGTTGCGCCCTCGCGCCTGACGGGCACGTACGCATTCCATTTCTCAGGCTACGACGGTTCGAATCACGCGGTGGCAACGGCGGGAAGTGTGACGTTTGGGAGCGACGGCACGGTCACCAGCGGCGTGGAAGATGTGGTGATCGACGGCGTGTATCACCAGTACACAACGGTGTCGGGCTCGTACACTCCGAGTACGCTTACGAACAACAACACCAATAACGCAGGCACGCTCACGCTGAGCGCGAGTGGCGGCCCCACGTACACGTACACCGCGGTCCTCACCTCGTCGGGCATTATTCGGATGATCGAGTCCGATAGCACGGGTATAACCGGCTCCGGCGTCATGCAAGAGTCGGCGGCATTCACGCTCGCCAAGCAGACTTTCGTCTTCGGGTTCACCGGTGTGGATCCGTCCGGCAACCGGGTTGGGTATGTTGGTATGCTGCCGCTGACCGAAAGCGGGACAATCAGCGGCGGCCTGGCCGATAGCAACGACAACGGAACGGCGAGTAGCTACACCAGTGTTACAGGCACGTACTCCGCCGACCCGAGCATCGCCGGGCTGTGGCATATGCCGCTGACCTTGACCTCGGGCACGTCGCTGGATTTCGACTTTTTTGTTGCTGGCGGAGCGACACAAACCAAGACCGCTCCCAATCCGCTGACGCTCTATGCCATTTCCAAGGACTCGACCTTTCAGGCACTTTCCGGATCTATGGTCTACCAAGTCCCTCTGAAAACTTCAACTTGTGCCGCACCTTGCTACAACAACGCGGCCTTCAATGGATCGTCGATTTCAAGTCTGACGGGAGTGCATCCGGGAGTTGTGAACTCTTCGAATGTCGCGCTCATAAACGGGACGACCGATGGCACATCAAGCGGAACGGGGGGGACGGGCGGCTTCACCGGCAACTTCGACCAGAACGACAACGGGACGATTCTTTCCGTGTCGACATTCCCCTCCGCCTCCCAATCAACGTCCCCCTACACGTATGTGGCGACCGGCAGCAGCAACGGACGCTACATCTTCCAGATGCTGGGCAATCCGAATGCAAGCCCGGTGGTAGCGCCGATTCCGTTCGTTCTCTATGGCAGCGGCGCGAATCGTGGCTTTCTGCTCGATCAGTCCAGTTCGGCGGCGATGACGGGGGCCATGGACCCGCAGCCGACGCTAAAGAACTTCGACTACGCTGCATCGGAACTGCCGGGCACCTATGCCGCTTCAACCACCATCAACAGCAGTTCCGGCGTTACACCCTTCGTCCAGAATCTGCTGCTCACCTCGACCGGAAACTCGACCTACAACGTCACAGGCACGGAGAACACCGGCACCGGTGACCAACCCCTGACTGGGGCGTACACGATCATGGGCACCGGCACAGGTACAATCACACTAACCTCTCCGCCTCTTCCCGCCGTAGCGACGAATGTGATCTACGCCATCGACGTCGCCACCGTTCCCAATCCTGCGTATTCCGCGGCTCCGAATTACGCGATCACGGATTTCATGATGATCGGGACGACTAGTGGAACGCCAAGCGCCATCATCTTCGCACAGCAGTAGACTTGCTGGTGGAGAGCCGGGCGTCCCCGCCCGGCTGGGCCCTTCGACTTCCCCCTCGGCTTCGCTCGGGGCTCCGGCAAAACAGGGCAGGCTCGCGAAACGCCCGTCCCTCCATCGTATGACTCATCACGCGGTCACGGTACTGGGGTTTATTTCCCGCGGAGCACGGTTTTTGCAGTGGCGAGATTGTCGAAACGGTCGTAAGCGCGGACCACGACGACGTGGTCATTCGTGGTGTTCTCGGCCATCGGAGCGGGCGCGGCTTCGGGTTGCGGCACGGCCACGCGAAAGTCGTAGCTTTCAGTTTTGGAATCGGACAACTGTCCGACCGGCTCGACGAACTGCCAGTCGCCGCCATCGAGCGAGTACTCCGCCCGCTTGATCGGCGAAAACGAATCGCTGGCGCGGAAGCGGACGTGGATCTGCTTTCCATCGAGCGTGGCCGTCAGGTTGTCGATGACCGGAGCAGTAGTATCGACCTCGAAGCGGGCGCTGACACGCTCGGCGTAGAGCGCTTCTCCGGGCGAATGCGAGGGCGCATCCGAGGCGACGACCTTCACAGTGTAGCTGCCGTCCGGCAGAAGACTGGCGTCGAAAGAATAGTAGCGATCGGTGAGGTCGTTCTTCAGCAGCAGCCAGCGCGATTCGCCGTCGCCGCGGTAGTAGACGGCGTAGACGAGTTGATCGTCGTTGTCGTCATGCGCCGACCAGCGCACGCCGACCGAGTCGCGGTCGCGCACCGCGGGAGGCGGAGGATCGAAGCGCGGCTGCCCCTGCCCCTGTCCCTGTCCCTGCCCCTGTCCCTGTCCGGACGGCTCGCTGCCAGTGACATGCGGAATTGGCTGATAGTGGTATCCGGGCTGCACGATGATTTCGTCAATCTCGGGGGCAACGTTCTTGGGCAGGTAATTCAGCAGGACATCGTCAACGCAAGGCGCGGGATTGCCGGCGTGAAGCACAGCCTTCCACTGCACGAAGCGCGCTGGCGGAACGTTGAGTTCGGCGCCGCCGGCGAGGGCGAGGGCGAAATTAATGCGCGTCCAACGGCTCCAGTTGCGGTCGGGGTTGTCGACATTGCCGCTGCGCGCATAAAGCTCGACGTTGCCGGCGCTGCGGACGCTGGCGCGTCCCCAGAGGGAAAACATGTGCGCATCGAAGACGTCGCTTTCGTACGTGCCGACAAACTCGGGGCCGGGGCCGAGGACGAAAACCTTTCCCAGGTTGCTGCTGGAGGCGTAGAGTCCTCCGCCGGGCGCTGCGGCGAAGGCGGTGATTTGTGTGGCGCTGGCTTTGATCAGATCGGTGAAATCGTCGACGCCGTTGATGGCGAAAATGTGACCGCGGTTGCCGGTGCCTGCGAGGAGGCGTCCGTGTTGGTCGAAGCCGAGAGCGTAGACGAGATCTTCGTGGGAACTCCACAAGCGTGACGGGGCGCCATCGGGCGCGATGCGATAGATTTCGGAGCCGCCGGTGGCGCCGAGTCCGGGAGCGGGAAAGGGCATCATTAGCCCGGCGGGCGCGGTGGGAGCTGCGGTGATGTTGATATTGCCGGCGGGCGCGGGCTGGTTCTGTGCTGGAGTTGCGAGCATGATGCCCATTGGCAGCATCGTGCTTGCCGGGTGTTTCTCTCCCGCGGCGGCGGCGTAGATATTGCCCGCGCCGTCGATAGCGAGCGCGGTAATTTCTTTCTTGGGCGCGCTGTAGAGGACGAACGCTTCGCCATTCGGCGCGATGCGATAGACAAGCCCGCTGCCATCGGAGCCGGCAATAAGGTTCCCTTTGGGATCGAGCGCGAGCACGCGAATGTGGACTTCATCGCTCTGGAAGAAGAGCGAGTGCTGGCCGTTGGGGCTGACTTTGTATATTTCGCCGTGATCGCCGGTGGCGACATACAGCGCGCCGGCACTGTCGAGAACGATGTCCCAGATGTATTTGGAGCCAGGATCGAAGTAGGTGGAGGCGGTCCAGGAGGCTTTCGCGGCAGCCTGGGCGGCGGCTGTGCCTTTCGCGGGTTCCAGGCGATACACTTTGCCGTCGGGGGCCGTGGCAGCGTAGACGATGCCGTTCTTGTCGACGACCAGAGCCTGCACCTGCAATTCCTGCGGCTCGAAGATGGTCGTGCTTTGGCCATCCGGCGTGATACGGTACACGCGCGCTGGAGATCCGGCGGCTGCATAGACATTGCCTGCCGAATCGGATGCAATCGACCAGATGTAGGTCGAAGGCGTGGTCGCGAGCGCCTTGAACGCGGGAGCGAGTTCGAGTCCGCCCTCACTGTGCAGCGCGATGCCTTTCGCCGTGCCTTTGGTCAGTTCCTCGAACTTGGATTGCTCCCAGGTGCGAGTGCCCTCGGCGAAGGCGAAGGCGGCAAGCGCGAAAGTGGAAAGAGTAAGTGCCGATAGTAAAGCGAGCGTCTTACGAGCCAAAGTCATACCTCGGTTCAAGGTGAGTCGTTTTGCAGCCTATCATGCGGCTTGGTCGCGCCAGCTACTTAATGTTAATCGTCAGCATCTGCGCGCCGGAGACGACATAGTCGAGCGGATCGGTGGACGCTTCGCCGACCGACGATTCCCCGAGCACGACCATGTCTTGCGTGCCGCGCATGTTGTCCATTACGTTCATCACGCTAAGCGGCAGCGTCGGCATCACTTTGTCGGCAACCATGGCTTCGGGATCGGACTCGATCAGCGAAACATACACGCGATCGTTGGCCCGTTCTTTGTTCAGCAATGCGATCGTCGGCGCCAGGCCCATACCACGGTTCATCATTGGCGTTCCGCGGTGTATGCGGTCGAGCGTGTCTCCGTCGCTGACCAGGATGCGCAGCGTTCCCTTCGAAGTCGAGGTCGGAATCCGTATGGGAACCTGGCGCACGAGCCGCTCGCCGCGATACGGACGAATCACCGTCTCTACCACAATCTGATCGCCGGGACGAGCTTCCGTCACGTCTGTGCGCGAAGCTTCCAGTCGAGCGGAGCGGCGTTCGCGGACAAGATCGAAATCGAGCTTCACGCCCTGCACGTCGGGAACGTCGAAAGGATTGCTATAGATGCGTCCAAAGTGATCGCCGATGGTAGCAGCGGCCAACGCCGCCGCCGGCTGCCCGTTGTCTTGCGGGGCAAACATGTTCCGCAGCGTAACGTCGGGATATCCCTTCACGCCGATCACGCCATTCATGCGGTAAGTAATGTCCTCGCCGTATTCGTTGGTGCCGTGCAGCGCGTTGAAGACGGTGGCCATCATGGCCAGCGGACTCAGCCGCGCGTTGTTGAGAATTTCGTAATGGAATTCTTTTGTCGCTGTTCCACTGTGCAGCGCCACGGTCACCGGAATCATCTTCGACTCGCGCCCCGGCACGCCCATGATGCCGTTCTGGCGGTCCTGCACGAACGCGCCAATCGTCTCTGTCGTGTTGACGATCTTGAACGCGTTCAGGGGCGAAGGAAGCGTGGCCAGCACCGTGGCCTTCGTCATCGGCAGGTCCACGTCGCCAAATTGCAAGAGCGGATGGCCGCAGGCGAGCAAGCGCTGCGGATCGACGTAGGTCACGGTGCAGTTGGCGGCAATATCCATATCGCCACGAACCAGCACGGCGCTGACGGCCGATCCCGCTTCGATCGGCTCCGGCTGTTTGCGATCGCTGGCGGAGCCAATGCCCATCACCGGGACGATGCCCGCCGCCGCGAATTGCGAAGCGTAGCGCTGCAAGGTCTCGTCGGAAAAACCGTTGAACACGAGAGGCGTTTCGATGGGCTTCAGATAGTTGCTGTAGTCCTCGGCCGGAAGAGTCGGGGCTTCGCCGGGGCTGCCAGTCTGCGTGGTTCCGCTCCGATTGGCAGGAATGGCATCAGGAAGACTGGCCCGCAGCGGCGCCGGGGCGGGACGACGATCCAGCGCATTGATCTCTAGCATCTCTTCAATCGGCGTCACGCCCGCGATCGGCTCCTTCGAGAACATGCCGATGCGGAAGGCCAGCGCGCCCGCCAGCTTGCCGTCGAAATAGACCGGGCTTCCGCTCATACCGGCAACCACGCCGGTGTATTCAGGCTTCTTACCATGCAGGCGGACCAGGATAATGTCGCCCTTGGGACCGTTCACGTTGCGCAAGACGCCCAAAACTTCCACGTCCATGGATTCGGGTTTCACGCCCTGGAACACGGTGAGCGCGATGCCTTTCATGCCTTCGTGGATCTGATCGAGCGGCATGATCGCAGGAAGAATGACGGCAGGCGCGGGCCGGTCTTGTGCATTGACCTCTTGTGCTGTAACCGAGACAGAGGACGAGAAACATAAAAGGGCGGCGATTGAGAGTGCGGCTTTTCTCATGAATAGCCCCGGAGGTCGCAAAATGACCTGCTGCTTGCTTAGACTCCGCGCGCTATCAAAAGGTTTTGCCAGGAGAGGCGGCGTTTCTTTCAAGGCCCGCAAAATATCCCAACCGCAGAGTACTTGCATCTATACTAGCACAGTGGTTTTCGAGGACCTCCCTATGATTTCTGACGTATTTGGCAGGCGAAACCGGGTGCCGTCGGCTTCCCGTAAGCGTGTGATCCTACTGGCACTTGTTCTTTTCTGGATGGCTGCTGCGACTTTCTCGGCGAGGGCTCAAGATGCGCCGCAGCAACCCCCGGCGAATCCGAACCAGCAAGAGGCTCCGCCCGAAGCCGGCGGGCCGCAGAACGACGTCGGACCGTATGTGATCCCCAAGAAAAAGGAAGAGCCGCCTCCTCCGGCCCCCGAAAAACCGAAGAAGATCGAGAACATGCCCGACTACTCGATCCGGGTCAACGTGCCGATTGTGAACCTGGATGTGCTGGTGACCACCAAGGACGGCCAGACCATCCCTGGGCTGAAAAAGGAGAATTTCAAGATTTTTGAAGATGGCACGCCACAGCAGATTGCGACCTTCAATCAGACCGAGGCGCCGATCACGGCAGTGCTGCTGGTTGAGTTCGCATCGACGAACTACGACTTCGAGATCGAAGCCTTGCGTGCATCGTACGCTTTCGCGAACACCCTGAAAAAAGACGATTGGGTGGCCGTGATTTCCTATGACATGAAGCCGCATATCCTGGCCGACTTTACCCAGGACAAGCGTGAGGTTCAGGCGGCGCTGAACCAGTTGCGCATGCCGGGCTTCTCCGAAACCAACCTGTTTGACGCGCTGTTCGATACGCTGGACCGCGCTGATCGTATCGAGGGCAAGAAGTACATCATTCTCGTTACCACCGGTGTGGATACTTTCAGCAAGCTAAACCTGGACCAAACCATCAAGAAGGTCAAATCCACGAAAGATGTCACTATCTACCCAATCAGCGTCGGATTCGCGGTCCGAAACTACTGTGAAGTGCATCGCTGCGGCTACACGCATGGGTTCGGCATACCGGTCAAAGAAATAGACTACTTGCAAGCGGACAACGAGATGAAAACGTTCGCCCAACTGACCGGAGGCCGCGCCTACTTTCCGCGGTTTCAAGGAGAACTGGGGGAGATTTTTCACGACATCGGGGCCGACATCCGCAACCAGTACAGCATCAGTTACCACCCCACCAACGCCAAATTCGACGGCACCTACCGCAAGTTGAAAGTCGAACTCCAGGCGCCAGACGGTGGTCCGCTGAAGGTTCGCGACCAAAAGGGCAAGGAACAAAAGGTCATCGTTTACGCGCGCGACGGGTACACGGCGAAGCACACAGTCGAGTAGGCGGTGGAGTTGGCGGAAGGAAAGGGCGGCATCAAGGCCAGGCGCCTCATCGCTGCCACCAGCGACACCTGCCGCGCTCAACTCCTCGGCCTCGCTTGACGCTTGATGTTCATGCGATTGCCCTGCGTGTTCATCTTGCACGCCCCCAGGGCGCCACGTCATAATCCACAAATGACGATATCCCCAGCTTCTGGGTGCCCGAGTGGTCACGAGATTCATGGCCAGGCCACCGTCTTCAGGGCGGCCGAAGGCTCTGTGGAGATTCTCCCGCTTCCGAATGGTCGATTCAAAGTCACGTTGAAACCAGTTGACCGTAATATGTACATCCCCCGTGTTAGCTGCGAGACCTCGCTTCCGCTCGACGTAATAGCGAGTTTCCTCAACGTCTCCTTTGCTTGGCTCTGCGATTCTTTGGCTCGGCATGACGATCCGGAGTCCGTGAGCAAGGTTCTCGGCAAACAGATGTTGGCCTATTTTGACGCTTCAGACTTCCGCGGCAAGCGCCTGTTGGATTTCGGCTGCGGCTCCGGCGCATCCACTCTGTGGATAGCTGCCATGTTTCCCGAGACAGAGGTGGTGGGTGTCGAACTGAAAGAAGACAGCATTGAACTCGCTCGACAAGTTCTTGCCGTGAGGCATCTCTCGAACGTCCAGTTCCTCGTCTCTTCGGATCCGAACAGTCTGCCGCCTGGGATCGGCTCCTTCGACTTCGTCATGCTCTGTGCCGTCTACGAGCACCTTCTTCCGGAGGAACGGCGTCGCGTGATGCCTTTGCTCTGGTCAAGCATGAATTACGGTGGCGTGCTCTTCGTCAACCAGACGCCGTACCGGTACTTCCCTTATGAGCATCACAGCACTGGGCTATGGTTCATCAACTACCTTCCAGACAGGTTGAGCCTGTTCCTTGCTCGAAATTTCGGCAGGTTGAATCCTGAAGTGAATAGATCACCGGACTGGACCGTCCATCTGAGAGGCGGTATTCGTGGCGGAACCGAGGCGGAGATTTGTCGCAACCTGCGCCTGGCAAGAGCAGGACGCCCTGCCATTATTCAGCCTCGGGGCCAAGATCGGGCTGCCTACTGGCTTTCCCGTACGAATCCCGAGCGGTTCCGATTGCTTAAGAAGTCTATAGCCGCCCTATTTCGGTTAACCGACAAGCTTTGGGGAACGGTACCGAGTATGAACTTAGATATTGCGATCCGCAAAGATCCCGAGTAACTTTCCAGACCTCAGCGATTCCCAATTCGACTCCTCGGCCTCGCTTGATGCTCGATGTTTATGCGATCGCCCTGCCCATTTCCTCAGCCCATCTCCTCAGCACTACACGCCACGCGCCCGCCTGATTTACAATCCCCCAGTTCCCCCTCAGGAGATTGCGCCGTGATCCCACGCTATACCCGTCCCGAGATGGCCCGCATCTGGAGCGACGAAAATCGCTTCCGCACCTGGCTGGCGGTCGAAGTCGCCGCAACTGAAACGCTGGCCGCCGCCGGCATCGTGCCGAAAGAGGCCGCCAAGGCGATCCGCGCACGCGCCGGCTTCAACGTCGACCGCATCTCCCAGATTGAAGCCGAGGTCAAGCACGACGTCATTGCCTTCACCACGGCAGTGGCCGAGATCGTGGGCCCGCACGCCCGCTGGTTCCACTATGGCCTGACCTCGAACGATGTGGTCGATACGGCGCAGGCGTTGCTCATCCAGCAAGCCTCGTCGTTGATCGCTGGCGACCTGGAGCGTCTCGCCGAAGTGCTCGAACGCCGCGCCTGGGAGTTTAAAGACACTCCTATGATCGGGCGCACTCACGGCATTCACGCCGAACCCATCACCTTTGGATTCAAGATCGCCAACTGGTATTCGGAGACTCAGCGCAACATCGCGCGCTTCGGGGCCGCCGCCGAAGATTTGCGTGTAGGCAAGTTCTCGGGAGCGGTCGGCACGTTTGCCCACCTCACGCCCGAGCTCGAAGAGAAAATGTGCGCCCGCCTGGGATTGAAGGCTGCCGCCGTGTCGTCGCAGGTGATTCAGCGCGACCGCCATGCCCACTACCTGGCAACGCTGGCCACCTTCGCCTCCACGCTCGACAAGATCGCAACCGAAATCCGCCACCTGCAGCGCACCGAAGTCCGCGAAGTCGAGGAATACTTCAGCGAAAAGCAGAAGGGCTCGTCGGCCATGCCGCACAAGCGCAATCCCGTTACCTGCGAACAGATCTCTGGACTCGCGCGTGTGGTGCGCTCGAACGCGCAGGCCGGATTCGAGAATGTTGCGCTGTGGCATGAGCGCGATATTTCGCATTCCTCGGCCGAGCGCATCATCATCCCGGACTCGACCACGCTCGCCGACTACCTGCTCAACAAGACGGCGAACCTGATCGAGACCATGTTCGTCTATCCCGAGCGCATGATGGCGAACCTCGAGAGCACGCGCGGCCTCGTCTTCAGTGGACAGTTGTTGCTCGACCTGGTCGAGAGCGGCGTTTCCCGCGAGGACGCCTATCGCCTGGTGCAGAGTCACGCCATGCGCGCGTGGAAAGAGAATCTCGACTTCCACGAACTGATCCTGAACGATCCCGAGATTCGCGGACGAGTGCCGCAAGCGAAGATCGAGCGCGCCTTCGACCTGAGCCGCCAGCTCAAGAACATCGACAAGATCTTCGCAAGGGTGTTTCCGAACAAGGCTGCCGTGAAGAAAGATACTGCGCCTTCAAAGAAGAAAGTTACAAAGCGGAAGAAATAGCGCTGAAAGGTTTTACTCGGCGCTCTCGGCTTCTCGGCGGTGAAAAGCCTTTCCGCCACGTACCAGCTCCAGCAACTCAATCAACTGCCTTAGTTTTTCCTGCCCAACGTGGCGAAGCATCTCGCGGCTGTGCTTTTCGATCGGATTATCCAGTTCGCGCAGAAGCTTCAACCCGGCAGCGGTGATCTTTCCATAGATGACGCGGCGATCGTATTTGGCGCGGGTGCGCTCGACGAAGCCACGATCTTCCAGGCGATTGAGCAGGCGCGTAATGTCGGGATCGCGCGTGATCATGCGCTCGCCGATCTCGCGGCACGGCAAGCCCTCTGCCCCAGCTCCGCGCAAGATGCGCAGCGCGTTGTACTGCGTGCCGGTCAGTCCGAACTCTTTGAGCCGGGCCTCGACCTGCGCCTGGAGCGCATCGGCCGTACGCAACAAAGAAAGATAGGCTTCCTGTTCCCGGCTGGTGAATGGGACTTTTTGCTTGAGTTCCGCCTGCAAACCTCGTTTTAGCAAACCACGGGGCATGGGCCGAGATTAGTCGTTATGACAAGCATTTGTCAAACATCGGTCAAACTCTGTAATAGTTTGTAAGACCGCGCTCCGAGAGCATCCCTCCCGGCCCGCCGGGCATCTATTTAACTAACTGGTTAATACTGTGGGGAACCGGAATTCCAGTAAGGATGGCAACCATGAAGAAACAAGGATTTGCGGTGACTGTGGCGTTGTTCGTCCTGCTGAGTATGACTGCAATGGCCGCCACCGGCCGGTACGATCAGCAGATCCAGCAGGCGGTCAGCCAGAAGATTCATGACGCGAAGCAACTGCAGAGTGTGAGCTCGAGCGTCGAAGATGGCATCGTGACCCTGACCGGCACGGTCGGCCTTTATCAGGACAAGCTCGACGCCGCGAAGAAAATCAAGAAGCTCGCCAATGTCAGCGGTGTTCGCAATGACATCGTGGTCGCGGGAGAAAACGTGCCCGATGGCCAGCTCCAGCAGAAACTGGCAAAGAAGCTGGCCTATGACCGCGTCGGATACTACGACAACGCGTTTAACTATCTTGCGCTCGACGTGAAGGACGGCGTCGTCACCATCAACGGCGATACCATATCCGATGTACCGAAAGACTCGGCGCTCGCCATCGTGGCGCGCACGCCCGGCGTCAAGGACGTCGTGAACGATGTCAACGTGCTGCCGGTTTCTCTGTTTGACGATTCGATCCGAGTGCGCACGGCTCGCGCGATCTATCGCGACTCGGTGCTTGGCCGCTACGCGAGCGACCCGGCCGATCCGATCCGCATCGTGGTAGACAACGGACACGTGACGCTCTATGGAACCGTCGAGAGCGCAATGGACAAGACCATTGCCGGAATGCGAGCGGGTTCCGTACCGGGCGCGTTCAGCGTCGAGAACAAGCTGGTGGTGGACTAACTGGTGGTGGGTGAACTGGTGAACGAATAAGCAGTTGCTCTCTCTTCGGGCGCGGCGCAAGCTGCGCCCTTTTTATCGGGTACGCGGATGACCTAGACTCTCACCGGCTCTGCGCTCCGGGTTTCCACTTGTTCAGGAATGCCAGAAAATCTCCCGGTGTGAGCGCTCGCGCGTTCTCGAATTCGCCGTTCTTCTGGCTGTAAACCAGCTTCCCATCGGCATCGAGCACAGCCAGCCCCGGAATGCCCCGTTTCATCGGGACCTCGTACTGGGTCATCAGATCCTGGTTCTTCTCTCCCTTTCCGATGTCCACGTGCACAACTTCATAGTTGGCGGCGAGTATCGGCGCTATGTCCGAACGATGAAAAGCCGTATCGAGGGCGTGGCAGTCAAAGCACCAGTTGGCTCCAAACACAAGAATGACGCGCTTGTGTCCCGCGGCGGCCTTCTCTAGGGCCGCTTTGATTTCGACGCGCGCATCGGCGCTCTCGTTGTAAATTTCTTTCGTCTTTGCAGCCGCTTGGCTAAAGCAGGCTCCGCTCGTGGCTACCACCGTAGTCGCGAGACTCAGCGTCAAAATCGACCGGTAGAAGTTCATCCTTGGTCTCCTGCACCTGAGAGGTGAAGCCTGAGTATAACTCGGGAAAAGTCGCTATTAAAACTGGTCTCATAAATGGTTTTGGTAGGGCACGGCTTCAGCCGTGCCGTTCAGGACCGATAAAAATGCGGGCTTTAGCCCCTGAGGGCCGGACAGCCTGCTCGGAAAACTATTTATGAGACCAGTTCTAGCTCTTGGCCTTTGGCTTTTAGCTAAAAGCTAGGAGCCATCTTTAGTTTGCCTGGCGGGAGTGCACCAGCTTCAGGCTGTCGCTCTCGAGGATGCGCTGGATCTGATGTTTGGCGTGGACGGTCCAGGGGCCGGTGGTGTCGAGCTTCACGTAGGCGCGCCAGTGTTGCAGCGCCTTGCGCGGCTGGCGCATCTTCTCATACGCCAGCGCGATATTGTAGTGCGCGTCCGCGTAGGTGGGCGCGAGTTGAATTGCGGCCTTATAGGTGTCGATGGCTTCCTCGACGCGTCCGGTTTCGTCGAGCACGTTGCCCAGGTCGAAATAGGCGAGCGCGTAGCGTGGATCGATCTGGATCGCCAAACTGTAGTGCTTTTCGGCGAGCGCGTATTCCTGGCGGTTGTAATAAAGCGTGCCCAGATTGATGTGCGCGGCGGCGTGCATGGGATCCATTTCGAGAACCTTTAAATAAGTAGCGATCGCCTCGCTTTGCGTCGAGGGATTTTCTTCCAGCACGATCCCGCGCGCAAACAAGTCGGCAACGTCGGTGATCACCAGTTCCGGTCCATTACGCGGCGGGCTGGTCACGACTTTCATTTCCTCGGACGAGAAATCGAACATGAACTGTCCGGCGATGGGCTCAAGCAGCCGCCCCTGGTGCCGGAAAGCGATGCGGTGTCCGCTCCGATAGGCCCCGGCCTCGAGCAGTGGGTTCTCCATGCCCGCAACCTGTTTCTGCATGGCTTCGAGCGATTGCCGGATGACGGCCGGACGAACGCGCTGGGCGCAAAGATCGCGCACCTTCTTGATTTGCACCAGATCGAAAAAAGAATAATTTTCGCTTGCTGTAACCAGTCCCGCCTTCTCCCAGGTCTGAAGCTGGCGAGGACCGATCCGGAGAATGCGCAGCAGATCCGCGCGGCTGTAGCGATACACGGCGGTCAACTCTCGTCCACGATTATCCGGAACTTGTGTGCGGGAATGCAAGTAGCAACGCGGTGGAAGGCTGTGGAGAATCGGGGTGAAATAGCACAAGAGTGACAGCTTATCTTGCATGCGCCAGCGGTATCGTCGAACACCACGAAATCGACAGCCTCGACGCGCCGGCGACTGATGGGGACGGGCGCCCCCGCGAGCCTGGCCTGTTTTGCCGAAACCCTGAGCGAAGCGAGGGGGAAGTCGAAGGGTCCAAGCCGAGCGCACCGCGGTCCCCGTCAAGCCCGGTGTTGGCTTGACGGGGTGGAGCAACTCGGCCGCTGCCTGTGGTCACAGCAACTCTGAATTCGCTATAATGTTGCCAGAAACTCGGCACTCTCGCCGGAAATCGGGCAGACCATAAAATCAGACGCGTGGCTGATTTTGCCCGAAGGGTCACAGATCCATAGAGATGAGGGCGGCTAGTGATGTGGCATCAATCATGCTGTCACGGACGAGCCTCCTGTACGCTGCGAGCCGATCGGAAGCCGATTGCACGGGGATAAAGATGATCTTCTGAGTGCGCTGCTTGAGTCTACAGGTTAACCGGAACGGGACAGTGGTTCCTGTTCTCAACATCAACTCCATCGAAGTGCAAGACACAGGGCGTCTCGGGAAACCTTGAGCGGCAGTCCAGTTGAGGAGCACTCGCTCCTCCCACCTCTGCATTGCCGGGTCACTTTGCCTTGCCACATCGAGGAACGCGGTTGAATTAAGGAAATGACTCCAATGTCTGATGCGCTGAGTTCTACGAACACTAGTTGTGCCCAGTGTTGGCGGGATTTTGAGGACGAGGCGGCTCTTCTTCAACACATTGAAGCGGAGCACCAGTCCGCCTGCCCCATTCCTCCATACCTAATCGCAACCGCAGACCAAAACCACCCCCGCGCTCGCCAGGCGGCATGATGGGTCGTTTGTCCGAAGCCGGGACAGTCTGGCGGAGTTCGAGAAAAAGGGCATGGTCGAACTGAGGGTCTCTACGTTAATCGTCCGCAACCAGCTTGCGTTGGAGCGGTTGGTTGCAGCTCACGTCAGGGGGCGCAGCGATGCTCGCCAAATGTATGAACCCTTCGTGTTCCGTCTCCTTTCGTTATCTGAATGAAGGAAGGCTCTTTCGGCTGGAGCAAAGCGACCCCGCCAAGTCGGCCAATCTCAGGGCAACAGAGTATTTCTGGTTGTGCAACCGCTGCTCGACCTCGATGACATTGCGTCTGGCTGAGGGCGGAGGAGTCATGACAGTCGGACTGGGAGCCGCGCTTCAAGATGTTCCCCAAGTCGCCTCGGCCCCACTGAATCGCCGAAGTGCGCTGCTCACGACTGTCAGTTTTCTTCGCGCCAACGTTTCCACGGGGTCAGGTGGAAACACGGGGGAAAACCGCCATGTTCCCTCAAGAGGACTCCCGTCTGGGAGGCCCTGACGAGATGCTGCCGTACAGATGCCCCTGCGCGTCCAGTTAATCGCCCCGCAAGGCGAGGTGCTGGACGAAGTACGCCGGTCTTGAGTAGTGTTGTTACCGTGGCGCACGCGCTGATTATCGGATACGGCAATCCTCTCCGATCCGACGACGGGTTTGGCTGGGACGCGGCGCAAAAACTCTCAACCTGCCTGCATGACTCAGACCTCGAAGTGCTGACCCGGCATCAGCTTACGCCTGAACTTGCGGAAACCGCGAGTCGCTTCCAATTAGTCATTTTCATCGATGCCGCCGTGGACCTCCCGCCGGGAGAACTCCGCTGCGAGCGAATCGCCCAAAGCGAAATTCACAGGCAACGCGAGGCGTCCAGCTTCTCCCATTCGCTCACCCCAGCATCTCTGCTCGCCTTGACTGCGGAGTTATATGCCAAGTTCCCGGACGCCTACTACATACAGGTCGGCGGCGAATCTTTCGCCGAAGGAGAGTCGATCTCCCCCGCCGTGCAAGCCGCCTTCGAGCCTCTACTGGCGCAGGTCCGTTCGCTCCTCGCACAAGGATGACCGCATCCACAGCTAACGCAAGGCCTTAGTCCGTGTGAGACTTGGATCACCACCCACGGTGATTCGCCTCACTGACGCGCTTTGCTCACAGAGCTAACTTGTTGGGTGGAGCAAAGTTTAGAGGATAACGTCTTACCGCAGGGCACGCCGGACTCTTTTCTTCTGGGAGCCTTGGCCCATACCCATCTCCAGGATTGTTATCAGTGCGGCAAATGCACTGCCGGGTGCCCGGTTGCCGTCCGGATGGATTTAGCGCCCAATCAGTTGATTCGCCTCCTGCAGTTGGACGACTCCGAGACCGCCTTGCGATCAAGCACCATCTGGGAGTGCGTTTCTTGCCAAACCTGTTCGGCGCGTTGCCCCAAAAGCGTTGATTGCGCGGGAGTTATGGATGTGCTGCGCGAGGCCTCGCTGGCCCAGCACAAGGCCGCTAAGCCGCAGCACGCCGTAGTCGCGTTTCAGAAAGCATTTCTCGACAACATAAGACGTAACGGTAGGCTGGCCGAGCTTGAGCTGATCGGCCTCTACAAGGCCGATGTCGTGTGGAACACCGGCCGAATTGGCGTCCTGTTCAAGGATGCCGGCTTGGCGCCGCAGCTAAACAAAAGGAAAAAGCTGCACTTGCTGCCAGAGAAAGCGAAAGACCGGGGCGTGGTCGAACGCATCTTTGCTCGGTGCTCTGCGCGTTGCTCGGAGCCGGAGAAGAAATGAACATCGGCTACTATCCCGGATGCGCGCTGCATGGATCGTCAAACGACTACGAGCAGTCGCTGCGCGCTTGCCTCGGCCTGCTGGATGTGCAGCTTCAGGAAATAAAGGACTGGATCTGTTGTGGCGCCACCGCTGCCCACTCCCTTAATCACAAGCTGTCACTGGCGCTGCCTGCCCGCAATCTTGCGCTGGCTGAACGGGACGGCCATAAGCAATTGTTCGCGCCTTGCCCGCTCTGTTCCATGCAGTTACTCAAGGTGCAGAAGGCAATCGCAGGCAATGGGGCCCGCGGGGAGCTTGCGCAAATCGTTGAAGCCGATCTTCGCGGGGACAGTCAGGTCCTCAACCTAATTCAAGTATTCCAGAATATCGGACTCGACCGGCTGAAAGCGGCGGTCAAAATACCGCAAAAGGAAATTACGGCCGCATGCTATTACGGCTGCCTTCTGACGCGTCCTCCGGACGTGACACATTTCGACGATTTCGAGCAGCCAACTTCCATGGAAGCGGTCGTGGCCGCAACCGGAGCGAAGACGGTGGACTGGAATTACAAGACGGAATGTTGTGGCGCGGGCATGACCATGGCGAACGAGGACACCGTTCTCGACTTAGCGCACAAGATCTTATCCAATGCCGCCGCTCATGGAGCAAACTGCATCGTCGTGGCGTGTCCCATGTGCCACGTCAATCTGGACATGAAGCAGGAAGCCGTGAACCGCCGCTATGGAAAGAAGCATGGAAAGAAGCTGGGGATGGTCGTCTACTATCTTTCCGACCTGGTTGGACTGGCATTGGGAATTTCGGCGGAGCAACTGGGAATCGACCGGCATTTCGTGACGAAAGCATAAGCAATGTCCAAGATTGGCGTATTTACGTGCTGGTGCGGCGAGAACATCGCCCGCACTGTGGACGTGGACGAAGTCGCAAAACGGGTGGCCGGATTCCCGGGCGTGGTCTGTTCGCTTAATTACAAGTACATGTGCTCGGATCCGGGACAGGCGATGGTGCGCGAGAAGATCGCGTCTGAGAAGCTCGATGGCATCGTCGTCGCGTCCTGCTCGCCACACATGCACCTGAAGACTTTCCGCAAGGCGGCGCAAACCGCGGGGCTGAATCCTTATCTGGTGGAGATGGCCAATATCCGCGAGCAGTGTTCCTGGGTGCATCACGACAAGCCAAGCGCGACGGCGAAGGCAATTGACATCATCCGTCTGTCGGTTGCGAAGGTGCGCAACGACGTTCCCTTGCGGCCGATCCAAGTCCCCGTCACGCGGCGGGCGTTGGTGATCGGAGGGGGAGTTGCGGGCATCCAGGCGGCGCTCGACATTGCCGATGCCGGGCATGAAGTGGTCATGGTGGAGCGCGAGCCCTCCATTGGCGGCAAGATGGCGGGACTCTCCGAGACCTTTCCCACGCTGGATTGCTCGCAGTGCATTCTGACGCCACGCATGGTGGAGGTCGGGCAGCATCCCCGCATCAAGCTCTATAGTTACTCGGAAGTGGAGGCGGTTGACGGATTTGTCGGTAACTTCAAGATCAAGATCCGGCAAAAGGCCCGCTATGTCGATGTTAGTAAGTGCACCGGGTGCGGCGATTGCTGGAGCGTCTGTCCTCTGAAGAAGAATCCCAGCGAGTTCGATTATGGCATGGGCATGCGTCCCGCCATTTACATTCCGTTCCCGCAGGCAGTGCCTGCGCGTCCGGTTATCGATAAGAAGGTCTGCGCGAAACTGATTCGCAACGGCTGCGGACTCTGCGAGAAAAAGTGCAAGGCCGGCGCCATCGACTTCAAAGACGAAGATCGAGTGGTCGAAGAATCGGTGGGCTGTATCGTTGTGGCCACGGGTTACAAGCTTTATAACATCGCCAAAGAGCAGCCCAAGGCGTCGCTCGCCGGTTACGGCGAATATGGTTACGGCAAGTACAAGGATGTTATCGACTCGCTGCAATTCGAGCGCTTGATTTCCGCTTCCGGGCCTACGGGCGGAGTCTTCAAGCGACCGTCCGATGGCGCCATCCCCAAGAACGTGGTGTTCATCAGTTGCGTGGGTTCGCGCGACAACGCCAAGGGTATGCCTTATTGCAGCAAGATTTGCTGCATGTACACCGCCAAGCACACCATGCTTTACAAGCACAAGGTGCACGACGGCCAGGCGCACGTTTTCTACATGGATATTCGCGCGGGCGGCAAGGGATACGACGAATTCGTGCGGCGCGCCATTGAGCAGGACGGCGCCAGGTATTATCGCGGACGCGTTTCCAAGATCACCCAGGAAAACGGGAAGCTGATCGTGCGTGGCGCGGATACGCTGGCGGGAACGCCGGTCGAGATTGAGGCCGACCTGGTTGTGCTCGCCTCCGCCATGCGCCCTGCCGATGGCGTGGAAGAACTGGCGCAGAAACTGAACATAGGTTACGACGAGTTTGGCTTCCTGATGGAATCGCATCCTAAGTTGCGTCCGGTGGAAACCAACACTGGGGGAGTATTCATCGCAGGCGCGTGTCAAGCGCCCAAGGACATTCCCGAGGCGGTGGCCCAGGCATCCGCAGCTGCCAGCAAGGTGCAGGTGATGCTGGCGGCCGACGAGCTGACGCGCGAGCCGGAGATCGCCGCCATCAATGAGCAGACGTGCGCGGCGTGTTACACATGCCTGCACACCTGTCCTTATCACGCCATTGAACGCGCCGAGGTGCGCACGGGTAGAGGAGTTTTCATCAAGAACACGGCGCGGGTGAATGCGGGGTTGTGCATGGGCTGCGGCACATGCGTTTCGGTTTGCCCCTCAAAGAGCGCGGACCTCCAGGGATTCAGCGAGCAGCAGATTTACGCCATGGTCGAGAGTCTGGTATGAGCGACGACAGCACGCGCGACGGCACTATGACGGAGAACAAGGGTTTCGAGCCGAAGATCGTGGCCTACGTGTGCAACTGGTGTACTTACCTGGGCGCGGACCTTGCGGGCACGACGCGGCTGGAATATCCCCCCAACGTGCGCATCATCCGGCTGCCCTGCACCGGGCGAATCGATTTCAATCTGATCGTCAAGGGATTTGAAATTGGCGCGGATGCGGTTCTGGTCTCCGGTTGCCATCCCGGCGACTGCCACTACACGGCGGGTAACTATCATGCGCGGCGGCGATGGATTTTGTTTCGTGAACTGCTCGACACCCTGGGATTCGATCTGCGACGCATTCACTTCACCTGGATTTCAGCGGCTGAAGGCAAGAAGTGGCAGCAGGTAATCACGGAGATGACGGAGCAGACCCGGCAGCTTGGCCCGTACACCGATCTCTACGCGAACGGCTCTGCCCAAGACTCTGCGAATGACTTGCCCAGCGGGCCGCCAACTCCGTTCGAATTCAAGACGCTGCCCGCGGAGGGCGCTCTGCGTGAGAGTTGCCGCAAGCTGCTGGCCGACGGCACTGTGAAAGTTGTAATCGGTTATGGCCAGCGCGGACCGGCCATCCTGACCCGCGCGGAAGACGCCGGCCGCCTGGTCTGGAACAACCGCTGCGTGAGCAATCTCACGACTTACTTGAAGCGAAAAGAGATCAAAGCGCTTGGTAAGCCGGCGGTGGTCGTCAAGCCCTGCGATGAAAAGTCGCTGGTGGTGCTCGAAAAAGAATCGCAGCTCGATCGCAAAAATATCCACGTCATCGGCATGGCCTGTGAGGGCGTGGGCGAGCCGAAGTGTACGTTCTGCACTGCCCGCACTCCGCGTTTCGCCGACGAAACTCTGGGCGAGGCGGCCGGGCCAGCGTCGCTGGCCGATCCTCCTCCCAACCGCTTTGCCGCATTAATGGCGATGGCGCCCGCCGAGCGCATGGCCTTTTGGGCGAAACAGTTCGACCGCTGCGTGAAGTGCTACGCCTGCCGGCAGGTTTGCCCGATGTGCTATTGCGAGCGTTGTATCGCGGACAAGAATCGGCCGATCGCCATTGATCCCGCGCCCAGCGCGAAGGGCAACTTCGCCTGGCAAATTGCGCGCGCCTTTCACCTGGCGGCGCGTTGCGTAGGATGCGGCGAGTGTTCCCGCGCCTGCCCCGCCGGCATCGACTTGGCTTTGTTGAACATCGCTTTGCACAAGGCGGCGCAGGTGAACTTTGGCTACGACGCGGGCGTCGATCCTGCCGCGGAGCCAGTCGTCGGCTCGTACGCTCTGCAGGATAAGGAGGACTTCATCGGGTGAGCGAGATCATCTCCCAGTCCGGATTGCGTCAGCTTGTAGCGGACCGCATCGCCGCCGGCACCATTGTTTCCGGGCCAACCCAGGTTAAGCCCAAGCTGGTCCTCTACGCTGTGCTGGGTTCTCCGGACGATCTTCTACTCGAAGGCTTTGTGCGGCCAGACAACTCGATCAAGGAATGTGTCTTCCCCAAACAGGAGGAGCTGTACGGATACCGCATCCAGGGAAACAACATTGAGTTGACCGACGGGTTGACCAATGACGATCTGACCAACGACGACGCGCCCGTGCCGAAACAGCTCGTGGTTGCGGCGCGACCCTGCGACGCAGCGGCACTGCCCATCCTGGACCACATCTTCAACTGGGATTTCAAGGACGAGTTCTATAATCGCCGCCGCGCCGCAACGACGGTCGTCACGCTGGCCTGCGACAGTCACGGTGAAAACTGCTTCTGCACCTCAGTGGGCCTTCACCCGGCAGCCGAGCGTGGATCTGACGCGATGTTGTTTGAACTAGGAGATGGAAGTTACGAAGTCCGCTGCATTACCGATAAAGGGCGCGCGCTGTTCGACGGCAAGACCGAGGAGTCGGACAAAGTTGGGCGGGCGGATGCGGGGCCGGAGAAGAAATTCGATCCGGAAACTGTCCGGGCATTCGTGGATCAGCACTTTGAAGATCCATTCTGGAGCCAGCACGCACTGACCTGCGTGGGTTGCGGCGTGTGCGCTTTCACCTGCCCGACCTGCCATTGCTTCGACATTGTCGATGCCGGGCCTTCGGCGGGCAACGCGCGCTACCGGACGTGGGACTCGTGCCAGTTCCCCATGTTCACCGCGCATGCTTCCGGCCACAATCCGCGCGCCGGCCAGCCCAGCCGGCAGCGCCAGCGCATTCTCCACAAATTTTCCATCTACCCCAACAAATTTGGCGAGATTCTTTGCACCGGATGCGGCAACTGCACGCGCAACTGCCCCGAGGGAATCGGGGTGCTGACTGTTGCCACGGAAATCGACCATGGATAATGCGAACGCCAACGCTAACGTCTACAAGCCGGATCTGATGGAGGTCGTGTCGGTTCGCCAGCAGACGCCCGACGTGAAATCGCTGTCGCTGCGCTTCATCGATCCCGAGCGCGCCCGCAGCTTCTCGTTCCAGGTAGGGCAGTTCGGGATTTTTTCAGCATTCGGCTACGGCGAGTCCACGTTCAATATTTGCTCCAGCTCGAACTGGAAAGACCGGATCGAGTTCTGTTTCCGCAAAGTCGGTCGTGTTACCGAAGCTCTGTGGAAGACCGAAGAGCATGACGTTGTCGGCTTCCGTGGCCCTTACGGCAATGGTTATCCCATGGACGTGTGGAAAGGTCACGATCTGGTCTTTCTTGGCGGAGGCATTGCCATGCCGCCCATCCGCTGCGCCGTTTGGTACGCGTTGGAAAATCGTGCCGACTATGGCGAGATCACCATTGTCTACGGCGCCCGCTCCGTTGCCGACCTCGTCTATGTGGATGAGTTGGATGAATGGGCAAAGCACGAGCGGGTGCGCGTGGTCCGCTGCGTCGATCCCGGCGGCGAAACCCCGGACTGGAAGGGTGAGATTGGATTCGTCCCTCACGTGTTCGAACGCGCGCAAGTGCAGTCGAAAGATCCGGTCGTGCTGGTGATCGGCCCACCGATCATGATCAAAAACACTCTGCCCATCCTCGACAAGATGGGCGTAACTCCCGCGTCCGTCTACACCAGTATTGAAAACCGTATGAAGTGCGGCATCGGCAAATGCGGGCGATGTAACGTTGGCCCCATCTACATCTGCAAAGACGGCCCGGTCCTCACCATGGAACAACTCCAGCAATTGCCGGCCGACTATTGAAGCATCCCATGTCCACTAGACTCGCGTAGGGAGACTTTCTCAACCCCGCAACCGAACCCCGGCCCCGTTGTACACTCGCTCTATGCGTTCGCGTTCTGCCGATTCCAGCAATCTTTTCTCTGCGCCGAAATCCGTGCCCGCCGCCCACACTGCCCACGTCGACGGCGGAGCCCGCGGCAATCCCGGGCCCTCCGGTTATGGTGTTGCTATTAACGACGCCTCCGGTCACCCGGTCGCCGAGCTCAGCGAATACCTCGGCCACCACACCAACAACTACGCCGAGTATCAGGGACTCCTCGCCGCCCTCCGCTACGCCGCCGAAAACCAAATCAAAGCGCTCAACGTAATCAGCGATTCCGAACTGATGGTCCGCCAGATGAGGGGCATCTACAAGGTGCGGCATCCCGAACTCCGCAAGCTGTACGAGCAGGCGCAGCAACTAGTCCGCCGCCTCGATCACTTCGAAATCCGCCACGCCCTCCGCGAACACAACCAGATTGCCGACCGCCTGGCCAATGAGGCGATGGATCGCGGGCGCTAGCGTGGGGTCCCGCAACTTCGCGGCATAAATTCACACTGTCATCCTGACCCTGAGCAGAGCCGAAGGGGAAAGACCTATGTATTTGAATCCGCTCCAATGCATAGGTCTTTCGCTTCGCTCAAGGTGACAACTCAAACTGATGCCACAAAACTTTCTCTTCCCTCCACCCGCCCCGCGGGATTACCATTGCGCCCGCATAGCCACCCTCAGGAGGACGACATGATGATTGGAACCCACTCATTTATTGGAATCAATCCCTGGGCCGTGCTGGTATCCGCCATCGCGGCCATGGTGATCGGATTTCTCTGGTATTCCCCCATTCTTTTCGCGAATCCTTGGATGCGTCTGATGGGATTCGACCCCAACGACAAAGCCAAGATCGCGGAGATGCAAAAAGGCGCAGGCAAAAGCTACGGCCTCGCGTTCGTCGCCAGCATCGCGTCGGCCGTGGTGCTCGCCAAGATCATTGACCTCACCAGCGTCAACACCATTCTCTACGGAATGAAAATCGGCTTCGCCGTCTGGTTGGGATTCGTAACCACCGTCCAATTAACCGGCGCGCTATTCGGCAAGCAACCCATCAAGCTATACCTGATCAACACCGGACACCAACTGGTCACCTATCTGGCCATGGGAGCCATTCTGGCGAAGTGGCCGCGCTAAAGCCAGGTTTCAAGGTTGCAACGTCTCAAAGTCTCAAGGTTTGAAGTACGCCTCGTGCTGTTAAGACCTTGAGACTTTGAAACTACGAAACCTTGAAACTTGCCCTTATTCCTCCCCAGCCGAGTGATCGTGCACAATCTTCCATCCCTCGGGAAACTTGCGGAACACGAGCGTGAACAACCCGTGCGGTGTCTTGCCATCCGGCATCGTCAGATGAAACTCCCCGCGGACAAATGCCGCCTCCGGTCCCAGTATCTCGATCCGCAAGTTTCTGAATTCGAGCTTCCCCATTTCGTGTCCCGCTCCCTGATAGCTTTTCTTATATCGATCAAGCGCCGCCTGCCAGCCCTTCGATTCATGCGCCCCTGAAAAGAATGTCAGCTCCGCGGAATTCCAATATCCCGCCATGAAGCCTTCCAAGTCCTGCCGGTTCCAGGCCGCCTGCTGCTCCTCAAGCACTTTCCGAATTGCCACCCGCGCGCCATCGCCAGCGTCCTGCCCAACGCCAGAGATGGCCAAAGTAGCAATCACCCCCACTAGCAAAACCAAATCTCGCATAAGCCCTCCGTGAGCGTCAGTTTCGCATCATACCGCTGAAACGGCCAAATTAGCTGAACGGGAACGTGCCTGGCCGCGTTTAGATCCAAATTTAGACTTGTGAAAACGGAAGCAGAAAGGGAAAGACGAGCAAAAGAAACGTCGCGAAGAACAAGAATCGAGTATTTCGAGAGAAGCGAGGAAACTACAGTTCGGGTGCGTAGAGGATAACTGCCGATCCTAGCTGCGCGCAGGATAGCAATCAGGAAAAGAGCTAAGAGCCAAAGGCCAAGAGCTAAGAACTGAGAGCTGACGGCTGAAAGCTGACAGCCGCGCAGCGTCCTACGCCCGGCCCTTCTTCGACGCCGCAGCTGCCTTCACCTTCACGGTCTCCCACGGCCGCTTCGGACGATCCACCTCCGGCTGGTCGCGGTCTTTTATGCGATCGTACTGATACGAATCGCTCACCGTTCCGAGCGATTCGTTGTAGAGGCTGGGCAGCGCCAGCGATTCCTTCATTTCTTCGGAGAAATCGTGCAGTGCCTTCAGGTGGTCGGCCGTCGCCGCCACTTCGGTTTTCGTCGTCTTCATAAACTGCTGATAGCCGCGATTGACCAGCTTCGAAATTTCGCTGCCGATCAGGTATCCCGGATACGCGAAAATTTTCACGCCGCCGTCGTCGGTCCTCTGGATCGCCGCCGAGCAATTGTACTTCTTCAGAAATACGCGCGTTTGCGCGCCCGGAGCTTCAATCAGGTCAAAGCCATGATCGCGCAGCCAGTTGACTGCGTCTTCGTAGGTTCGCGGTTCGACTTTCGCTGACATTTTATAAACTCAATTTTCGTTACATCAGGTTAGATGCGGCTTGTACGGTTTCGATGGAACCAAAACTGCCCGCCACGAATCTAATGACGTTGGAATCCAACAACGCTAGTATAGATATACCTTTTTAAGATTGCCGACACATTACTCTAGTCACAAGGGCATCGCATTCAATGACACCAGCAGCTTTCGGTTCCGCGCCATCGCATTCGCCTTACAAGGCGAAAGCCGCGCCTGGCCTACAAGGAGAAGCTCTCCTCGCGCGCATCGGCAACACGCCCCTGTTGCCGCTCGACGCGCTCGCCCGCGATCGTCCCCCGGTAAAACTTTTGGGTAAGGCCGAATGGAACACCGCCAAAGGAGCCAGGTTTCAAAGTTTCAGAGTTTNNAAACTCTGAAACTTTGAAACCTAGCACTTTATGCTCAAGCTCCCTCAATCCGCCTACGTCTCCCTTCGTCAACACGGAGAGGAAACCTATCCCCACGAGTGCTGCGGCGTGCTGCTCGGGCGCTTCGACGACGGCTCGAAGACCGTCTCGCGCATCGCCCGCTGCGGCAACGCGCGCGCGGACTCGCCCCACAACCGCTACCACATCGCTCCCAAGGATCTCATCCGCATTCAGCGCG
>PLIC01000051.1 GCA_003139995.1 Candidatus Acidiflorens stordalenmirensis | reverse complement strand
TCAGTTCACCGTCGCCCCGCCGCAGCACTTCTTGTATTTCTTGCCGGAGCCGCGCGGGCACGGGTCGTTCCGCCCGATCTTGGGAGCATTGCGCCGTGGTTCACTCCGGTGAGCATTGGGACTGACCTGCCGATGCTTCCGGAAATACCAATACGCTGCCAAAGGTCCCGCCGCCATGTGCACGGTCACATCTTCCCGCTGCTCAGGGCTGATGGGCTTGGGACGCATTTTCGGGTCTGTGTCGTGCTCGTAGTGGAGCATGAATATGGGAACCATGCATCCGCCCTGCTCCTCGTCGTTGACAAGCTCAAGCCAGCCGTCGTGCCGCATGAGCGTGCCCCGCATGAAGCCCCGAGCCCAGTCGTTACCGTGAGCCACGCTATTCTCGTCCTGCAACAGGATCGGCCCGTAGACCTCATCCTTGTTCAGCGTCCCTGCGATAGTGTCCCAATGCCGCATCATCAGCCCCAAGATTTCGTTCGCTTCGTCGAGGCTGGCGAACTCGCAGGTGTCCGACATCTCGCCGCCGAAGACCTCCGGGTAGTACTCGCTCGGCATGACAATCTCCGGGCCTGCGATCAGGGCGGCGAAAAATCCGTCGAGTTGCTCGACGTTCATCTCCCTGCCGCCCTTGCAACTCCTGAGGAAGTCACCGAGGCGATCAAGCTCGGCGTCTGTCAGCGGGTCGTTTTGCGTGAAAGTTCTCATTGGCATAGCGGAAATTCTCGGCGACGGATTACGATACCACCATCGATTCGCTGCGGTCTTCGTTCCGCAATGCGGCGGTAATGAAGGGGCGACCCAAATGAAACTCAAGCTCAAGGCACGCATCAACCGCTCGGATGCCGAGACGATCCGGCAGGCTCTCGAACATCTCGCAGCCAACGGCTCGGTCAAGGGAAAACGCAAGAATTCGACGCCGTTAATTAAGCCTTTGACTTAAACTGAATTGCTTCGTTGGTCAGCATGTGTCCCCTTCACTGACTAAGACTCAGGTCAGCAAACACAAATCCGTCGCGAGCGACGATTTCTCCTAGCTCGACTGGCAGATCGCGCTCCAACATCGGGCCTGCATACACGAACGTGTGGAATTCCCCGTTCTCGCCGCAGGGATCGGTCTCTGGCGGCAAATCCGAGAGGAGTTGCTCATTGAATTCCCTGCCAACGAATTCCGGCGCTAGGACTTTGCTGTCAATACAAGTGAGTTTCGCACGCACGCCGGACTTGATCATGGAAAGCGCAAGCTCCCGCGTGGGCATTCCCCACACCGGGAAAATTGGCTGCAATCCGGAATTTTCCAGTTGCTTCTCGCGGTATGCCCGTATGTCAGTTAAGAAAAGATCGCCAAAAGCGATGTATTCGATCCCCGATTGAACAGCGGCCTTGCACGTTTCGCTCATGATGCTCTCGTAATCCGCATTCGAGCACGGCGAAGGCAAATCCACATCCCACAGAGGGACACCTGCTGCTTTCGCCTGTGCTTCGAGGAGGCTACGACGCACCGCATGCATAGCTACTCGATTCGCTTCTCGATTGAAAGTCGTGAGCAGCCCAACAATTTCGTACCTGCCCTGCTGCCGGAGAAGGTGAAGGCTCCAAGCACTATCCTTTCCGCTGCTCCATGAAAGCAATGTCCGTTTCATATCAGCCCCGTGATCGTCATCCTGATCTGCTCCCATCGGGCACCCCCGACTCCGGCACCGCCAGCACTGGGGTAATCGCGCCCAAATAGCCAATGTCGAACAGCATGCCTTCCGACACGATCCCTGCCATCTTGCGTGGCGGAAGGTTTACCACGAATAACGCTTGCTTGCTTCGATCTCCCGTGGATTTGCACGCTCTCGCTTCATCCCAGCCCAGACCGTGCGCACATGATCGCCGAAGTTGGCGCGGAGTGCGACCAACTTTTCCGAATTGGCAACACCGCTCACAGATTCGATGGTGCCAACTCTTATGTCGCTTTGGTTCAGTAGTTCGGGCGAGATCGTAGGCTTTACCTGCGCGGGTGTCATCTCGCGATTTTAGTCGGAAGCTCACCAGTTCGCTGCCCCCGAGCGTGGCGATCACAATTCAAGCGCATGATCCAGCGCATCATCGGATCGGGGCAGATTAGCGCAGCAGTGCCGCCACGTGGCACGCAGGAGCTATTCACGAAGTTCGGAACGGAGCCTAAATTGGAATTGAGCAGTTTTCGGGGGAGGGCTGTTCAAACGAGCGTCCCGCGACTCTAAACGGAGTCTGGGGCGCTTTCGTTTTTAGCCCGGCGCTAAACTCGGTGCAGACTGCCCTAAGCTTAAGACTCTTGAAGATCGAACTGCACTTGTCGAAGTCTGGTGGCTTTCTCCGGCTCCATTCCGGGCCGCAGATCGGTTTCCTCTAGGAAATAGCGCCAACCCGCCCTTCGGTTTTCCTCGCTCTGACACCAATCGAAATCATTGAGAGTTCTTTCTGCAGCCTCAGTTCCCTTGATGACGGCCACAACTCCGCCCGACTGGTAGGTTTGCTCGTTAAACCGAACGACCGCGAATGAAGACTCAGATTTGTCTGTCATGGGGTTGCCAGCCTAAGCATGAACCTGCACGGACACTAACTCCGGGATGCGCCGGAGCTTGACTTGCTGTGTGAACAGCGTTCAAAAAGTAGATGTGGCGCAGCGAGTGGATGAGCTACTTTTCCTGTATACAAATATACGGCTGCGCCACCAGAGGAACAAAACGACTGTGGGGTCGCATAGTTCCTTCATATCTGCCAAGAGAGTACAACGGTGACCTACTTGGTGACTGCTCAAAATTGCTCAGGTTTCGGAATATAGGTGTCCACACTCCGTGAGGGCTTCAGCGCGACCCAATGTCGATATGCCCGCTTCGACCTCAGAATACATGATCCAAATTGACCTGTAGACGCCCCGGACTCGTGAAATCATGGGTTATGGGTAAGAGAAAAACAAAAAAGCAATCGGACAAAGCGACACTCGCCGAAGTCGTCAAGGAAATGGCGAAGCCGAGAGTCGCTACGTCTGCAAGAGAGTAGAGTTCCGTTTCTTCGGAACGAAGTTCTAGTCGTGGAGAACGATGTTGAGGAGTGAACTGTGAACCTGTAATTCATCGCCAGCGTGATAATCAATGAACCCCAATTTCCTGAGGGGAATTGGGTGCAAAGATTGTGAGAGGGATACAATTTCCGCGCTGGAGGGAACGATGAACAGCAGGACGGGACGCAATGACCGAATATACATTTCTGCGTTACTGATCGCGCTTTCGTTTCTGATTGTGAGCATGCAGCCTCCCGTCGAGGCTCAGGGCACCAGTCCCGCCCCTAACGTTCAGAGCGCATCTGTCCAGATTCACGCGCTCAAGGTGACCCTACTATCGACCATGCTGGTGGGCAGTACAACAGGAGTGGGAGAGTGGGGATTTTCGGCGTTGATCGAGGCAGACGGTCATCGGGTTCTGCTGGATCCGGGAGCCCATCCCGATACCGTGCTGCAAAATGCACGCGACTTGAAGATTGATTTGTCCGACGTTAGAGAAGTTATCCTGACGCACAATCACTGGGATCATGTCGGTGGGCTGATGACCCTTCGCAAAGAGATGATGAAAAGTAACCCATCTGCATTGTCGGTAGTTCATGTCGCACGCGGCATTTTCTACAGCAGACCTGCGCCCGAAGGTGAGGATAACCGCATGATTGCAGTAAAGAAGGAGTACGAAGCCCGAATCCCGTCTCGACGCTTTTCCCATAGTAGCGAAGATGGCATCACTCTAGCGGAACCGCTTTCCGCGTGCGATGGTCCTTGCCTCTGTGTATACCGAACAGCCACTTATCGGTGGCATAGCCAACAGCCGAGCCGAGAGCGCAGAACGCTACGCGGTTAGAACCAAACATACGATCATTCGTATAGCCTTGGTCGTGGACCACTCGCCACAACATGCACGATCCCACCCCCGCCGTTGCGCCAAGCCAAGGGCGATTGGTGAATTGACCGACCATGGTCGCCACTCCCAAGCCCTGCAAGACGTATAGTTGATTGTCAAACCCGAGGCCGCTGGAAAAGGTATTATCCGGCTCGGCTGTGTTTGGTTGAGGCGCGTTTGGCAGACTGGGTGCTGTTGCGCTCGCGACTTTGAGGCTCTGGGCCTGAATGGCCACGCTTAGTAAGAGAATTGTGACTAGGTGCTTTTTCAACATTTTCTCCGGTACTAGAAGTTCAATGAAACGAGACTAAGTTAGTGGAGCGCCGGGGTACATGGCCCAATCTCGTAGGTTGGTGGCCTTCCAGTAAGAGTGACTTCGGAGTTCTTGGCGGATGGAACGGGGCCGGCGACGAACAGTTGCGGAAGGAAACTGTTTAGATTTCGAGGCCTAAAGATTGATAGTGCTGGAGTTAGACGTGAAGTGGAGCGTAATATCCGATTTTGAATCTGAGTCTGAGCCAACCGCGCCGGTTCAATTGAAGGCGTGAAACGCGATCACAGGCCATAACATCTCCTTCGAGTCTCACAGGTTCTAGGCGGAACTCAAGGAACGAATGCAGAAGTTCCAACTGGAACTGCATCCGGAAAAGGGGCGGCTGTTCGAGTTCGGACGCCATGCGGCGAAGAACCGAAAGCGCCCGGGTCTGGGCAAGCCGGAGACCTTCGATTTTCTCGGATTCATGCACCTTTGCGGGAAGACGAAAAAGGGACGGTTTCTGGTGCTTCGGCAGACGGTTCGCAAGCGCATGCAGGCCAAGCTGCGGCGTCCGATCTGCTGAAGCCCTACGATGCTCGGCAAATGCGGTGCTATCCCGTGAGCGTACGGATCAATCACGTGGCGAACGACGACGAGGAATGCTCCGCGCCCGTGGAACTCGCCCAGATTCAGAATCGGCTATTCTCATAGCACGATGACCAATGACGAGCGAATGCAGCGAGAGTCCAGCCTGATCGCTACCATCAGAAAGAAGCTTCCTGAGTTCGCGAAGGCGTGCGCGGATGACACGGAACTAGTTTTGCTTCACCAAGACGCCTTTGCTGCCGATTACCAAGACGACGAATACCTACTACTCGGCATGGCGGTCAAATACGCTGGTCTGCGTGGGAAAGAAGTGCGTGTGATTGGAAAGAACAGAAGCACCCTCGGCGAAGACGGCACGATCCAGTGAGGGAGATACTGGCTAACTGGATCTTGACTTGAATCCGCCATAGGTCAGGTAGATGCCGAGGACGAGCGAAATAGCCCCGTACACATAGAAAAGCTCTTGGTAGTGAAGCTGCCTGAGAAAAAACCCTGCTTCTAACTCTGGCGGCAGGAACAAAAAGAACAGGCTCTTGATCAGCGTTATCCAACCGACGAGGGTGACCACAACCACGAGCGCACCCCCCGACCAAATATTGTGCGCGAGAACCATCGCCAACCCAGCGGCTAGCGTGATTACGCCGAGGATCAACATCATCGATGGGTTCTGAAGAAGGGCGGTCACCGTCTCCACGATGGCTTGCTTGCGAGTCATCATGGATAGCGCGACGAGAATGCAGTACAGCCCGATCAGCCTGCTTAGAAAGATTGTGCGCGACGACATGGTGGCCTCCCCTGCTGGATGTACCAAGCGATTCGTCCTCGGCCAGTTGATCCCGGCAGCGCGTGCAAGGAACACCCTGCTGCTCTTGCCAACAGGCACAGAGTACCATGTGGGACATGAGCAGAATACGCCCACAATGCCTCGACGCGAACCCTTCGGATCGCTCGGCGCAAGCCGATGTCCTTCTTCGGGAAGAGCCAGACGAGGAAGAGGACGATGAGGAAGATGAAGGAAACGTTACGGACGATGAGGGTGACGACGATGAAGAGGATGACGGAGGCTACTCGGTGGAGGTGCGTCGTTTGTGTCAGTGGTGAAGGATGAAGCGCGAAGATTTCGTCAAGGTTGCAGAAGAGACTTTGGATTCGCTGCCGGGAGAGTTCCGCAGCCGCATCCAGAACGTCGCGATCCTCGTTGAAGATTTTCCGGCGAACCAGCGACCACCGAAGCTGGGGCAGCGCAGGCGACTGCTGCTGGGTGTCTTCCATGGCGTGCCCACGACCAAGAAAAGCATATTTAGCCTACCGTCAGGACCCGATCACATCGTGCTTTACCAGAAGAATATTGAGGCGGTCTGCTCCAACGAAGCTGAAGTCCGCGAACAAATCCGCCTGACTGTCATCCATGAACTGGGTCACTATTTCGGACTGGATGAGAACCAACTGAAGGATGTTTAGCGGTTTAGCGAAGCAGACGGCGAACTTGGCAGTTGGCGGCCAAGAAGCGCCGCACAAAGGGAGTAAGCTCGAATGTGTCCGATATAGTGCTGGCTTGGGGGTGATGAGTGTGGCAGAAATTCGACTGCAAGAAGGCGAGTCGTTGGCGAACGCCTTGCGGCGGTTCAAACGCAAGGTCATGACGGAAGACATTATTAAGGACGTGAAGCGTCACTCCTACTATTTGAAGCCGGGCGAAAGACGCCGGGTCAAACAAGCTTTGGCTCAAAAGCGTGCCCGAAAAAAGCTTCGCAAAGAGCGGGATTAAGTTGCAACCATTGCAGACGCAAAAATGCCCGAGATATCCTTTCGAATCTCGGGCACGCTATCGCCTTAGAAAGCGTCGTTACCTAGACAGGGGTAACGTTCTCCGCTTGCCAGCCTTTGGGGCCCTTGGTCACGTCGAACTGCACCTTTTGCCCTTCTTGCAGGCTCTTGAAGCCGCCCGCTTGAATCGCTGAGAAATGCACGAAAACGTCTTCGCCATTTTCACGGCTGATGAAACCATAGCCCTTGGCGTCGTTAAACCACTTCACTGTTCCTTGTTCTGCCATTGATGTTCCTATTCTTGTTTCCTGAAATGTGCTGAGAAGATTCGCTGCTGTGGAGGGGGTTGACGCTGGTTGGCGGTACCGACCTTCAACTGCTTGTGAGTCATGCTTAGCGAATACTAATGTAGCACAATCAATCGGAGAGACTCTCGAAACTCTGCTGGGGGGGATGGTCTCCGGTCTCCCAACCTCCGGAGCAGAGCACATCGGCGTTGTCATCCGCGACAAATCGCTGGACGAGCAGCCGCCGATAATTGGTTGGCGCTGATTGATCCGTTCATCTTCTCTCACCGCGAAGTTGTGAAGCTATTTGCCGACACCGCCAAGTTCCCTGCTTAAAGACCGACTGAGCTACACGTGGCGGGCAGCCAATGAAAGACCGAGGACTCACCATGCTGGCCCCGCAGTGC
>PLIC01000282.1 GCA_003139995.1 Candidatus Acidiflorens stordalenmirensis | reverse complement strand
CATTTAGCACGGCTCGATACGGCGTCTTGACCCCTAACCGGGCAGCGCGTAGAGTTTTTACACAGGGGTGGGGTTTTCATGTCCAACGAAACAAGGTCCAGTGAAACAAGGTCGAGCGAAGCCAGTAAATATCTGAAATTTGGGTCGGTGACGGTGCTGATTCTCGTCTCGCTCGGCTATCTTGCCTACACTGGAGTCGAGGAGAGCAAGAGCTACTACGTCACCATCAAAGAATTGAACGGCATGGGGAACGCGGCTTACTCCAAGCGTCTGCGGGTGGCTGGCAACGTGGTACCGGGGTCGATCAAGCGCTCCGGAACCCGCGTGGATTTCATGCTGAAGGAAAACGATCTGACGCTGCCGGTTTCATATACCGGGACCGAAGCTCCGCCTGACACTTTTAAGGACGACTCGCAGGCTTTGGCCGATGGCAGTTTCGGACGCGATGGCGTTTTCCACGCCAAGCAATTGCAGGCGAAGTGCGCATCGAAGTACGCGCCGCAACCTGCAACCACTCCGGCGGCTGATGCCGGCAAGAGCATGTTGCAGAACCAGAGTTCGGGCGCTGGAGGGATGGTGAATTGATTCTTATTTCGTGAAGGAGTTGCTTATGGGAAAGCGGAAGAACGAGGGCAGCCCTCACATAAATCTTTGGCCTCCCTCAATGTGGTTCGAGTCAAATCCCAATAGGCTGCGGTGGAAGGGGGACATGACTGCGGAAGAGGCAGCGCATGTCATCGAGCGCTTCTTGGACGGGCCGAGTGACTCAATCGAATGGTGTGATTTCGCGGAGACAGGGCAACAAGATCCGCGTGTCGAACGTTATAGGAAGCGCTGCGACGAGCTGAGCCCGCTAGTAAACAGACCAGGCGGAATGGATGAGGCAGCAGTTGCGGAGTTGAGGTCGATTATTGAAGAATTGCGATCTACGACTACGTAAGTTGAACAGAGTGTACCATTCCTTTGACTGAAACCGTCCCCGTCACCGTCGTCTCCGTCTCGAACCTAATCAAGCAGTTTGGCCGTTTTGCGGCCCTGCGCGGCGTCACCGCGGAATTCTCCGGCGGGAAACTCTATGCCATTCTCGGCGATAACGGCGCCGGCAAGACTACGCTGCTGCGCACTCTGGCGGGACTTAACCAGCCGTCGAGCGGCGAGGTCGAGATTCTCGGGGCCAGCAAGTTCCACGACATCTGCCAGCAGGTGGGCTACATGGCGCATCCTTCCCTGCTCTATGACGAGATGAGCGGGATGGAGAACCTGGAATACTTTGCCCGGCTTTACGGAATCACCAGCGGGACGCGCTGCGCGGAGGTCATCCGCTCCGTCGGGCTCGATCCCGATCTCGTCCGGCCCGTGGGCCAGTATTCGCAAGGTATGAGGCAGCGGATGTCTTTGGCGCGGGCTTTATTAAACAACCCCAAAATCCTATTGCTCGATGAGCCCTTCTCGAATGTGGATCTTCATTCCGCAACGGAGATGGTTCGCCTGCTGGCCCGCACCCGCGATCGGGGCAAAACGATCTTCCTCGTCACGCACCAGGCTTCGTTGCTTGAGGGCGCGGCCGACGAGTTCGTCTGGATGGAATTCGGCAAAATTGTCGGGCGCACGCGGGAACTGAAACGACCGGAGACTGCCCAATGAGCGCGCCCACCGGGATCACCCGCGCCACGCTGCTCAAAGACCTGCGCCTCGAATGGAGGTCGAAAGACGCCATTAACTCCATGCTGTTTTTTTCTTTGCTGGTGGTTGTGGTCTTCAGTTTTTCGTTCGATCCGAGCGCCGAGGAATCGCGCCAGATCGCGGGAGGGCTGATCTGGGTGGCGTTTTTATTCGCGGCGGTGGTGGCGCTCAACCAAACCTGGGCGCGCGAGATTCGCAACCAGGTGCTCGACGCCTACCGGGTATCGCCCGCTCCAGCGAACTCGCTGTTCATCGCAAAGGTGCTGGGCAATTTTATTTTTGTGAGCGCGCTCGAAGCGCTGATGACTCCGCTGTTCATCGTGTTTTACCGACTGCGGTCGCTGGGTCCGGCATGGCAATTGCTGCTCGTAGCGGTGCTGGGGACGTGGGCCCTGGTCGTGAACGGTACTTTCTTCGCCGCCATGTCTCTGCGGACGCGCAGCCGCGAGATCATGCTGCCGCTGTTGCTGTTTCCGATCTCGATTCCGGCCCTGCTCGCCATGGTGCAAGCGACAACTTCGATCCTGAACGGCGAAGGCGCGCGCTTCTGGATCGTGTTGCTGGTAAGCTACGATCTGGTGTTTACTACGGTGTGCCTGCTGTTGTTTGAAACCGTCTTGAACGCAGAATGATGGCTGCGTAATGAATTCAGCTACGCGTATGGTCTGGACCCTGTATGAGAAGGTAGGGTGCGATTTGCTCGGAACCGATTCCGATGGGTTTACTGGCCGCCCCTGGTTCATCTGGCTATCTGTTTGGTCGCCATGCTAGGGTACATCGTGCCGAGCTTGCAGTTCTTAGGGATACTTTGGAGTGTCACTACAATAGCTGATTTTCCCGTCTCGTTCGTAACGGTTGGGCTGGCCTTTTCAAACCACGGCGTGCTTGCCGGAGTATGGGCAATCGTGGCAGGAACTTTATGGTGGTACCTGTTGTGCCGGATAGCTGAGTTTCTTGCGGCAAGAATTCGAAAATTGACGACAAAATGAAACGCGCCTTCCCCATCCTCGGCATCGTGACGGCGATCCTGCTGAGCTATGCGCTGTGCATGGCGCTGATGCCTGTAACCCATATCTGGATTTTTACTGTCGGCGCTCCCACCGAGCAAACCATGGGCAACGTGCAGCGGATCTTTTACTACCACGTGCCCTCGGCCTGGACGGCGTTCATTCTCTTCTTCGTCAATTTCGCGGCTTCGGTTGTCTACCTGATCAGGCGCCGTCCGGCCGCCGATATCGTCGCGCTGGTCAGCGCTGAAGTTGGCGTCGTGTTCTGTACCGTCGTGCTGATCACGGGTCCGATCTGGGCGCGCCCGGTCTGGGGCATCTGGTGGACGTGGGACGTGCGGCTGACGTCGACGCTGGTGCTGTGGCTTATCTACGTGAGCTACCTCTTTTTGCGCCGCTTCTCCTCCAGCGGACAGACGCCCACGCTGGCCGCCGCCCTTGCGGTTCTTGGCGCGCTGTGCGTGCCGTTCGTTTACCTGTCGATCAGGTTCTTCCGCACCCAGCATCCGCAGCCGGTGATAGGCGGAGGCGGATCGATTGATCCGCGCATGTTGCACGTACTGCTGATCAACTGGCTGGCGTTTTCCTGCTTTGCATATCTCGTTTGCTGGTCGCGCTATCGCTTGGAAAAGCTGCAGCGCGACGTTGACGAGGCCCATGCCCTGGAATCGCTGCTCGACCCCCGCGGGAGTGTGCGATGAGCGGAAACGGATACCTTTTTGCAGCCTACGCCGCCACCTGGATCATTCACATCGCCTATTTGGGGACGATCGTCCGCCGCTACTCGCGCCTGAAGCGGGAGATCGAGCAATTGAAAAAATCAGGCACCAGGTCTTAGGTCTCAGGTGTCAGGTCTCAGACTTGAGTTTGGTTTCCATTTGGCGACGCTTTTCCTGAGACCTGAAACCTGAGACCTTTTTCTTTGCAACCATTTTTGCCTGTTTCGGCTTCTCACTATGCGGCCCATGGCTGTCTGCCCCGCTTGACAGCGTATCTGTTGAATGTAAGAGTATTTGTTTGGTTCAATCCCAGTTTTGGCGACAGGCACGCATCCGCTTCCTAAGGGCGTCGAGCCGGAGCGCTGTTTGTGTGCCAGTCTTGATCTCACCCCGCGAAATTGGGAAATCGGAGGAGCTTTGTGAATCGGAATTACCCTGTGTCGGTAGGAGGTTCGGTGAGACGTTCGGTGTCAGTGAAAAAGACAGGAAATTGTATGAAGGCTGCGTTTCTGGCGGCGGCAGTGCTCGCCACCGCAGGCGTCGTGTTTTATTTTGGGACCGCGGTACATGCCGCCCAAGCCAGCGGGCCAGTATCTGCGGAACGAAGATCTGCCGAACGAAGCTTTGCCGCCCCAAAGGCGCTTTCTTCGACGACGATCTCGCTGCCGCTGTTCTTCGAGCCCAATCAGGGTCAGACCGCTCCTCAGGTCAAGTTCCTCGCGCATGGCGCCCACTACGGCCTGTTTTTGACCGCCGACGAAGCGGTGCTGGAACTTCAGCATTCAGCCGCTAGCACTCCGCCGTCAGTTCTCAGTTCTCAGTTCTCAGTTCCCAGTACTCAGGCTTCGACGAACGCGGTGATTCGGATGCGGCTCTCCGGAGCGAACGCTTCGGCTCGCGTTTCGGGCGCTTCGCCTCTGCCGGGCAAGAGCAGCTACTTTATTGGCAACGATCCTTCCAAGTGGCGGAGCGGCATTCCCCAGTTCGCCCGTGTGGAGTACAAGAGCGTTTACCCGGGCGTCGACCTGGTTTACTACGGCAATCAAGGACAGCTCGAATACGACTTCCGCGTCGCGCCAGGCGCCAAGCCGAACCAGATTGCGCTGAGCTTCAACGGTGCTTCCGCGCACATTGTTTCGGGGGATTCGGGCGATTCCGGCGATCTCGTCCTCTCAACCGCCAGCGGAGACGTGCGCTTTCACGCGCCTCGCGTCTATCAGCCCGCCGCGCCGCAATCCGGCAACGCCGAGAAAGCGGTCGCGGGAAGTTTTCGCCAGCTCGCCGGCAACAAAATCGGCTTCACCATCGGAGACTACGACCATAGCCGCGAACTCGTCATCGATCCGACCCTGATCTATTCGACCTACCTCGGCGGCACCGGCACCCAGGGTCTGGTGCAAATTGCGGTCGATGCTAATAACTTGATTTATGTCGCGGGCTCAACCAACTCAACGGACTTTCCCCTTGCGACCAGCACGACCACCCCGCCCAACCTACCAATCCAGACGAGCCTTGGGGGTCCGGGCGCGCAGAACATCTTCATCGCGGTGATCAATCCGAGTCTGCAGCCGCCCACATATCTGCCCTCTCAGCAACTGGTTTGGGCGACCTATCTTGGCGGTTCGCAAACTGACAACCTGGCAGGAATCGCGGTCGACCCGTACCGCGGTATCTACGTTGCCGGTACGACCAATTCTGCCGACTTTCCTACCACCACCAATGCATTCCAATATAAACTCACCGCGGCCCAGACCGGGGCCTACCACGGGTTTCTCAGTAAGATAACCAACGTGGGCCCCTCCCTCACCTTCGTTTACGGTCTCACCTATTCCACCTACCTCGCCGGCACGAATGCGGCGGGCACGGCAACGGATACGGTCACCGGACTGGCAATCGATAGCGACTGTACGACTACGACGCAATCTTCGCAACAATCTTCCTGCAACGCCTACGTCACCGGCGTCACCACTTCCACCAACCCCGCCAGCGACTATTTCCCCGCGAACCCCAACGGCTATCAGACGGTGTCGAACTCTCCCGGGAACCCCCAGTTCTTCGCCAGCAAGATCAACACAAGCGGCAGCGGAACTCTGAGCATGATCTACTCCACCTACTTCGGTGGCGGGAACTTCCCCGTGGGCGCTGACCTGACCGCAAATCAGGGCGGGGGCATTGCCGTGGACCCTGCCTCGACCACCCCCAACATGTACATCACCGGCACGACCAACATGCTTCCCGTGGCGGGGCCGAGCGGCCCGGGGTTTCCACTCTACAATGCGGAGCAGTCCTGCCTCGACGAATCCGGCAAGACAACTTGTACTTTGACGAACCCGACCAATGCGAACGCTTTCGTTGCCAAGATCAACCCCAACGAACCTGGCTACGATCCGCTCTACTCCACCTATATAGGCGGCAGCGGTCCCGATAAGGGCATTGCCATCGCCGTGGATTCCTCCAGCGCCGCCTATGTCACCGGCTTGACATACTCAAACGATTGGGCTTGTAACTGCAGCGGCTTCCAGACCACCGGTTATGGAGGGAACGGCGACGCCTTCATCGCCAAGATAGGCAACCTCACCAACTCGGTATATCCGTTGAACTACTTCACCTATTTGGGCGGCTCCGGCTACGACGTCGGCAATGCCATCCAGGTGGATTCGGTGGGGGCAGTCCACGTGGCGGGCACAACCTACTCCCAGAACTTCCCCATAACCGTCGATACCTATCAGCCGCAGTACGGCGGTAATGGAGACGCCTTCGTCGCGCTGATTTCTACCACGGAGTCGGGGGTGGGCGCTGGCGATTACTCAACCTACCTGGGCGGCAGCCAGTTGGATCAGGGCACTGGAATCGCACTCGCCATGGACGGCAGCGGCGCTACTTATGTGGGCGGCGCAACTGTGTCCGCGAATTTTCCCTTCCCGACTTCTGGAACTACTCCAACGCCCTTCCAAGGGCAGTTGAATGGCAGCTTGCCGAATGCGTTCGTGAGCAAGATCGGCGCCGTCAGCCAACTCACCGTGACGAACCCTACCACCAGCCCGTCTCCCAACCCGGTCGCGGCCGGAACGCAGGTTGTGTTTACCTTCAACATCAACAACACCGGACCCGATAACGCAACCGGCGTGAACTTCATCGCCTTAGGATTGCCGCCCACCGGGCTGGCGCAAACTCCCACAGCCACCACCAGCTCGGGATCCTGTTACCCGGCCCAAGGACAAGCGACCACAATCCCTTGCTATATTCCGACGCTGGCTGCGGGCGCCATGGCAACCGTTGAAGTCGACGCGACACCGTCCGCGACGATCACGCCCATCCTCTCGCAACTCACTCTCACTGGCAGCGCCAACGCAAACAACAGCGGCGTAACCGTAGAATCCAGTCCGGCGCAGTACGTGAACATCGTCGACTTTACAATAAAAGCGACGAACTATACCCCATCCATCATTGCGGGCCAGACGGCCACCATCCAGGTCCAATTTTGTCCGAGTAATCCTAATCTAGGCTATAGCGGCACCGTCACCCCGAGCCAAACCACTTCGCCTTCGATGGTTACCGCAACCACTCCCACCTTCACCCCCACCACCGTCCCGCTTTCGGGGAGCGGTTGCGGAACCACGGCACTGACCGTCGCTACCGTGGCCCGCCCCGTGACCACCGGCAGCCTGCTCCGCCGCGGCTCGTTCTACGCCACATGGCTCCCCATCGGAGGCCTGAGCCTCGTCGGACTCGGTATCGGCGCGGGCCGCAAGCGCCGCCGCTGGCTGGTTGGAGTTGTTCTCTGCCTGCTCGCCGCCGCGATTCTGCTGCAGCCGGCCTGTGGAGGGGCCAGCACCAGCACTTCCACCCCCGGCGGCACGCAGGCTGGACCCTACTACATCACGGTCACCGGCACTGCCGGAACGGGAGCGGTGCACACCGCTGTGGTGCAATTGCAAGTGAATTAAACCAACGCGTTCGTTTAAGCCTCCGCCGCGGCGGAGGCTTTTTCTTTTGGCGTGCGCTCCGACGGTGGAAGCCTTGCGTAACCTACTGCAAACAATGCCAATTTAGTTCTTGACAATATTTCACATTGCGATATTATTATCGCGATTTGGCATATTGATTTCACATCGATGACGCTGGGAGAAAAAATCCGTTACCTGCGCGAGGTCGAAGGTTCCCTCCGCGGCATGAATCGTCCCCTCACCCAACAGGAGTTGATGAAGGGCATTCAAGCCGAGACCGGGAAGACCATCAGCCAGTCGTACCTCTCGCAGATCGAGCGGGGGAAGCGTCCGCATATGACGCAATCTTCACGCACTTTGCTGGCGCGCTTCTTCAAGGTGCACCCCGGCTTTCTGGTCGACGATCCCGAGGGCTATCACACGGAACTGGTTTCCGACCTGCGCACCACCGAAGGCCAGCTCGATGTGTGGCTCTTGCAAGGCTCGGAGCGCTTCGCCAGTGACCCGGAGGTGAGCGACGTGCTGATCAAGGTCGCGCGCGACAAAGACACCCGGCGTTGCCTGCTGCTGCTCGGCGAAATCCTGAACACGCCCGGACTCGCCGACCGCCTGTTCGAAGCTCTTCGACCGGAACCCGCGCGCGGCGCCGCGCCCAGGAGGCGAAACTTATGACCTCGAACGTGACTTGGTCCGATTTTTACCTAGCTTGTTTCGCCGTCGGTTTTCTGCTGAGCGCGGTGTCGTTCATCGCTGGCGGACTGCGCTGGCATGCGCATCTGCCGCACCTTCCGCATGGCGGCGGGCACGTTTTGGGTGGACACGCTCCGGCTGGACACGTTCCCACGGCGGCGAACAACCGCGCGGCGGCAGGCGCCCACACCGGTCACCATGCGCCGGTGTCGCCCTTTAACTTCGTCACCTTGACGGCGTTTCTCGCCTGGTTCGGAGGAACCGGTTTTCTGATCACACGCTTCTCGAGCGTATGGTTCGCGCTCGGCCTGCTGATTGCCCTGGGAGCCGGACTCTTCGGCGCCGCCATCGTGTTCCTGTTCCTGACGCGGGTGCTGATCTCGCGCGAGGAAGACATGGACTCCGCCGACTACGAAATGGTCGGCGTGCTGGGACGAATCTCGATGCCGGTTCGCGCCGGGGGCACGGGTGAAATCATTTACTCGCAGGCCGGAACCAGGCGCACCTGCGGCGCTCGCAGCGAGAACGGCCATGCCCTCGAAAAAGGTGCGGAGATTGTAGTCACGCGCTATGACAAGGGCATTGCGTATGTGCGCCGGTGGGAAGAGATGAGCAGCGAGTAGCCCATAGCCGAATTCGGGGGTTCATATGAGCGATGCATTCCAAGGCGATGTGTTGGCGGAAGAGACGCATTCCGGCCGGGCGTGGAGTCTGCTGATCCTGGCGGCGATGACTGGGCCGATGATCGCATTGGCGCTGGCTCGCGCCGCGGCGGTAGTCTGGCCGGCGATCCTCGTAGGCTTGCTCGGCCTCGGCGCCTGCGCGATGGCGTGGAGCGGTTTTCAGTACCGGTTCCAGCGGCACGGGGTTGAGATTCGGATGCTTGGATTCCGGCTGCGGTCGATTCCGAAGCAATCGATTGTGAGTTATTCGATCGAGCCCTGGGCTTTTATTCGTGGCTACGGCATTCGCGGCATCGGCAGCACGCGGGCTTACGTGTGGTGCAACAAGGTCGTGCATATCAAGACTTCGACCGGCGACATTTTCCTCGGACACAGCGATCCCGAACGCATTGTTCGCGATCTGGACCGAGTTATGTGTCACTAGCAATCAGCATTTTTTTGGCGGTCAGCAAGCAACGAGTTTTTCAGGAGGCAATATGTTCGGCATAGCAATGGAAATCTGGGTCATCGCGGGGCTGATGGTTTTGGCCATCCTGTTCCTGATGAGCATGCTGGCCCGCTTATACCGCAAAGCGGGACCACATGAAGCGTTGATTGTTTATGGCTTTCGCGGGACCCGCGTGGTCCAGGGACACGGCACGGTCATCTTTCCGATGGTCGAAAACTGCCGGGACCTCTCACTCGAACTCATGTCGTTCGACGTGGCCCCGCAGCAGGACCTTTACACCAAGCAGGGCGTCGCCGTCACGGTCGAGGCCGTCGCTCAAATCAAGGTGAAGTCCGACAAGGAATCGATCCTCACTGCGGCCGAGCAGTTCCTCACCAAAAGCGATCAAGAGCGCGAAGGCCTGATTCGGTTGGTGATGGAAGGCCATCTGCGCGGCATCATCGGACAACTCACCGTCGAAGAGATCGTCAAGCAGCCCGAGATGGTCGGCGACCGCATGAGGGCCACTTGCGCCGACGACATGAACAAGATGGGCCTCGAAGTGATTTCGTTCACCATCAAAGAGGTCCGCGACAAGAACGAATACATCACCAACATGGGCAAGCCCGACGTGGCCCGTATCAAGCGCGACGCCGACGTGGCCACCGCCGAAGCCGAACGCGATACGGCCATCAAGCGCGCCATGGCGACACGCGAAGCCGCGATTGCGAAAGCGCAAGCCGATCAGGAGCGCGTGCTCGCCGAGACGCTTTCCCAGGCGAAGCAAGCGGAATCGCAGCGCGACTTAGAAGTGAAGAAAGCGCAGTATCTCGAAGTCACGAAAAAGCAGCAGGCGCAGGCCGACAAGGCGTACGACATTCAAACCAACGTCATGCAGCAGCAGGTGACGACCGAAAGCGTGAGGGTGCAGCAAGTAGAAAAAGAAGGACAGGTCAAAGTCCAGGACGCCGAAATCAACCGCCGCGAGAAGGAACTTATCGCGACCGTATTGAAGGGGGCCGAGATCGAGCGTCAGCGCATCGAAACGCTGGCCGCCGCCGAGAAGCAGCGCCTGATTGCGGAAGCCGANNGGCCATGCGTCGGCGATTCGCGCGCAAGGAGAAGCCGAGGCCGAGATCATCTTCAAGAAAGGTGACGCCGAAGCGAGGGCCATGAACGTAAAAGCGGCTGCCTATCAGGAGTACAACCAGGCCGCGGTCGTTGACAAACTGATCACCGGGCTGCCGGAAATCGTGAAAGCTCTGGCCGCGCCGCTCGCCAACGTGGACAAGATCACCATCGTTTCCACGGGCAACAGCGACACCGCCGGTCTGAACAAGATCACCGGCGACATCACGAAAATGGCGGCGCAAGTGCCAGCCCTGTTCGAAACACTCTCCGGCATGCCGCTCGGAGAACTATTGGGCAAGGTCCGCGCAATCGGCGACAAGTCGCCGAAGCCGGAGGAAAAGCAGTAAGTGGAGGAGTCGATGGTCGTTAGTCGTCGTTCGTCGCGAATCGTTGATCGGCAGGAGCACGAACCGCGAAGGACGGACAGCGAACGACGGACGACCAACGACAGATTTAGGAGGCATGCAGTGCAAGAAGAACTTCACCACGCCAGATCACTCGGCCTGTCCGTCGCCCTTGGAGCCGCCATGGGCGCGGCCATTGGCGCCGCCACCGGCCACATGGGCGTCTGGGTCGCCGCCGGGATCGCAGCCTACATCGCGATCTCGCTGGTCGGCGGCGCCTGGCGCAAAAGACCGAACGACTAACGACCAACGACGACTTACACGAGGTGTTTTATGGCATTACTCGAACGCGTCTCCACCTTAGTCCGGGCCAACCTCAACGACTTGATCGACAAAGCTGAGGAGCCCGAAAAGATGATCAAGCAAGTTATCCTCGACATGAACAACCAGCTCTTGCAGGTCAAAACACAGGTCGCGATCGCCATCGCCGACCAGCATTTGCTCGAAAAGAAGAAACTCGAAAACGACGACAAAATCCAGGAGTGGATGCACAAGGCCGAGCTCGCCGTCGACAAAAAGCAAGACGACCTGGCCCGCGCGGCTCTGCTTCGCGTTGAAAGTTATCGCGACCTGAGCTCGAATTTCGCGCAACAGCTCGAAGATCAAAAAGCCCAGGTCGAGAATCTGAAGTCGGCGCTGCGCAATCTCGATCAGAAGCTGGCCGAAGCCAACGCCAAAGCCGATTTGCTGATCGCGCAGCACCGCCGCGCCCGCGCCGCCAATCGAGCCACCGACGCGCAGTCCGGCATGAGCGCCAACAGCAAGTCCGCCACCTTCGACCGCATGAAGAAAAAAGTGGCCCGCGAAGAGGCCATCGGCGGAGCCAAAGCCCAGCTCCTGGCCGACGACGTGGAAGACCGCCTCGCCGCCCTGGAAAAAGAGGACCGCATCGAGCAGTTGTTGACCGAGCTGAAGACAAAGCGCGGAGCGTAACGGAAACTCATGTCGGAAAGAGCGACTAGGGACCGTTTAATTGGGATGCTCATCGGTATCGGTGCGCTCATCGTGGCGTTGCTGTTGAAGCGTCTTAGATGATGCCTACGCCGGGGGGGACCAGCCGTCCGGCCGTGTGTTCGATAGAGGGAGTGCGCCATGAGACTGTTTCTACTTGCGGTGGCGAGTCAACAGGATCCCATCTGGGTCTATCCTGTCGTACTGGGTGGCTTGGCCCTCATCATTTTTCTTCTTTGGCTGCTGAACCGGCTCTTCCCGTCCACAAAGAGTTCTCACGCTTCAGTCGGAAACGCTCTGATGCGTGTTGAAGCGAATTTCTTGCCTGGACGCGAGCACATCGTGGAGGCGTGCGAACGTGACGGCGTCGAAGAAGACGATGAAGGGGAGCCACCAGAGACCGGGGGTGCTAAACCGGGCCGGCGCAACTAGCCGGTCGGGGCCCATTTGCGCAGCAATAAAGAGCGATAGGGGCCGGGCCCATGGGACGAGCGTTTTTCGAAAGGAGCATCAAACGTGAAAAGAGTATTTGTTTGTGCAGTACTTATTATCTTCTGGGTGGGCATCGCGCACGCCCAAAACATCGTTGGCGACTGGCAGGGCACGCTCAAAGCAGGGCCGGCGGAACTTCGCCTGGTTCTGCACATTGCCAAGAACGCCGACGGCAGCTTCAAAGCCACGCTGGACAGCGTCGATCAGGGGGCCAACGGGATTCCGGTGACTTCGATATCACTCAAAGATTCGAAGTTGAACTTTACCGTGGATTCCGTCCACGGCGCCTACGACGGCAAAGTCACCGCCGACGGAACTGAAATCAGCGGCACTTGGACGCAAGGCCAGCCCTTGCCTCTGATTTTCAAACGCTCGGTCGCTCCCATCAAAACCGAGCACAAACCAGTTAAGCCGTCCGACATCGATGGCGCATGGCTGGGCACGCTCGACGCCGGCGCGGCGAAACTCCGCGTCGTCTTTCACCTCACGAACACCGAAGACGGTCTGATGGCCACGCTCGACAGTCCGGATCAGGGAGCAAAGGGAATTCCGGTAACGACCGTGACCCGGGAGGGCGCTTCGCTCAAGTTGGAAGTGAAGTCCATCAACGGTCATTTCGAAGGCAAGATCAGCAGCGACCTGAGCACCATCGAAGGCACGTGGACCCAGATGGGGAACTCGTTGCCGCTGGCCCTCAAGCGCGTGAAAGACACCAGCGAACTGGAGCGGCGCCGTCCGCAGAACCCGGCAAAGCCATACCCATACAGAGAACAAGAAGTCTCGTTCGATAACAAGGCCGCGGGCATCACGCTCGCGGCCACGCTCACCGCACCTCTGGGGAAGGGGCCGTTTCCCGCCGTGGTCTTGATCACCGGGTCTGGGCCACACGACCGAGACGAAAGCATCATGGGCCACAAACCCTTCCTCGTATTGGCCGATTATCTGACTCGGAAGGGCGTTGTCGTTTTGCGAGCGGACAAGCGAGGCTTTGCAAAGTCCACCGGAAACTTTGCCACCGCGACCATGGTAGACTTCGCGGCCGACGCCGATGCCGGCGTGGCTTACCTGAGAGCTCGTCCGGAAGTCGACCCCCGCAGGATCGGTCTCATCGGTCACAGCGAGGGCGGAATTGTCGCAGCCATGGCTGCGGCACAAAATTCCGATGTCGCCTTCATTGTGATGATGGCAGGGTCAGGCGTGCCGGGAGACGAGATTATAGCGGAACAGCTAATCCTGATCTCCGAAGCTGCTGGCAAAAGCCATGAGGAAGCGGAAAAGGATGCAGCCGAGGAGCGCGCAGTGCTGGCCCTTGTGGAGCACGAGAAAGATGATGCCGCGCTGGAAAAGCAGCTTCGGGAGAAGTTGGCTGGAGAAGTTCCGGAAGCGCAGCTTGAAGCGCAAATCAAGTCACTCACCTCGCCATGGTTCCGCCAGTTCATCACTTACGACCCGGCGACAGCTCTGCGGAAAGTGACCTGTCCAGTGCTAGCCATTAACGGTGAAAAAGATTTGCAGGTGCCGCCGAAGCAAAACCTTCTCGTCATCCGCAAGGCCCTCGAAGAGGCGGGCAACAAAAATTTTGAAGTTGACGAACTTCCGGGTTTGAACCACTTGTTCCAGACGGCAAAGACCGGCGCGATTAGCGAGTACGCCGATATTGAGGAAACCATGTCACCGGGGGCGATGGAAAAGATTGCGAGTTGGATATTGAACCTGCCACACACATCAGCTTGAGCGGCGTTTGAAGCGCTCGCCAGAGATGGCGTCTGAAAAGTCTTCCGATAAGTAGTGGACGCTTTGTTGCGCAAGTTAGAATCTAGACGGGAGCTCTCATGCGCAAGGTCTTCCATTTCGACTCGCCCGATGAGCCGTACGTGGCCGATGCCGCCGTCCTCTGCTGCTTCGATCACCGCATCAGCACAGCCGTGCGAAAGTTTCTGAAGAAGCAACGCATCGAGCACGCCGACATGATCGTCGTCGCCGGAGGAGCCAAGACCCTCGCCTCCCCGCGCAACGACTTCGAACGGGACTTCATCCTCGAACAGGTCCGCATGTCCATCCGCCTGCACCAGACCAAACGCGTCATGGTCATGAGCCACTCCGACTGCGCCACCTATGGCGGCCTCGCCCATTTCAAAGGCGACCGCGAAGCCGAGGCCGAGCATCACAGCAGCGAACTCCTCCGCGCCGGAGAACTGCTCACCTCAAACTTCCCCGACATCTCGGTCGAGCCTTATTTCGTGAAGTTCGACGGAATCTGGGAGGTAAAAGGCGCGGACCACCTGAAGTCCATGGTGGCTGGCCGGAGCTTGGCTCCCTCCTAAACTCTGAAGGGTGGGAGTCCAAGCTCTGCTGGGGCGGCGGCGTTGGTCGTACACCGCCGCGTGCCCGATACCAACGATGCCCGATTCCTGCTACAAATAGTGTCCTATGAAAATTCTCTTCATCGGTGGAACCGGAATCATCAGCACTGCCAGCACCGCGCTGGCCGCCAAGCGCGGCATGGATCTCACGCTGCTCAGCCGCGGCCAGCATGAGTCGCAGCTTCCGGCTGGCGTCAAGAGTCTGATTGCCGACGTGAACGATCCCGCCCTGCTCCAGAAGCTGGAGCACGAGTCCCCTGAATTCGATGCGGTCGTCGACTGGATTGCCTTCACTCCGGCCGACATCGAACGCGATCTCAAATTGTTCCGCGGACGCACCCGCCAGTTCGTGTTCATCAGTTCTGCCAGTGCTTATCAAAAACCGCAAACGCACTACTTGATGACCGAGTCCACTCCGCTCGCCAATCCGTACTGGGATTATTCGCGGAACAAGATTGCCTGCGAGGAACGGCTGATGCAGGCCTATCGGGACGAGGCCTTTCCCGTGACCATCGTGCGGCCATCGTTAACCTATGGCGAGACCCTGATTCCGCTGGTGCTCAATAGCTGGGAGCAGTCTTACACCGCGGTCGACAGGATGATCCGCGGACAAAAGATGATTGTGCCGGGAGACGGCTCTTCCCTATGGGTGGTGACGCACAACACCGATTTCGCCAAAGGGCTGGTGGGCTTGCTCGGCCATCAGCAAGCGATCGGGCACGCGTTTCACATTACGTCGGATGAAGTATTGACCTGGGACCAGCTATTTCGCATCGTCGGCGCCGCCGTCGGCGTGGAACCGCGGTTGGTGCACATTCCATCGGACTTCATTGCGGCGTGCGTGCCCGAGAAGAAAGGGACACTGATCGGTGACAAGTCCGTGAGCGTGGTCTTCGACAACTCCAAGATCAAACGCTTTGTTCCCGGCTACTGCGCCACCACCACGTTTGCCGACGGGATTCGACAGTCTCTAGCGTGGTTCAATGCCGATCCTTCGCGCAAACAAGTCGACCACCAGGTCAATGCCACCATGGACAAGCTGATCTCCGCGTATGAGAAAGGGATGAGCGACGCGGTCCGCATTTTCGCATGAACCCACCGCCCCTCCAGCTCGGAATCATCGACTTGAGTCTTCGCCGGAATTCTCCTCTGCCGTGCGATCTTCCGCCTCAGCACACAGCAGCGCCAGGGTGCGGGTGGTGGTTTCGATCGGGGCCGGTTCCGGCATTTCCGCCGCACTCGCCGCGCCTAGCTCGGAGAAACGTCGCGCCGACACCAGAACCCGGCTCTCCAGCGAGCCGACTGCCTTGTTGTAAGACTGTACCGCCCGATCCAAACCCCTCCCTACGGCATCGAGATGGTCCGCGAAGGTGCGCAAGCGTTCATACAGTTCTTTGCCGAGTTCACTGATCTGCTGCGCGCTTTCAGCAATTCTCTCTTGCCTCCATCCATAGGCAACCGCCTTGAGGAGCGCAATGAGGGTCGTCGGGGAGGCCGGGATTACGCCTTGATTCACTCCGTGCTCGATTAAGCCTGGATCCTGTTCGAGTGCGGCGCTGAAGAATGTTTCTCCGGGTAGGAACATGACAACGAATTCGGGAGCGGGCTGAAACTGGTCGGAGTAGGATTTCGAACCGAGCTTGGCCATGTGCGCTCGAACCTGCTGAGCGTGTTCGAGCAATTTTGCTTTCCGGACTTCCTCATCGCTTGTTTCCACTGCATCCAGATAGGCCTGTAGCGGCGTCTTGGCGTCAACCACGATGTTCTTTCCGGCAGGCAGCTTCACCACTAGATCTGGACGCAACCGGCCGTCGGCGGTGTTCGCCGATGCTTGTTCCTCGAAGTCGCAGTAGCTCAGCATCCCTGCAATCTCGACAACCCGTTTCAACTGGATCTCTCCCCAGCGGCCACGGACCGTAGGCGTGCGCAAAGCCTTCACTAAGTTTCCGGTTTCGCTGCGCAACTGCTCCTGCGTAGAAATCAATGAGCGGACTTGCTCGGTAAGAGTTCCGTAGGCGTGGCTGCGCTCCTTCTCGATCTGCTGGATTTGGGTGTCAACCTTAGTTAGAGATTCCTTGATCGGCGTGACTAGGTTTTCGACAGCCTTCTGGCGGGCCTCCAAGTCGCCCTTCGCCTCGGCTTGATACTTCTCCAAGTGAGTCAGCGCCATCTGCAAAAAAGACTCGTTGTTGCTCTTTAGGGCGTCCGCAGCCAAGGCTTGGAAAGCCGGACGCAGTTCCGCTGACGCAGAGTTCAGAAGTCGGATCTTTTCCTCACCCGTTTTGCGCTCTTCTTGCAGTGTGGAATTGAGTCCTGCGACTTCAGCCCTCAGGTTTGAGTTGGCCAAGTTGGCCGTTTTGAGTTCTTCTTGTGCGGCCGTTAGCGTCTGCCCCAGAGTCGATACTTGCTCCCGTAGCACGGCGGACCTGGTCCGCAAAACCAGCCACGCGACAACGCCCCCCAGCGCGGCGGAAATAATTGCCAGGGCCAGCATCAGTATCGAAAGGCTATTCATGGCTGGCCTCTAGCTGCTCCAGCCTACTGGCCATATCGGCAGTGGCGGCACTGAACTTCTGGCCAAGGGAAGCACCGAGCCTTTCGAGTTGACCCGCAACTTCCGCCTTTACATCCACTTGCGCAGCCGCCGAAGCGCGGCGCAACAGAACGGCTGAGAACCCAAGCAGGACAAGGGTTCCGGCGAGCACGGTAACCAGCAGTAGGGTGTCCATCGTAAGTGGCCGATCTAAATTCTAGAGGCTAGCGTGACAGATGGAAAGCGGAACTTTACCGGCGATCCCCGCGTCGAAGCGCCGCCCACAAAATTATGCTCGGGGCCCTCGCTCTTTCTTTCGCGATGTTGGCGGTAAATCCTGGTCCCTGCGCGGCGGAAACAACTCCGCCGGCCGCCGCCGTTCGTAACGACGCTCGCACTGACGTTAGCAATAGGCTGCCCACCCCCCCATCGAACTCCGCGGCCGGAGCCGCCTCTGGTGAGGACTCCGCCGCCGAGAACGAACTTTTGGAAGCGGCAAACAAAAGCCGCGAACTCGCCGGCGCGCCGCCGTTGCGCATGGAAGAAAGTCTGCGCGAAGCGGCGCGAGCGCATGCGCGATGGATGATTGCGGGCGAACGCCTGGAGCATCAGTTTTCCGGCGAGCCCTCCCTGCTCGAAAGAATTGCCCAGGTCAGCCCGCTGAAAATCGACCGCGCCGGCGAGAATATCGCTTACGCCACTTGCGCTCCGGGCGCGAATGAAGTCCTGATGCGCTCGGCCCCGCATCGCGAGAACCTGCTCGATCGCGGATTCAATGTCGCGGGCGTCGCGGCCATCTGGAGCAAAGGCCGGCTATACGTGGTCCAGGATTTCGCGCGCGAGGTTCCGTCGTATTCCGCCGAGCAGAGCGAAAAGTTAGTGGGCTGGGCCGTCGACGAAATGCGACAACAGGCCGGGCTTCCGGAGCTTGGTCAACTCACGCCGCCGCATCTTGACGAGGCCGCCTGCTTGCTCGCCAGAGAGAGCCGTCCGAACGCCCGCCTGCTTGCAACCGCTTACGACAATCGAAAAATTATCACCTACACCGAGAGCCGTCCGGAAGTGCTGCCGCAAGGGGCGTTGCGTTTGCTGCGCGATCCGGGGGTTCGGCAGTTTGCGGTCGGCGCTTGCTACGCGCGCAATGCGGCGTATCCGACTGGGATGTATTGGGTCGCGATTCTTCTCTACTGATTCTCCTTATTGCGTTTATCTATTTGTTGGGGAATTCCGACTTTGTAGTGG
>PLIC01000005.1 GCA_003139995.1 Candidatus Acidiflorens stordalenmirensis | reverse complement strand
CCCGCGTTACCTACTGCGGGACCGAGACGCGATCTTCGGCAATGACTTCAGAGAACAGGTGCGAGACCTGGGCATACGGGAGGTGTTGTCTACGCCGCGGTCGCCATGGCAGAGAGCGTACGTGGAGCGGGTGATTGGTTCCATTCGGCGCGAGTGTCTTGACCATCTGATCGTGTTCCATGAAAGCTCGCTACGCCGAACCCTCGCTTCCTATTTTGACTACTATCACCAATCCAGAACGCATTTGTCCCTGGGGAAAGACTCGCCCGAGCCACGCGCGATTCAGCCGCTCGGAATCGGGCCGGTCGTGGCGGTGCCTCAGGTCGGTGGGCTGCACCACCGCTACGAGCGACGAGCCGCCTGAAACAGCCAGGGTCCGAGTGCGACTTCTGCTCCCTCTCTTGAAGTCTGTGTCTGAACTGCGCTCACTTGCTCATATATGCCTCAGCGATTTCGTTCAGCAGCCCTCGATCAGTTCCCTCGAACCGCTTGCGAGATTCGATTCGCTCGAAGAACGCCGTCCACCAATGGACTGCACAGGATTTTCGTTAGGGACAATCTGCTGGCGCAGACGTTCGTACGATAAGGGATCCAGCCGCAAACGAGCGGCTTTGCTGCAGATCATTCTCACGACGCCTTCTCCCGCAGGTTTTCGAGGAAAGCCTGCCGTTGTTCGCCGGGCAAGAACTTGTAGTAGTGTGAGATCGAGTGGAGCAGGATCTCCGGGTTGCCATTGTCCAGGTGCGCTCCTGCAAGGAAGTCGGCGCAGATCATCTCCAGGCAGTACCCGCGCGATTTGTCCGTGCCCAACATGAGAGCTGCCGTCTCGATTGCCTGCTCGATGACCGGAATCTGGCTCTTGTACACCTTGAAATAGATCAGCTCTGACGGCTCCGTTTCCTTCCCCGTCAGTTCCTTTTCCACCTCCCGCATGAACTCTTCTCTTGGCATGAAGCGGGCTTTGTGCATCCAGGGTGCACAATCGAAGTGCTGCCCGTCCCGGCGAGGATGTCAAATCAGGGCTGAGGCAAGCTCCTTTTGCGGCCGGGCCGGAAACGGTTTGATTTTGGGCTGCCTGCTTTTCTGAGCCTTCGAAAGATCGTAATTGAGCTGCATCTTCAGCCAAAACTCGGGAGACGTGTACGGCATCGCCTTGGCAAGCCGCACGCTCATCACCGCTGAAATGCCGGCGTGGCCGTTGAGTATCCGGGAGAGATTCGGCCGCGTCACCCCGAGGCGCCTGGCCGCCTCCTTCACAGTCATGTCGCCCAGGTAATCCTTCAGGACCTCGCCGGGATGGGATGGATTGAAAAGCATGCTTCGCTCCTAGTGGTAATCCTGGTAATCGACGAGAATCGCGTCCTCGCCCTCGAACGCAAACGTGAGCCGCCAGTTCCCACTCACCCGCACGGCCCAGTGCCCCTCCAGGTCGCCCTTGAGTGGGTGCAGGGCGTACCCTGGCGCATTCATGTTGGCCGGGCAGGTGGCCGCATCCAGAACGGAGAGTAGCCTTCTCAGTCGGTTTGCGTGTTCTGGCTGAATGCCAGTCTTCGAGCCGGTTTCGGCAAACTGCTTGACGCCTTTGTGCCGATAGCTCTTAAGCATATGTGTAGTGTACCAATACACGATACGCATTGTCAATGGGGGCGGCTACGAGCGGGCCAGAAATCTGCTGACCTACCACCGCCTGGACAGGCGCATCTCCTAAATAAGGAGGTAAGTTATCCTCTCCATTACAACCTTTACTGTAGCATGGTATAGGTGCTATAGTGAGTGACGTGAGGGAGTTCGGTGTCGACAAGGAGTCAGGAAGTATGACCGCAAAGCCAGCTCGTGCAAAGCTATCCACCACGGTTGCGCCCGAGAATTATCAATACTTGACGGCAATGGTGAGTTCCGGCCAGGCAAGCAGTGTGGCCGAAGCCGTGGATCGAGTTGTCACAAGAGTGCGGCGGATCGAGAACCGCCGTCGTTTGGAACAAGCCACAGCCGCGTATTTTGAGAGTCTCTCTCCCGAGGCACGTGCCGAGGAGAACGAGATGGCCACTAATCTGGCTGCGGCGGTTAAGGGTATGGAGTTTGACCGTGAACCCTAACGCCCAACGTGGCGAAATCTGGAAGGCCGATACCGGTGGGAAGAAGCACACGGTTGTGATCATCTCGCTGGACAGCAGGAACCGCTCTGACAAAGTTGACTCTGTCCTGGTGGTGCCCTTCGGCAGTTTCGGTGGGGAAGGCCCAACCGTCATCCGGATGGAACCAGGAGAAACCGGTCTACCCGAAGCATCATTTTTGAAGGCGCACTACATTCAAGTGCTCCCAAAGAAACTGCTACTTGAACGTTTGCCCCGCCGCCTCTCGAACGCGCAATTGAGAAAGTTAGTCACTCTGGTAAATCGGGCTATTGATCCCGATGCACCGTTTGACGATCCCCAAACAAGATGATCCCCAAACAAAAGGATGAACTTCGTGGTTGACGTCGGCGGACGTCTGGAACTGTTCGAAACGAAGTGGACCGAAGTCCGGGCCGCCGCCGACGCAGTGGACCTCGATTTCGTGCGCAACGTGGTGGGCAAGTCGCGGACTAGCGACGGCGCTATTATCTTCGGCATCTCGAACAGTTTTGCAATCGCTGACGGACTCCGGGCTTTGCCCGTGACGGAACTGGTATCGACCACTCTGAACGGCGAACAGGTTGCGGCCGCCTGCCGAATCGCTGCCCTCATTTGGTTGTAGACGGACACTCCTTGCGTCTGGCTCCTGCCCGATCAGTTTCGTTTTACGGTCGCGGACCGTGCGACCACCGTAGTTCCCGTTGCCATTTGCAGGCTGGGGCAGCTTCTTGGACTCTGGACCCGAATCGGGTTGACCAGCGAAGGAACCGACCTCCTCGACCGNNCAGATGCCGATGCCGTAGGCCTTGCGGAGGGCGCGATTGACTGCCCGGGTCTCGGCCACGCGCATCTCGGCCCCGCGGACGAGCGGGGAGACATTGGAAGGGTCGGCGTCGCCGTATCCGACGAAACCCCGGCACGTTTTGGATTTGTAGACCGTGGCCTCAAATGCCCAGCGCTGTGCCGACGGCTCGCAGAAGGACTGAACCGGTTGAACCTTGATGCCCGCGCACCGATTACGGCGGGCCAGGAAGATGCAACTGCGGGTAGCGCGACCACTGAGCCAAGAAGAGTGGCAAGGAACACCAACAACAGAAACAGCGAATGTCGTCGGCCCAGTCAACAGGGTTCCGGATCCCGTAACCAATTCACCACGGGCCGATCGAACCCGGCAGGTCGTCCCGCCGAATCGTTCACTTTATCTGGCCGCGCAGGACCACGACGGATGCTTTCGGGATCTCATACTTCGTTTGCGCGTCCGCTGCGATCTCGGACTTAACTGGTGGACCATCCGGATTCGCATAGCTGTTTTCTTCGTGGTTATTCCACTGATACTGTGCCGCGCCAAAAATCACCTGCGTGACCGGTCCGGCGAAGCGATGCTCGCTGCCAGGGCCAGTGCCGTCCCGGAAGTTGATGGCCAGCGAATGAGCATGATCGTGGTCTCTGTTGACTACGAGAAGTGACCACTGTCGGTCGGGACGCAGGACCGCATATGCCGTCACCGGTGTCGACCCATTCTGATCCGGGAGGCTGCTGGACACCCGGAAGAGCCGGTGCGGTTCGTCCACCGGTTGCACCCATTCGCGTGTGATAAGCTGAGTCGCGAAATATTGCGAAAGGTACTCTTTCATCTTGTAGTCGCGGTCCACATGGATGGAGCTAAAGCTTCCTCCACCCGCATCGCAACCTCGCCACATCGGCTCCGGTATGTAATGGTAGTAGTAACTGGCGGTCCCACCGGATGTCAGGAATGTGCCCTCAAAATCCGCCAGCCAGATAGCACCCATGATGTCGGGGAACATTCCACCGCTGGCCGCCGACATGTTGCCTTCTGTCATCATGAGGGGAACGCCAGCGGGCACGCCATCGTTCCTCCATACTTCCATGATGTGACTGATTAGTTCTGGTTCCCGATAGAGTTCGTTCCACTTGGAGCGGCAGTCATAAGGGTAGTGTTCGAAGGACATAAAGGCCAAATCTGCCATGCGCCCATGAGCTTTGAGATAGTCGATAAATCGACCCAGCCAGGAGACGCGTCCATCGGCCGTCGGCCAGACTTCGATGTCCTCGTTTGCTCCCTCGAACGAGGGCCCCCCCAGCTTCAGACTTGGGTCTACTTTATGCAAGGCAGCCGCGAATTGCAGATACAAAGCCGCATAATCCTCAGGCTGCATATGCTGTCCGTCAGGTTCCTCGCCCATCTCAACGTAGGAGATCGGATAGTGACGCTTCTCCAGATAGGCGATCTGGGCCGCCGCATCTTCTGGAGTGTTGTAGATCATCGCGATGGGCACCATCGCGGGAAGGCCACGCGTTATGCCGCTGTTGAAGAAGCGATCAAAGCCCACATGCTCACGGCCATTCTGGACAATATCCGATGACTCATGCCACGGATCGACGGACGAGCAAATCGTTTTGCTCTGTCCCGGACCCGCGGCATGCACGACCCAGTCGCTAAAACTCCCGCTCTCTGAAACGATTCCAGCATAGAGCTCGCGGATGGCATAACCCACGCAGTTGCGAACATCAGCCGGACCGTGGGAATCACAGGTGTTGGAGGAGTCGGTCATCCAGACGCGAAGGTATCGCGCGGAAACGGCCACAGCGGTCAAGGGCAGCATTACCGTCCCTCCGTGACCGTCAATCACGATGCCATTCTGAAATGTTTGCCAGATGCCGTGAGTGGCAGATTTTCGGGGGTCATCTTCGCCGGCGGTCCAGAATTGAACCCGGTAGCGTGAAGCATAGGGCTCGCCCCATTCGATTCGAATCGCGTTCACCTTCTGGATCCGGCCGAGGTCGAGAATGATCCACTGCGGCAGAAGCGCATCATCCTCTCCGGTAAAGTGGCGAGTCAAATAAGGGTTGCTTTTCCAATAGCTTTCGCTGTCACCATCGGTGATGCGGGAGTAGTGAAAGCCTTGCTCTTGGCTGTCCATGGTGAAGCCCCGATGCGGTAGCGCGTATCCAAAAGAATGGTCGATACTCTCGGTAGATGGTGTTGACTGGCCTACGAAGTAGCCCTTTCCGGACGGGTCGCTCCATCTTCCTGCAGGGTTCCAGTGCCAGGCTTCCGCCTCGAGTTCCGTATTCTGCCGGTAAGATACCATCTGCCAGCCGGCATTCAGAATCTCGTTGAGCATGGGCTGCTGCAGCGCGTTGTCCGCGGCTTTCATTTCGATGCGGTCAACCGCGCCCCCGAAGGTACGCGGGGGGCTGAAGACGTTCACCACGTGCGACGGAGCAGAATCGACAACGAGCTCCTGCCCGGCGGCGGTTGGTCGTGTAAAGCCGATAGCGCACGCTACCATAAACGCAGCAATTCTAGGTGCGGTCATAGTGGGTTCGGCCAGACCGGAACCAAAAGCCTGTTCTCGGTATGAGCGTAATATCTGCTGAGGATCGCAATCCAGCTCGTGTCGGTCGCAAAAAGCTCATATTTCACTGTGCGGAATTCGAACGGGTTTTTCTGGAGCAGGCAATCGGTCGCTCACTTTTTCTATCAGTATTACGAATATATGTCAATTATTTTGTTTTGTTTCGACTGAGGGCACTCATATGATGGCAAGAGGCGTTTTATGACCACAGGCGCAAGAGAAAAGGAACTCATGGATGTCCAATATTCCGTGGCGCGGCGCAGTGTCGAAAGCAGTTCTCCGAAAGCGGAGTGCGGTTTGTCGCCCCGCAGATCGAAATCCGGGCGGCTTCCGGTCCTCTACTCAATGCTTCTGACTATTGGCGTGCTGCTCTGCAGCGGGCCCTTTGCCCTGGCGCAAAACGGCTTCTCGATAGAAGACCTGTATCGGATAGACCATTTACCCCGCCTGCGCACGTTCGTGAAGGTGGGTTCTTTTTCGAGTTATGACCGCACGGGCGGAAACGATGACGGTTTCTCGGGCAAGTATTCGTTTATTCGTAAGGAGGGAGATGCGCTAGTTATCGCGGAGTTGCAGGGCCCTGGCGTCATCACTCGCATCTGGACGGCAACACCGAATGATTCTCCTTTGGAATTCTTCTTTGATAATGAGAAGGTTCCGCGCTTGGTCCTGCCATTTCGCGATATCTTCCGGGGTAATCACATGCCCTTTCTTGCGCCGCTGGCCGGTTCGGGCGGCGGCGGATTTTACAGCTACGTGCCGCTGCCGTTCCAGCGTTCATGCAAAATACGGTTGCGCGGACCGAAGATGCAGTTCTTCCAAATCAACTACGGGCTTTACGAACCGGGCGAGAGGGTTGCCACTTTCGATCCCGCTGATGGTGCCCTGCGCGATGAGATCGCCAAGGTTCAGCGGGTTTGGAGTTCAGCTGCGGGGTACACTGCGCCTCAGGGCAGCCAGATACACCGCCAGGAGCAGATATTAGTGGCAGGGAAAAGCGCAACCTTGTTTGAATCCGCACAAGGAGGGCGCGTGGTAGCGATCCGGCTCACTCCTGCGTCGGCATTTGCCGGACCGGACCGGCGTTTGGTACTCAGAGCAACTTGGGACGGCGATTCTAAACCGGCCATCCTGGCTCCGGTCGGCGACTTCTTCGGCTACAGTTTCGGGAATCCCAGTGCGCGCTCTCTGCTCGTCGGTACGGAAGGCGACACTGCTTATGCATACTTTCCCATGCCTTTCGATCGCTCGGCGCGGATTGAGATCGTGTCGGAGCGGGAATCCGGGCCGCCTGTCCACTTTGCATCAGAAGTGATCTCGACCTCAGAAGCGCGCACAGAAGATGAATGCCGCTTTTATGCTCGTTGGAGTCGCGAGAACCCCGTGGCGCTGGGTCAACCATTTACGTTCGTGGATGTGGAAGGAAAAGGTCACTTGGTTGGCGTTGCTTTACAAGCACAGGGTGTCGAGCCGGGCCAGACTTATTTCTTTGAAGGCAACGATGAAGCGACGATCGACGGAGAACTCAGTATCCACGGTACCGGCTCCGAGGATTTTTTCAATGGCGGGTGGTATGACATACCAGGGCGCTGGAACGGACGATTGTCTCTGCCACTGAGTGGTGCGTTGGATTATCAAAAGGCAATGGGACGCACGGGTGGTTACCGCCTCATGCTCGCGGATGCTTACGCATTCCGCAAGAGTCTCAAACTCACAATTGAGCATGGACCCGAAGGAAATCGAGTGCCGGCGGATTACACCGCGATGTCGTTCTTTTATCTCCAGCGCCCTCCGTTGAGTTCTCCTGGCCTTGCAAACGCCAGTAGCCGCGCTGTTACCGATCCTGAATGTTTGGTGTTTGTACCCGGGTGGAATGAGCCAATCTATGCTTTTTCGTTCGAGAACATGTCGCTGCGTAAACAAGAAATGAAAATGGAAGGCGGTGACGTGCGGGTTCTCTCGATCGAAGCTCAGGGCGAGGAGAAGTTCGGGCCGCACTACATCGCTTTCACTGTGCAAATTCCGAAGGCAGGCGATTACAGTGTATCGGTCGAAGCGCTTCGCGGCCCCTTGCAGGGGACTGTGCAGTTAATGTTCAACAATGAACTTATCGGCAATGCAGCCAGCTTCGCAGCCTCTTCCGTGACAAGAGCCGACGCAGTGGAATTGGGAAATGTGCCCCTTGAAACCGGGGAGAATCAACTATTTTTCCGGCTCGGGAGCGAAGAAGGAAAGTCAGGTTCCTTCCATGTAGACCTGATTCGGATTGTCTGCAGGCGCCGATAAGAAGCCCGGCCAGGCTCCCAGGTGCCCGACTAGTGGCCTGTCGCAGAGTAACCATTACTAGACGATTAGCATCAAAGCTGTCATGGCCTCTGGCAGCGAAATCTTGCTTACCCCGCAACAGCATTCCGACCTAAGCAGCATCGCCCAATCCCGGTCTCTGCCCGCCGGGTACGTGTTTCGCGCCAAGTTGATCTTGATGCTGGCGGAAGGCGCGTCCTTCAATACCATCAAGCAACGGCTGCAAACCACGGCGGACGATCATTCGCTGGAAGCAGCGCTTCCGGCAACACGGACTGGAGGGACTGGACACCTATCATCCCGGCCAAAAGCCCAGAGTGCTGACTCCGGCTCTGCGCGCCCGCATTCTGTCCGCCACGCGGAGAAAGCCCAGCGACGGATCCACCCACTGGAGTTGCCGCAAGCTGGCCTCCGCGCTGGGCGTCAGCAAAGACGCCGTGCATCGCGTTTGGCAAGAAGCGGGTCTGAAGCCGCATCGTTTGGAACGCTATATGGCCAGCGACGATCCCGATTTCGAAAGCAAAGCCGCCGACATCCTCGGTCTCTACTTGCACCCGCCGCAGCACGCGGCCGTGTTCTGCGTCGATGAGAAGACCGCCATTCAAGCCTTGGATCGTCTCGATCCCGTCCTGCCGCTCTCGCCGGGACGCGCCGAACGCCACGGCTTCGAGTACTACCGCCACGGCACGCTCTCCTTGTATGCGGCCCTCAATACCGCCACCGGCCGCGTTCACGGCAAAACCGCCGCCCGCCACACCAGCCGCGAGTTCGTCTCTTTTCTAAACGAGGTGCTCGCCCTGTGTCCGCCCCGGCAACAGGTTCACATCATCCTGGACAACCTCTCCGCGCACAAGACCCAGGCGGTGCACGACTTCCTGCGGCAGCATCCGCGAGTCCGCTTTCACTTCACCCCCACCTACTCGTCCTGGCTCAACCAAGTCGAGATCTGGTTCGCCAAAATCGAACGCGACGTGATCGCGCGCGGCATCTTCACCTCGGTTTCCGACTTAGCTCGCAAACTCCGCCGCTACATCAACGCCTACTCCGCTCACGCGCAGCCGATCCAGTGGAAATACTCCGACCCCACCCGCCGCATCCGTAGTAACGAACTCACTGCGACAGGCCACTAGCGTGGCGATGCGTTTATTGGCCCAGATCAGTTCGTCTCTTAATGCAGTTTTACACCATGCAGTTTTACACCGTTCACCACTCTGCTGATGGCGCCGTTTGGACTAGGACCGTAAACAGTGGAGGTAAAAGAGGGGGTATACTCGCCAAGCGTCGCATCCGCAAGATTGCAATCCAACTCCGTTCATGCTGGCAAACAAACGTGGGACAAAAAGCCCCGCAAGCCCCTGAATGTTCGAATCGTAAGATCACAGACAACTGCCGACACTTTTCCGGGATGTTGCGTTTGTTGTCAACTTGTTTCTTTTTGCGTTGAGTGGGCCAGAAGTGACTTTTTGTTTTCCCGCGGAACGAGTATAGAATGATTTTTGCCGGGGGGTCGGCTGGGGTTTATGTCGTAACGTTCCGATGGAAATCGATGTTTCGGGGGATGATGTTCGGATGAAAGAGCATGTGATCACTTTTTTGCAACTGATTCTGCTTTCAGTACTCATGATTCCTGCTTACGCCGCTCCGTTCAATGCCAATGCACCTGACCTCAAAGTTTCCCGCTTCTTGGAAACTTCTTTGGTCGAGGTAACTTCCGGCCAGCAGAGAGTCACGCTTCACGTCGGCGAGCGCGTGGGCCAGTGGACCCTGGTTGAGGTCATCAATGATCCGGCGAGCAGGACTCCGCCCTACGCGGTTCTGGAAGATTTCGCTCATCAGGACGGCCATCTAGTGTTCGTCGATTCGCAGGGGGTTCAGATTGATTTGCCAAAATCGTCCGAACCAACGTCGGCGGACCCGTCGACTCTGTATGGTGGACACACCCCCGACGAGATAAACAACAGCGCACCGGATCTCTTAGGCAATCAAATTCTGGCCAAACCTGGTGATCCCGACTATGAAGAAGTAGCGCGGGTTTTCCCGCCTATACAGAAGATCAAGACCTACAGCTTCGTGGGCACTCCTGACACCGTCGATAAGGTTGGATTCGTTTACGGCGGTCGAACTCCCGATTTTGACCCCGCCCCGTACTACCCCCCGATCAATAAAATTCGCGAGCAAGGGAAGGTGTGGGACGGCTTGGTGGGTGGGTATCTGCCGATTCTCCGCTTTGTATATCCGCAATCAGAAGGTGACTGGACCGAGATGATTGCCTTCGCGCCGTTGCGTATCTCGAACGGAAACGATCGAATTCAGCCGGTGTGGTATCGGGTCGTGAGAATTGAGGGCGGTTTGCTGAAGTGGGTGCGCTACATCGATTCCTACCATCCCTTCCCACCACGCACGGACTACGATCCCAAAGCCTTCTACAGAGACCTGGCAAACCTGAACGACGGTTGGAAGCAGATGTTGCAGCCGAGCATGAAAATTGACGTTCCCGACGAAAGGATCGCCAATATGGCGCGCTTCTCGCTGGTGTGCGACCTGATGACGCGAGTGAAGGACTATCCGCACTATGGAGCTTTCGACAAGGACTATGCCGGCAGCGAACACGACGGATTCCCGGACACTTTCACAGTTGATACGGCAGCCATGTTGGCCTGGGGCTTGGTCGATACTGCGGGACGTTATATCGATAACTATTTCGGGAAGTTTGTCAGAGATGATGGATCGATTCTCTATCGGGGACCTGAAACTGGGCAGTATGGGCGCATGCTCACGCTGGTGGCAGAGTACGTAGATTTTGGAGGCGACCCGGCAGTTCTTCTCAACCGCCGCAGCCGTATTGACGGTGTAACCAACCTGTTACTGACGCTTCGCGAGAAGGCCAAAACACTGCCCATAAGCGACGCTGCCTACGGGATGATCGCTGGCTGGAGTGAAGCCGATGCTTGTCTCGATCCCGATCCGCCGCGCTACATGCAGCCCTATTTTTCCAATAGCACGGAAGCGGCCCGCGGCTTCCGTGACCTGGGGCGGGTGTGGCAGAAGATCGGAAAGCAAACCGGCAACACCGAATTGATCACCTGGGGGCAACGCCTATTTCGTGAATCCGAGGAGCTGCAGAAAGATATTCAAACTGCGATCTCGCGATCGGTCATTCAATCCGAGGGCAAACCACTGCTGCCTTCGATCGCCGGAGTAAAAGAACCTTTCCACATTGTTGTGCCGCGGGATGAGACGGATCCGCAATTTCGCTCATACCGGGCTTACATGGAGATGCTCTACTCCGGAAGCCTGACCAAAGAGCAGGCAAAAATGGTTATAGATTATCGTAACAATCATCATGACGTAATTCTTGGTGTACCCACTGCCTACGGATATAAGACCACTGAATTGGCCGGATTTCTTTCCTACGGTCATGGGTACGGTCTGATTCAGCACGACATGATCCGTGAGGCCTTACTCATGATGTACGGAGTAATGGCGCACCAATACACGCGAGGCACGTGGACCGCTCCCGAAACTCGAAATGTTCTGATCGACCGCCCCGCTGCTCCCTACTGCACGCCTGCACAGTTGGTGGTTGCCCTGATGACGCGCTGGCTGCTTGTGTTCGAAGACCCGCAATCGGAAACACTCTGGTTGGGGAAAGCTGTCCCCAGAAAATGGCTGGAAGACGGCAAAACCACGGCGGTTTCCGAGGCGCCAACTCGATGGGGACGAGTGGGATTTTCCATCACCTCTCATTTAAAAGAGAATACGATCATTGCTAAAGTCGAGCTGCCATCTTCGTTTCCCGCAGTCACGAATCTACGTTTGCGTACCCCAGGTGAGGCGAAACTGAAGTCGGTAAGCTTGAACGGTAAGACTTGGACGCAGTTCAGCGTCGCGGATGAAACAATCACCATTCCTGCCGGTATGTCGGGGACGGTGAATCTGGTTGCCAAATACTGAGGCAAACATGCTGAGCTTGATGGGTGATGAGATTGTTGCCGTAAGAGAATTGCCCGTGCGTAAAGTTCGCCGCTATGCGACGGCTGCCTTCGTACTCCTCGCACTGATGACGGCTACGAAATGCTCTTTCGCTTCGTCTCCGTATTCCTGGGCCACCTACTATGCTCCCAGGCGAACCGCCACGATCACCATTGACGGAGATCTTTCCGAGTGGGACTCCGTCAAGGGCTTTACCATGGACCAGGAAAAATTCTTCTTCGTTGGCCAGGGTATGTCTTCCAAGAAGTGGACTGGTCCGAAAGATCTTTCAGCTACCTTCAAAGTCGTTTGGGACGACCAATACATTTATGTTGCGGTCCATGTTGTGGACGACAAAGTCAACGAGCCTTTCGGCTCATTAGTGAGTGGGATGGACACCGGTTCATGGGACGACGACGGAGTCGAACTAATGTTCGATAACGATGGCTCAAACATGGCGCGTTACTACATCGGCGATCCGTTACATCACGAGTTTCACTTCGTCTACAGTGCTACACATCCTCTTGTTTTCGACAATTTCTGGAAGTACCAGGCTGGAGCACCGCAGCCAATGTTTACTCTTCCGGATGGCAAGAAAGAGCCTTTGGCCTATCCAGATGAAGTGATGGCCAAGAACGAAATTACGCAGTCGTTTGCTGGCCCGCCTTATTACGGAAAATTCGCGTTCAAGCGGACCCCTGACGGCTACAACCTGGAAGTACGGATGGCCCTCCCGGGTGCGCAAATGAAACCGATTTATGATGGCGGCCATGCTATCGGTTTTGATGTGGCAATCAATGACAACGATGAAGGGAAGGGGCCTCTGAAACAACAGTTGCACTGGTCTGGAATGAATGACCTGTACTGGCGTGATTGCAAGTTCTTCGGAACCTTAATTCTCTATGACTCTGTTTCCGGTGCTAGCACGACATCGAGCACTGCGAAGTGATCGGCACGTCCCCTATTTCTGCAACAACTGGAAGCAGCGAAGGGTCTGTGGTTGAGCATCGAGCGGTGGTGGCTGGCCTTGCGGCAGGTGGGGCTGAGGCTTAGAAAAAATCCCTCTACGCCCAAGAACAAGCGAACAAGACATGCCCGAAGCGCAGCAGCGTCGGCAAGCGTGGCAGGAACTGGACCCGGCACGGCTAGTATTTCTGGATGAGAGCGAGGCTCCGACCCAGATGACCCGAAAACTGTGGTCGGGCTCCGCGTGGAGAACGGGTGCGGGAAGGGATGCCCCAGGGTCACTGCCGCACGCTCACCATGTTGCCGGTGCTGACCGCCAAAGGCTTACAGATGCCGATGACCATCGAATCCGCCACCGACGGCGAGGTGTTCCGGGCTTATCTGGAACAGGTGTTGTGTCTGGGGCTGCAACCCGGATAACTGGTGGTTGTGGACAATCTCTCGGCCCACAAAGTGGAAGGCGTGCGCCGCTTGATCGAAGCTCGGGCGCGCGGTTGCTCTATCCGCACATCCTGCCACAAGAAAAATGCCAGCTAAATATTCTGGCAAGTTTTAGAGATGAGTTCTAGGAGTGGTTTGACCTGCTCTATGGGACGACTCTGGGAGACTTTACTCAAACGCTGACCAAGCCGCGAGTAATGCAATTTGGATTGCGCTACAGCTTTTAAGGCGGAGGACGATTGAAGGGTAAATTGCGATTTCTTGTTGTCGGCGTTTTGTCTCTTGCCTTGGCGGCCCCATCCTCCTGGGCACAGCTCAAGACTCGAAACGTGGTTCTGATCGTGAGCGATGGACTGCGCTGGCAGGAAGTATTTGTCGGCGCCGATCCCACTTTGCTGAATGAGGAACACGGCGGCATCTGGGCCAGCCCTGAAGAATTGCGCCGCAAGTTTTGGAATGACGATCCCACAGAACGCAGAAAGATGCTGTTTCCGTTTCTCTGGGGCGTCGTAGCCAAGCAGGGCCAGATTTTCGGCAACCAGAACAAGGGCAGCATCGCGCGCGTCACCAACGGACTGGCATTTTCGTATCCGGGATACAACGAGATGCTGACCGGCCATCCCGATGCGCGCGTCAACAGCAACGAATTTGGGCCCAATCCAAACACGACCGTCTTTGAGTGGATGAATCATTTCCCCGAGTTCCACGGGCAAGTTGCCGTGTACGCTACCTGGGATACTTTCAAGAATATATTCAATGAACCTCGCAGTCAGCTCGTGATGCAGGCGGGATGGGATCTGCCTGAAAAAGGCAATCTCACACCCCGGCAAGAACTGCTGAACGAGTTATATCGGACTACGACAAAACTCGACAACGAAGACGTTTGGGATTCCTTTCTACAGGTACCACTGCTTGACTATGTGAAGTCCGCGCATCCACGCTTGCTTTTTGTTGGTTATGGAGAAACCGACAACTGGGCTCATTCCGGACGCTATGACCTGGTGCTGGAGAGCGCCCACAACGTCGACAAGTTCGTACAACAACTATGGGAAACCATGCAGGCGATGCCGGAATACCGCGATCAAACAACGTTCATCATCACCACCGATCATGGCCGAGGCAACGGGCTCGAAGAGTGGAAAGAGCACGGAGTTGACCAGAAGGGTTCTGAGAACATCTGGATCGCCGTCATGGGCCCGGATACGGAGGCGCTGGGCGAACGCGCGAACGCGAGCGCGGTTACCCAAGCTGAGATAGCCGCGACGGTAGCGGAGTTTCTCGGTAAAGATTTTCGCCAAGCTGCGCCCGATGCTGCGCCACCGCTGCCACGTGTCGTCTCCAAAATCGCGACCGCTGTCAAGTAAGAATCCACAGAAATCGAGGTATAGGGAAGAAGGAAGCGTTTCCACAACGTTCGCTAGCGATTCTGTGCGGTTCTGGGCCACTCGGAAGCTATGAACGGCTTCGACTCGACTGCGGACTTGCCAGCATGGTGAACCTGGTAATCTGCGACTAGCACGCGAACTATACGCGAACATCGAGCAACCGAAAACAGCCCAAACCATCCTATGCCATCCTAAATCACCGATGGCGTAAGCTCTTCATTGTCAGTTACATCTGCTGATTCCAAACCACTTCGCCGATTCGGTAAGAGGCTGAAAAGGCTGGCGTCGGCGGTTCAACTCCGTCCCTGGCCACCATATCTTTCAGTGACTTGGCAGTTCGGTCCGAAATTTCACACCTGTGATTCTTCACCTGTGCCTCTCAATTTACCGCTTCTAGCGGTGGTTTCATCATTGGCCGTTTGCACAAAAGAATTGACACACCTGTCAGTTAATTTATGATCTCAATCGCGGCGTTTTCCTTCTGCATGTCGCGTCGAGTGGCAGGTGAGGTCGTGGAGTCTCTAACTCTTAGTTCAGCTTTAAGTTTCACTACTGTTACTCGACTTCCTTCGCTGAGGCCGTCGTTCTTTGTCGACTGCAATTTCCGTAACAAGATCTGCATCGCCTGCCTGCCCATTTCATACGTGGGTTGCGCGATCGTGGTCAGGCGAGGGGTGAAGTACGCAGACCACTCGAAATCATCGAAACCGAGAATGCTGACCGCTTCCGGACAATGCACGTGAAGCTCTCCCAGAGCCCGCATTAGCCCCAGGGTCATCTTGTTGTTGCATGAAAAAATCGCGGTAGGAGGTATGGGAAGCTGCATGAGCTTCAGGCCGCATCGGTATCCACTTTCCAGCTGGAAGTCACCCTGCTGAAGATACTTGTCGGGAAGAGCAACATTTTCCTCCTGCAATGCTTTCCGAAATCCCTCCAAACGATCCAGGCCATTCGAAAGGTTCAAATGTCCGGTGATGATCCCGATCTGGCGATGGCCAAGGTCAATCAAATGACGCGTCCCATCATAGGCCGCGCTGAAGTTGTCCGTCATTATAGCATCCCCGGTAAATCCAAGCGGCACACGATCAATCAGAACAATCGGGAAACGTTTATGAATGCGTGACTCCTGAGCAGAGGTAGAACTGGTTGGCACCAACAAGACACCGTCCACCCGTCGAGAAAAGAGCATGCTCAGATAATTCCGTTCTAAAGTAGGGTCTTCGTTCGAATCGCACAGGATGACGGAATACCCATTGCTTTGCGCCTCTTTCTCGACGCCGCGTATGACATCCGTGAAAAAGGGATTCGTAACATCTGCAATCACCATGCCCACCGTACAGGTGCGGCGCACTCGCAAGCTACGAGCCACTTGGTCCGGGTGGTAATCCAATGCGTCCATTGCCTTCTTCACCCGGTCAACCAAGGCAGGTTTCACCGTGGGCTTATTGTTGAGAACGCCGGACACGGTAGCGACGGAAACTGCGGCGAGTCGGGCAATGTCACGGATGGTGTACAAGGTTCGCCCTCCGACCGAATTTCATCCTTCGATCGAGCTGTGGATTCGAGTGTCGCGGCCCAAGCTAGATTACAGTATAGCAGATTCGAATCTTCGCAAATGAATCGATTCTATCGTGCAAGCAACTGTGCCGGCTATGAGCCGGAAGCCTCTGGAATTACGTCCGTAATCGCCGGAATCAAGAAGGTAGAGCACGGGCTAAGACTTTAGTAGTTACGAAAATCGCCCTCAACTTGGGGTATAAAAGCACCAGATCCGGGTTCGCAGGGAATTGAAAAACGGTCAGAGCAGGTCCCTTCATCAAAATGATTGATAATCACTGGGGCAACTGAGCTGTAGACAGAGGAAAATTCATATCCAAAACCATAGTCTAATGGAATTGGGTACGCCGCAGCTTGGCCGCCACCCGCAGACGATGCACCGTGAGCGTTTCTTCCATGCCTAACGCCCCGTAGTTGCGCGTCGACAGGCCGCGCATCATCTTGTCCCAGCCCGATTGCTCCAGCGGCGCGCTGCGCTGGAACAGCTCGTAACTGTCCAGCCGTTGCTCGCGATTTTCCGGGCTGCGCAAACGGGTTAAGCGAATGGGCACCTTCTGCCCGTCCACCACACAGTAGCCGTCTTCTTTTCCCCAGCGGGGGGCGCGGCGCTCCGGGTGCTGTTGATGACGTTCTCCGGCCCGATGCCGCACTTCTTCCTCCATCACCAGGTTCATCAAGGCCAACGTCGCCTCGCGTAGCAGGTGGCCAACTCCTTCTTGCAGCAGACCCACGACCTCGGCCATGGGAAAGATCATCTGGATGTTGGGATTCTGTTCGCAGGCCAGCTGCCGGAACCGCTGCACCGCGCGTTGTTGATAGATCTAGTATCGTTTCTACATAGCGGCTCTCTCCTTTTTCTTCGCAGAAAATTACCCTTGGCCCATTATGACGGAGGTGCGAGAGTCGGAATACATACTGCGAGGAATTCTGTGAACGACCAACTCATCGCAGTTCTCGCTTACGACTCACAATCGCCGCACAAGTTCACCTTAATCCCAAGTTCCGCCATCATCGCCGCTTTGACAGCTAGCGCCAACCGCGCATGCTCCGGGTCCGGGGCGTATCCTACCTGGATGTGGTTCGATTTGTGACGAGCCATGAATTGATTGCGGCTTATGCCGTAGAGGACTGCGTTCATCATCGGCCACTGGGGCGTGGTAAGCGCCCAGCGACGCTCGGTTTCCGAGGCCGGAAGAGCAACGGACCTGGCTCGTCCCATATCGGCGTTCAGTTTCCCGTTCTCGACGAACACCCTGCTCCAGACGATTTCGCCCGATTTGCTGAGGCCCTTGATCGTGCCCCCGCCAAGCGGGAAGTACATGGGGGGCTGGCGTTCGCTGACTGCGTCCGCATATCCATTGGCGAAGTGATTCGGAGGCACCGAACCTGAGATTTCAAACAGCCAGACAAATTCGTCCCGACCATCTACGGGAAAGCACTCGCCGTAACGAACGTCGTGAAGCGTCGTTTCAGGTGCAATGCCCAATGTCCGCCACGCTCGGTTCGTGATCAAGGCATCAAGCCCGGCGCATTCGTCCACTTCGTTGAAATGAGGAAGTGCGAGATTTTCGAATAGGATGCGTTTCCCGGCCACGTCCTTCACCGGAGGACGATCCACGTTATTCAACAGTCCTTCCGCCAAGTCGGAAGCAGGGCATATATCCTTCAGCCCCTGCTGATATTGAATTCCGATCGCATCACAACCGAATTCGTCCGCCATGCGCAGCGCGGCAATGTACATCCGGCATTGTTCGAGAATCTGGGCATCAGTAAGATCGTTCGCAGGATCAGGGCCTGTTTGGAACTGCATGCCCTTTCGGTCCAGCCAGGCTCGAACCTCGCGCGCATCATGGTCGGAGACGCGTCGCATCTCGGCATAGAGAGCCGATTGACTCAACCGCTCCTTGTACACGCCACACGCATGGAGCAACTCATCGGGGATGATGGCGTTGTACATACCCATGCAACCTTCGTCGAACACACCCATGATCGCTTTCTCACGTTTGAGCTGGCGACCAAGATCACGGCCGAGGGCTTCCTCAGAAGGAGGAAGCTGGGACGATGCCAGCGGCCGGACGTGGCTGGTATCGTGGGTTACTGGTTCGCCATTCAACCAGCGGGAAAGCCCTTGGAGGAAGTAGTCATCGTTAAAATCCACACTCCAAAGAGTGCTGTACTTGACTCCGGCCTTAGCCATCGATGCATTGAGATTGAGCATACCAACCAGCCCAGGCCATTGTCCCGACCAGTTCGCGATCGTAAGTATTGGACCTCGATGAGTTATGAGGCCCGGAAGGACGTGATGACTGTATTGCCAGACGGCCTCAACTACGACCAGCGGAGCCTCCGGCGGAATTTGGTGAAACACTTCGATGCCATGACGCTGACTATGAATAAAACCGTGCTTCTGGACGGGATCGTAGGCATGGCCTCGACGGACGGAGTGTCCATAGCCGCGAATTGCCGCCGTCACCGCCTCCTCCACCTGCGCCTGCGCGGGCCAACACGTTTGGTTGGCTGAGATGCGCAAGTCGCCACTCGCGATCAGGATGATTTCTTTTTGCTGCATGGCTTACCTCCTCATGAAATATAAAACTGGTTCACATATCTTTGCGGTTTGGCCGAAAGCGGACCACATATGCCAAACCAAGCAGGAACATTCCGGCACCCCACCAAATTCCGATGTGTAGGTGGGACATCGTAACTGGATTACTCGGGGGCACAAACAATCCGTAAATTCCAGATCCGAGAATCAAGACACCGTAAATCGTAAGTAGTGATCCGATGAAAAACCAGATCGGTATAAAGTGCTTTCCCACCGCGCACCTCTCACCAGAACAAGACGTTCAGCAGAACAAATCCAACGGCCACCGCGGCCGCCCACGTGATCGGCCGCCGAAACACTGGAAAATGACCTTCGGGAGCCAATTCGGTCAATCCATAGACCAACCCCTTGAGTTCGTGCTCGGGCTTCGGTTTTGTGAACAAGCTAACCGCCACAGTGACGACAACATTGACAATCAGGGACCACATAGCTCGATAAACGTTTTCAGCCATATCCTTTGCGTGTTCCGAGAAGGCGACATGACGCAATGCGTTCGGATCCATCCTTACCCAGGCCCACAACGCGAAGGACGTCAGGATGCCAGCCAGGAGCCCCCAAAATCCGGCAGCGGGCGTGGTTCGTTTCCAGAGCATACCCAAGATCACCGTGCCGAACATTGGAACAATGAAGAACACGAAGACTGCTTGCGCATAGACGATGATGCTGGAGAAATTCATGACCAGGTATGCCGTCCCGATGCTCACGAATACTCCAAGAAGCGAACACCACCGACCCATCGACACATAATGTGAGTCTGCCGCGTCTTTTCGAATGAAAGGCTTGTAGATGTCATAAGTCCACACGGTCGTGAAAGCCGTTACATTGCCGGCCATTCCCGACATGAAGCCCGCAACTAGGGCCGTCACTCCCAGTCCCAGTAGTCCGGGGCTGCAGTAGCGCGCCAGCATCAGAGGAAGAGCTTCGTTGTATGTGTGAGCGTTCGGCAGGCCGCCCTGGTTTTCCGGAACCAGGTGAAAGGGCAACACGGCGAGTGCCAGCAAGCCGGGCAGAATGACGATAAGGGGAACCATCATTTTGAAGAACGCACCAATTACCGTGCCCAATTGGGCCGAGCGCAGATCCTTTGCCGCCATCACGCGCTGCACCACCAAAAAGTCCGTGGTCCAGTACCCGAATGAGATTGCCAAGCCCCAGCCAAATACGATCCCGGTCCAATGCACTCCCATCGGATTGCCTGTAAACGACCCGGTCGTGCTCCACATGTGAATGAAATCCTGGCCGGGGAAGTTCGTCTGGATGCGATGGACCATTCCTGTCCATCCGCCAGTTTCTATGAGTCCGACGACCGGAACGACAAGGCAGCCGATCCAGATCAGGAAGAATTGCAGCACCTCGTTGAAGATTGCCGAGAGCAGACCACCTGCCATTACGTAGAGGGCGACGGTCAGAGATGAAACCCATATGCTGAAATGAATGTCCCACCCCAAGATGACCTTCATGATGACCGCCATCGAATACATGTTAATGCCGCTCATCAGGATGGTCATGACCGCAAAGGAAATGGCTGAAAGCGACCGTGCGCCTTCGCCGTATCTGAGCTTCAAATAACCCGGGACCGAGTGCGTCTTGCAGATGTAATAAAACGGCATCATCACCAGGGAGAGGAACAAGATGGCAGGGATAGCGCCAATCCAATAGGCGTGCCCCACCAGAATGCCGTATTGGTAGGTGGCGGCGGCGTATCCCATCATCTCCAGTGAACCTAGGTTCGCTGAGATGAAGCTGAGGCCGGCAATCCAGGCAGTCATTTCGCGCCCGGCCATGAAGAATTCTTCGCCGGTGTTGGTGAACCGTCGCAAGTAGAAGCCAAGGCCCAGAACCAACACGAAGTACAACACGATGATGATTAGGTCGACGGGGCTAAGCGAAAGGCGGGCGTTAGTACCACCCAAGAACCACGCTGCGAGCATTACGGGGTACTCCCGACGGACCTAACCAGCGGGAGGAGGACGCGATCCAATTCGTCGTCAGTCCAGTAGCTCAGCATCACGTTGTGGTAAAGGCCCCAGTGCTCCACTTGCTCAACTGTGTGCCCGGGCAGCACCTTCGTCAGAGGGCCGAGGGTTTCCATCTCGAGAAAATCGTTATTCGTAAAGGTCTCGAATGAGCAGCCAAAATCGGGATAGGTCTTGCTTGGATCCGAGCTACTCCTCTTCACGAATACTTCATTATTCAAGATGTAGGCGGCCCAAGTGTCCGGATTGAACAGCCCTAACTTCTGGGCTTCGCTGTTCTTGGAATCCTGACGGAGCATCATGTACTTTTTTGTAAATTTCCAGCGGGAATCTGCAAGGTCGGTGTAAGCCCACATCACCAGAGGATTGGTGGCCTCAAGATTAATAGGGTGCTTCCCTCGTGGTGGGAATCCCGTGACCGCGGTTCCGCCTTGCGCCATCATGGTCAAGGCCCAAGGTGCAAATTCGAGCGCAAACAAAGAACGGTTGGTGATCCGGTGGGACACAGTCACCCCCGTACCCGACGGAGCCATGCTGATCTCAATTTCTTTCTGTAGATTGGTGAGCGGTTCGATCGGCTCACGAGCTACCAAGCCCGTCGGTGTCACCTGGATTACGACCGGAACGTTGTCCGGCGCCCAAGTGGCCACGGGATCCTCCGGAGCCTTCCAAACGCGGTCTCCACCACGCAGCTGAAACTTCTCTTCCCCACTGCGTCCGAGTTGGTCGGGAAACTCCTTAAATAGGTTTTGCCTGCCTACAAACCCGAACCGAATTACTCTCGGCCCCACGTCACCGGTGACGATGAGTTCGATCTCGCCATTGCTGACGCGATAGCAGTTCGGCCAACCCTTGTATTCCGTTTTTTCGACTTTGACGACAGCTGCCATGTTCATGGCATGAAGTCCAATAAAAAGAAGCAACAGCGCTGTTCGCAACATGTAGACATCCTTATTAAGTCCCCTTGAAACAGTTCGTGCGCCGGAGCACGATCCATCTCGACTTGCACTTCGTTTAAGGTACAGAAAAACAAAGCGTGGCCGACGCGCTGATGAGGGGCTTCCTCGTGCAAAACGAAAAGAGCATCGTTCCTGCTTCACTCGTCTGGCAGGTGGCTCACGCTCGACGGCGCTATTATTAACACCGCGTGGATACAGTTGTCAATCAAGAATAGAATCGTTGCTATAAACGCGATTTCACTTGACAAGATCTAATAAAATGGTTAAAAATTTGCGTGGCCGAACGCGGAAGGGTCAAAGATCGGCCCGGCTGGAAAGCCTGGGAACGGCAGTTTGGTTCTCTTCCTGTTTAGAAACGCCCCTTTTCCTTCGGAAAAAGGAGGAAAGGGCTATGCTTAGACGGAAGTCTGGGATCGCTTTCGCGTTGGCCTGCGTGGTGCTTTCATTAGTAGTTTTAGTCGGAACTATTGCTAGGGGATAAGGAGGTTGATTTGCGGAAAGCATACCGGTCGGGGTGCTCAACGGTGCCAAAGCGAAACGCCTGGAAATATTTTTCCTTGACTTTTCTTACTATTTTTAGGGATTAAGATAACCAAATACTGCATACTAGTGGCCTGTCGCAGTGAGTTCGTTACTGCGGATGCGGCAGGGCGATGCTGTTGATGCCAGAATGCTGCTATTGAGTGAGCAAGGGTTCGCTTCGGTGGCCGTAACGAAAGATGCGTAGTCTGGTAATGGTTGCTCTGCGACAGGCCACTAGTACCGTGACCGCCTGGTTCTTACTGCTTGGTGCCCGATGAGTGAGCGATGAACCGTGATCGTAACGGCGCCGTCTCGGTGGCCGTCCGGCGGGCGTCCCCGCCCGCTGTGTCGAGGGCGAGACGCTTTCGGGACAGCCGGCAAGATGCCGGCGCTACAACTCATCCATTGTGGTAATGATCTCCTGGTCACGGTACTAGATGTTCGAAATATAGTGGTCGCGCGGTGAGGATCAAGGTTTTAAGAAAGAGGATTTCGATGAGAGTCAATCGAATAGGGAGCGCATATACCTGCCTGGCATTGTTCTGGGTTCTTTCGCCTTTAGCAATCTTTGCTCAGGTAGAAAACTCAAGCATAAATGGCGTGGCCAAGGACTCAAGTGGCGCAGTAATTCCTGGGGTAAAAATTACGGCGCTAAATAGCGAAACAAAGCTCACGCAAATCGCGGAGACTAGCGCTTCCGGAGATTATTTGATCTCGTCGTTACCACCGGGGGATTACCGTATAACAGCTGAACACATTGGCTTTCAAACATACATAGAAAACGTCACGTTAACTGTAAGTCAGGAAGCCACAATCAATTTTCAACTACAGGTAGGCCAACAAACGAGTACAGTGACCGTGAATGCCGGACAAATCTTGCTAAATGCCACAAGTGCGGAGATAAGCAATGTTGTCGATGAGCACAGCATTAAGGAGTTACCCCTCAATGGACGCGATCCATCAAGTCTGGTTTTACTTTCGCCTGGAGTAATGAATCTGATGAATACTTCAATTGCGATGTATCCCGGTTCCGACAATTTCCTGAACGAACAGGGTGCCTCAGCGGGTGGGGGACAGCAAGGTAGCGACTATGCTCTGCTGGACGGCGTTCAAAATATGGATCTTTATTATAACCTGACAGCACCATTTCCTAATGCGGATGCCACCCAGCAGTTCCGCGCAATCACGAGTAATTTTGGCGCCGAGTATGGATTTTCGTCAAACGCCGTCATCAGTGTGGACACTAAATCTGGCACGAATGCATTTCATGGAGGGCTATTCGAGTTTTTTAGAAATGGAGATCTTAACGCTGAGAACTGGTTCACCGGCCTAGGGAACCCACTCAAGCGCAATCAGTTTGGCGCTTTCATCGGCGGGCCTATCAGAAAAGATAAGCTGTTCTTCTTTGCAAACTACCAGGGAACTAGACAAAGCATTGTGCAGGGAACAATTACCGAGTTTACGCCGACTGCAGCGATGCTAACGGGCGATTTTAGTGCTGTGCCGATCACGCTTGGGGCGCCATTCACTACGGTGAACGGTAAGCCTAACCAAGTTGACCCGTCCCTACTTAGCTCTGCTGCGATTCAGATTGCAAAGGATATGCTCCCCGTAGGACAGGTTCCCTCCACTGGACAGGTAAACTTCAGCGGCCCTCCTGTCATTACCGATACCGACGAAGCCACAGCTCGCATTGATTACACGATATCGAATAGCCAACGCCTCTTCGTGCGCAGCTTCATACAAGATTTCAATATGCCGGCTGCCGCCGTCAACGGCAATGGTCTCTCGGCATCGGATGCTCAGTCTGGGCAATACTACAACGAAATCGTAAGCCATACTTGGCTGCCAACTTCAAGCTTCGTCAACGTGATGACGGCGGCCTGGATTCGCTTGGCAGTAGCCAATGGAAACATACTTTACACCAAGTCAGGGAAGCCATTCTGCCTCTCGGAGTATATAAATATTGCGACCGCAGGCTGCTACATGCAAGGTCCTACTGTAAACAACGGCTTCTACATGGTCACGGACGAGCCAAACGATAATGCGAGAGTTACATGGGAGTTATTAGATCATATAACCAAGGCATCGGGAAAGAATGTAATTACCGCTGGCGGCAATGTTATGCATCATTGGCTCAATACTACGACCAACTATCCTGCGCCGGGAGTTATAAACTTTAGTGGATATGCAACGGGATTCGGATTGGCAGACTATGTTTTGGGAGATGTAGGGAGTTTTTATCAAGGGGCGTTAGAGAACTCCCCGTCGAAGCAATGGCAGTTAGCTGTTTACGCTCAGGATCAATATAAGGCCGCGCCGAGTCTAACCTTGACTGCCGGCCTACGATGGGAGCCAGATCTTGCCGCAATCTCCTTGGAATCGGGTGCCGCATTTGTCCCCGGACAACAAAGTCGGCGATATCCGCAAGCACCAACAGGAATGATCTTCCCAGGTGATCCAGGTTTAAATTTGGCTCTCAGGCCGTCGCATCTCAATTATTATGCACCGCGGGTAGGAATCGCTTGGCAAGTCGATCCCAAGACTGTACTTCGTGCAGGTTTTGGTATATTCATGGCACCTTTAGAATCTGCACAAATCAACGAAGCTGTTGGCGTTGCTCCCTTCAGTCCTTTTTTCAATTTTGTCGCTTCTCCCTCCAATCCTATTTCCTTTCAGAATCCGTGGGCTGGGTTTGCTGTTACTGGCGGGAAAAGTCCTTTTCCGCCTTTTACTCAGAACATAAACGTTCCAGCAAGTGAAGCTATCTTTCTAACGCCTGTTAGTATATTCGACTCCACTACTGTCCGGCTAAAGGTC
>PLIC01000112.1 GCA_003139995.1 Candidatus Acidiflorens stordalenmirensis | reverse complement strand
CGCGAGTGGCATTGACGTCGGCCAAGGGCTGCACGTTCTCAAGCTGCGCCAGCAACTGTCCTTTGGACACGCGGTCGCCTTCTTTGACGTGCAGCTTGACGATCCTGCCGAAGGCGTTGGCTCCGATGTTGGCGTAGGTCTTGGGCTTGATTTCACCCGACGCGCTCACCACCGAGGCGAGGTTCTGCTTTTGCACTTTGCCGGTCTGCACCGTCACCAGGTTTTTCCGGCTCTGGTAAACCGTGACGCTGACGATGATGACGAGCAGCAGGGCCGCGCCCACACCGATCAATACTTTTTTCCACGTCTTCATGGCGAAGTCTTCGCGACTGAGTCTCTATAACTGGATCTTTATAACCATCTCGCTCAGCCGGACGCCATTTCAGCAGGCGGTTCCAAATCTCGGGTTTTCCTCATTCCGGGCTCAACTTTCCAACTTAACCCGTGGTTCTGGTTATAGAACGGCGAAAACGCACCGCGTTTGCGCATGAATAGTTACGTTCAGGCAAGAGGAAAAGTTCCCGAGTTCCCGCGAAGCAGGTCTCTCCCTCTGTCGCTCCGGCCGGGTTATGGAGGGGAGACCAGCAGCGCAATTCATTATATCCTGCCGAGGGTGCGGGTGGTGGGCCTGTGAAGCCACCTCTGTTCGACGGCAAAGCGCGGATTCTTAAGGGATTTAGAAGAGGAGGCTCCACGCAGGAAATCTTTTTATGGCAGGCCACTTCTTCTTGCCTTGTGGTATCCAATGAACATAGAATTAGGCAACTGAAGTTTCTTGTGAGGTAGGCCCTTCTATGTTTTCCGCAGGTTTTCGAAATCGTTGCTCGGTTGGTTTGCTGACGGGCATGCTGGCGCTGGGTTTTGCCGCCGTTTCCCAAGCACAGGACAAGGACGCAAAGGGCTCCGATGACAATGGGGCGGCTGCCCAGGGAAGCCAGACGGATCCTCTCAAGCGCCAGATCCCGGAAAAACAGAGAAAGGCCAATGCCAAGGCGCTCAAGATTGAGTTGAGCAAGACTTACCGGAAGTGGCTGGACGAGGACGTGCGCTGGATTATCACCGACGAAGAGAGATCCGCCTTCATGCAGCTGTCGAACGACGAAGAGCGCGACCAGTTCATCGAGGCCTTCTGGCAGCGCCGCGATCCCACGCCGGACACCGAAGAGAACGAGTTTAAAGAAGAGCACTACCGGCGCATCGCGTATGCCAACGAGCACTTCGCGGCCGGCATCCCCGGTTGGAAGACCGACCGCGGGCATATGTACATCGTGTTTGGGCCGGCGGATGAGATCGACTCCCATCCCTCCGGCGGCACCTACGAGCGCCCCATGGAAGAAGGCGGCGGCGAGACGTCCACTTTCCCGTTTGAAACATGGCGCTATCGTTACATCGAGGGGATTGGACAGGAAGTGATCATCGAGTTCGTCGATACCTGCATGTGCGGCGACTATCACATGACGCTCGACCGCTCGGAAAAAGACGCCTTGAAGTACACGCCGAATGCCGGGCTAACGCTGTATGAGCAAATGGGCATGTCGAACAAGGCGGCTCGTTTCTCCGGCGGCAACGGTCTGGAGCAATTGGGCGCCGGGCCGTTCAACCAGGATTTGCAGTCCAAGGAATTCGACCGCTTGGAACAATTCTCGAAACTGCAAGCGGCCCCGGCGGTGAAGTTCAAGGATCTGGAAGAAATAGTCAGCCACAAGATCAGCGTCAACCTGATGCCCTTTGATGTGCGAGCCGACTTCGTGAAGGTGACCAGCGACACGGTGCTGGTTCCGGTTACGGTTCAGATCAAGAACCGTGACGTCACTTTCCAGAACAAGGACGGCGTGGAGCGTGGCACCGTCAATATCTTCATGCGTGTGACGACGCTCACGGGCAAGATCGTGCAAACTTTTGAAGAGCCGGTGCAGATCGATGTGCCGGTGGAGCTGCTGCCGAAGACCGCCGAGAATTCTGCGGTGTACTGGAAAGCATTCCCGCTGCGCATCAGCCAAAATCGCTACCGTCTGGACGTCGTGGTTAAGGACGTGAACGGAGATCGCACCGGAAGTTGGAGCCATGCGATCCAGATCCCCGACTTCAGCGAGGACAAGTTGAGCAACTCAACTCTCATCATCGCCGACCAAATGGAGCCGGTGGCGACGAAGAACGTAGGCACGGGCAGTTTCGTGATCGGGGCCATGAAAGTGCGGCCGCGCGTGGCGCCTTCCGATGGCAAGCCGATATCGTTCAAGCGCAATCAGAAGCTGAATTTCTGGATGCAGGTCTACAATCTCAGCGTGGACGAGAAGACCCACAAACCTTCGGCCACGATCGAATACAATGTGACGGACGCCAACAACAAGGCAGTTATCCATACCGTCGAATCGACAGACACGATGGGCAATGTGGGCGACCAAGTCACGCTGCAGAAGACGCTTTCCGCCGCTAACTTGCAGCCGGGCTTGTACAAGATCGAGATCAAAGTGAACGACAACCTTTCCAAGCAGATGGTGGATCCGACGGCGACCTTCGCCGTGGAGTAAACTGCTGCCTGGTTTCCCAGAGGTGGTGGGCGAGATGTTGCGAAAGCTCGGGTTCCTCGTAGTCGTCGTGGGCGTGGCTGTTCCGGCATGGTGCGGAACTGCGTCTGGTGCGATCTCGGGTGCGATATCTGGATACGTCCGCGATGGCAGCGGCGCGCCGCAAATGGGCGCGGCGGTGGAAATACTCGGTTCAGCCGCCCAGGCGCTCAAGGTCTTCACCGACGATCGTGGTTTCTACTCGGTCGCGAGTTTGCTGCCCGGAACGTATAGCGTCAAGGTGAGCGCGCCTTCGTTCCTCCCTTCGCTGCGCGAGAAAATCGGCGTGCGTGCGGGCGCGAAGCTGATGGTGAATGTCACGCTGACCACGCTGTTCGAGGCCATCCAGTTGGTTCCGCTGCGCAGTCCGGTGGACGATGACGACTGGAAGTGGACGCTGCGCTCGGTCGCCAACCGCCCCATCCTGCGCGTGCTTGAAGATGGCACCACCGTGGTCGCGCAGAGCGGAGAGTCGGCCGCCGACCACGACTTGAAAGGTACCTTGACCTTCCTGGCCGGATCGCCCGGGCAGGGTTTCGGCAGTCCGTCGGACATGAATGCTGGCTTCGCCCTGGAGCGTTCGCTGTTGTCGAGCGGCACCCTGCGACTCAACGGCAACCTCGGTTATGGAACCGACGGACAGGGCATTCCAGCCGCGGTGCTCCGCACCACTTACACCAACCGTTTCAACGGTGTTTTTGAACCTTCGGTGGCGATTACGGCCCTCAGGCTGAATTCGCCTGACCTGAACACGATGCCCGGCGCCACGCTGCAAGCGCTGTCGGTGACCAGTTCCGATCGGGTCGTCCTCGGCGACAGGCTGGAGATGAAGCTCGGCAGCGAATTGCAAGCGATCCAGTTTATGGGGCGGGTAAACACCTTCAAGCCCTTCGGATCGGTCGATCTGCATATCACGCCGAACACCGTGCTGGAGTATCAATACGCGAGTTCAGTCCCGAATATGGGACTGGAGGGTCGGTTGGGCAATGATCGTCCCGGCGACGATCGCTTGGAGTCGGCATCCTCGGACCTGAGCGAAACCGCTCCGCGCATGAGCATCACCGGGTTTTCTCCGGCTGTCGAGCGAGCGCATCACCAGGAAGTGTCGATCTCCCAGCGCATCGGTAAGAACAATATGCAGGTCGCGTTCTACTCGGACAGCATGATCGATCCGGTGCTTACCGGAGTTGGCGAGATGACGCCTGACGAGATGACCGCCGAATCGGGTGAAGTGCTGCCCGATGTGTACTCAGGCACTTTCAGTTATCAAGGGAACGATTTCGCGACGCGCGGAATGCGGGTGGTGCTGCAGCGGAAGCTGTTGTCCGATCTGACCGCGACCTTAGATTATGCCTACGGAGGCGTGCTCGACCTGTCGCGCCCCGACGTCCAACTAGCGGACGCGCGGGAGTGGATTCGGGCGGAGCAGCGCCAGGCTGTGGCCGCGAAGTTCAGCGGAAATCTGCCCAAGGCGAAGACGCACTGGATCGCCTCCTATCGTTACACGAGCGGCGGCGCGTTGACGCCGGTCGACCTGTTCAATACTTCGGCGGGCCAGTCCGGCCCTTACTTGAACGTCTTCATCCGGCAACCGATTCCGGCCAGCTTCCTCGCCGGACACATGGAAATTCTCATGGACCTGCGAAATCTTCTCGCGCAGGGGTATGTGCCCGTGATGGGACGAGACGGACACACTCTTTATTTAGTGCAATCGGCGCGCTCAGTGCGCGGCGGCGTGGCCTTCAGCTTCTAGAATTTGCAGATTCGCAATCTGCGATTCCGTAGACTTCCTCCGTAAACTTCCGAAGACTTCCGGCGATTGCGTCGAGCGCTCGCCGTCCACGTTTTCTGCCGATTCCCGGCCGTTTCCATGCAGCGTGAATTCGCGCGATGACCCGCTTCCACCAACTGCTTCTGTGAGATTTCGCACTGATCTTTCGCGCCCACGGGTATATAATGCCGCGCATCTCAAGCGGAACTGCATTTGCCGCTTGCGGAACGTGGGTCCGTTCCAGTGCCCGCGATACTAAGGAGAACCGGAAATGAAACTACTTTCATTGGTGGTGTTCGTTCTGCTTTCGACGGCTTTGCTCGTGGGCCAAACGTTTCGTGGGACAATCCTCGGCTCCGTCACCGATGCCTCTGGAGCCTTCGTGGCCGGAGCGACAGTCACAGTGCGCGACCTGGCCACTGGCCAGGAACGCACGACCGTAACCAGCGGCGACGGCAGCTACCGCCTGCCGGAGTTGCCCATCGGCACATACTCTGTCACCGTAACGCTGACTGGCTTCCAAACCGCAGTCACCAACAACGTCGAAGTGGACGTGGCCACCGAGCGGCGCGTGGACGCGCAGTTGAAAACCGGCAAAGTCACGCAGGTGGTCGAGGTCTCCGGCGGAGACCTTCCCCAGATCGAAACCCAGTCCAATGAGCTGGGAGGAGTGCTGACCAGCAAGTCGGTCGGGGATATGCCCATCAACGGCCGCGACTACACCAAGTTGATCTTCTTGAATCCCGGTGTCGCAGGTTCGCCCGATCAGATTACCGACTCGCCGGGATCGTTTGGTGAGTTCTCGATGAACGGCGCCCGCGGACGTTCCAACAATTACCTGCTCGATGGCACCGACATGAACGACGGGTACCGCAACGACCCGGCCATCAACCAGGGCGGTGTGTTCGCCGTTCCATCGGCCATTCTTCCCATCGGCGCCATCGCCGAGATGAAGGTGCTTTCCAACTTCGAGCCCGAGTATGGACGCAACGCCGGCGCCGTGGTCAACATCGTGACCAAGAGCGGCTCGAACGCTCTCCACGGTGAATTGTTTGAGTACTTCCGCAATGACGCCCTCGATGCGCGCAACTACTTCAACACGACGGACGAGCAGCGGTCGCCATTCCACAATAACCAGTTCGGTGGCTCGCTCGGCGGCCCGATCGTGAAGGATAAAACCTTCTTCTATATGGACTATGAAGGCCAGCGCGAGACCGTGGGAACCGTGACTCTGGCCTGCGTGCCGGAGCCGAACCGGATTGCCTATGACATTCAGCAAAACGGAGCCGCGAATTCTGTAACCAACGCCATGTTAGGATACTGGCCCCAGCCTAACATTGGAACGCGGCCAACTCAGCAAAATCAAACCCAGCAGACCTGGGCTCTTTTCGACACCGGGTGTCCGAACGGTCCCAACGCCTCGTTGATCACGCCTTCGTACAACAACCTCAGCAGTGTGATCGGAAAGATCGACCACAATTTCAACCAGAACAACATTCTGACCGGCCGCTACTTCTTTAGCGACAGCACCCAGTCCTTCCCGCTGGCCCTGACGGCCTCCGGCGGGCAACTCCCCGGGTTTAACACCATCACGCCGACCCGGGTCCAGTTGGTCTCTCTCTCTTACGTGCACACCATTGGCACCAATAAGGTGAATGAACTGCGCTACGGCTGGAACCGGTTTGCGGAAGGGTTTTTTGCCCAAGACCAGAACTTCCACCCCAGTTCGATCGGGTTGTGCGCCGCCAGTTCCGTCGCCGACTGCTCGGGCTCGGGCGTGCACGATTCTGGCCTGCCCATCATTCTGGTTTCGGGGACGCCGAGTGGGGGCAGCTTCTTTGCCCAGCCAGGCTCGACCTCCGGCGACCCGCGGCAACGTGTGGATACCAATAATCAGTTCATCGAAAACTTTGCCTGGAAGCTAGGTAAGCACGACGTGAAGGCGGGGTTTGAGTTCCGGCGTACTAGCATTGAACAGGAATTCGACAAGTACTTTCGCGGGAGACTGAAATTCCCGGATTTGAGTTCTTTTCTCGAGGGCGATCCCAACGGTGGACTCGAGTACTCAGGCAATTCTCGCCGCCATACCTTCGAAAACGGCTACGGTCTTTATTTGCAGGATGCTTTCCGTTTAACCCCGCGGCTCACGCTCAACTACGGCCTGCGGTGGGACTATTACGGCATAGTTCAAGAGAAGAACAACCTGTTCGCGAATTACCTCGTGAGCAGCTTCGATCCGGCCACAGATATTGGTACAGGCACGCTGACGCAAGTGGGCACGCCTGGACTGAGCGGGTTGTATGATCCCGACTACAAGGATTTTTCACCGAGAGCCAGTATCGCCTGGGACCCGACCGGGAAAGGCAAGACCGTAATTCGCGCTGGGGCCGGCCTTTTCTATGATGCCTTCTCGCAGGACATATTCCTCGGCCATCTGCCCTATCCCGCCTACTATGCCCCTGGCCCAGCATACGGTAATTTCGGCGGCCCCGACGCGATCACTGGTGCATCGCTAAGTGTCTCCACTATTACTGCCGGACAACCCGTCTATGACACGTCCAACTGCACTACCCAGGAGTGCGACATTTTTGCGGTCGATCGGCACATCAAGACTCCTTACATGGAGAACTACAACATCAACATCCAACGGCAGATCAGCAGCAAGACCACGCTACAGGTTGGCTATGTGGGATCGCAGGGGCACCGGTTGTTCCGCTTCTATGACATCAATCAGCCGACGAACGCGGTTGTGACTGCCTGCGATCTCGGCACACTCCCGGGCTGCGTAGCTGGGATCAACGACTTCGGAGTGCCGCGCCCCTTCTCCCAGCCGTACGGTGCTTACAATTGGACACCGGAGGGCGCGGAATACATCTTCCAGGAAAAATCCACTGGCAAATCGAATTACAACTCGCTGCAAACCAGCTTCAGGGTCAACGGCTGGCGCGGTATCACTTCAACGGTCAACTATGTGTATTCGAAGTCGCTGGACAACTCCAGCGATGAAGAAGACTTCGTTGTGAACGCGGCCCAGCCCCAGGACAGCAACAATCCCCAGCTTGAAAAGGGGCCTTCGAACTTCAACATCCCGCATCGCCTCACCTGGGTGTTTAGTTACGAACTACCGAACCGGGGCGGGAGCATGCAGCGGCTCAAGAATGGCTGGGGCTTTGATAGTACAGTCTCGTTGCAGAGCGGTCAGCCCTTTACCCTCAACTACAATTGCGAAGACGATTACAGCGGCGGCGGCGATTGTTTCGACCGGCCGGACGTCGTTGGACCCATCGTGTACCACAAGCATGATCCAGCGAACTTCCTCGACTTAACGGCCTTCGCCATGCCGTGTATCAACAACGGGACCATTTCAGGCTTGGCTTCCGACTGTGTGCCGGGTACGCGGCACTATGGGGATCTGGGGCGCAATTCTCTGGTGGGGCCAACCTACAAACAGTGGGACTTCGCTCTCTACAAGACCACTGCCATCACCGAACGCGTGAAGGTGCAACTGCGCGCCGAATTCTTCAACCTTTTGAACCACCCCAACTTCTCCAGCCCGCTTCTGCCGGCATTCATTGCCGACCCGGCTTCGAACCTCGGTACTTGCGGGTGCGGATTTCAAGCGGGCCCCAACGGGCGTGAAGTTGGCACGAGGACCGCTGCGGGTGGCGGGTACCAGATCACCGCTACCGGCGACGTCGGCATCGGCAACCCGTTCCTGGGCGGCGGTGGACCGCGCGGCATTCAGTTGGCCGCCAAGTTCACCTTCTAACTTCGTAACGTTGCTTCTTCCCTGGCTCCTCTCGCGAACGTGCGGGAGGAGCTTCTCTTTTTACGAATAGCCCCTGTTCCCCGGAGCGCCGCGAACTGGAGTACACTTCCACAGCATATGACTGAGAAAGCTACAACTAACGAGAGGCGTTCGCGCCAGCGGGTGCCAGTTCGTGTGCCGGTCAAGGTGCGTCACGAGGGCAGTGAGCATCAGGGCTTGACTCGCGATCTGAGTTCATCGGGCATCTTTCTCTATTCCGAGTCAGGAATGAAAGCGGGCTCGAAGCTGGAACTGGTCATCATGCTGCCTCCCGGCCTGGGATTGGGGCCCGGAGGTTGGACGCTCTGCGAGGCCTCGGTGGTGAGGGTGGAGGAATCGGAGGGCAAGGGCATGGGCGTTGCTGCTACCCTCGATCACATCGATTTCCTGCCCGAGATCAGCTAAAAAGCCGGTTGATCGCGCTCAACCCCGGGGCCGCCAGCGGGCGCCTTTTCTCAAGTTGACCCAGGCGGCGCAAATGAATTCCCCGCAAATATAAAAAGATTGCTTTCCATTGCCCCATCTCTGGTGCAATAATGTCCGGCTGCAGGCAAAGGCGGGGTTGGGCGCCTTTTCCAGGTGGGCCAGGTCATGTGGATTGAAAAACTAACCGATGGCGTTCTTGAGCTGGACACGCCGATCGGGCCTCGATACATACAGCCGAATTTCGCACAACGCGCGTATCTGATGTGGACATTCCGAAATTTTTTCTCGCTGCCGCAACAAGTGCTGCGCCCGTGGGAACTCCGATTGATTGATCGTCTGTGGAGCGAGAACAGGTTCGTATCGGTGTCCGCAGCGGGCGCACCGGACAAACCAGTCATCGGAAGAATCGAGCGGCGAGCGCCGGCTCGGGCCGAGGTTCTGCCCTTTCGTAAACCGGTGTCCGGTTCGAAGCCTGCCGTGGCGGAGCAAAGCCGGGAAGCCGTCTCGGCGTAATCGCGAAACCGCGCGGGCGCCGCCGCGGGATCACGCTGCGTTCAAACTCAAGTCAGGCTCAACTCAAGTTATGTTCCAATTCAATTGGGGTGAGCCGTCTCGTTCGGAGGCGTTTCGCCCTTCTCCTGCGTATTGGGCTTGTGCCCAACCGACATCTCGCCGCAGGGCCCGCGCCCGCCCCCGGCATGTCCGCTGCCGCTGTGACCGCCGTCGCGCTGCTGCTGCTGACAAGACCGCATAGACTCCTGCTGTGCCGGTGTGATTATCGCATCGATCTGCTGCCGTTCCGGCTGGATCGAGAGCGAAGAGTTCGCGCGAACCGCTTCAACTTCCTGGCGCGCCTGCTGGGCAATGGCTCGACGCTGCTGCAACGCGGATTTGGAAACGCCCGCGACCTGGTTGAGAATCCGTAAAGTCTTCCTCGCCGGAGCCGCGCCCGAAATCGAGATTGCGCCGGCGAAATCGGAAAGCTCAACCTCAGCCGCGCACAGGACGACGCAAAGCGGATGGTATAATCAAAATTTGTCCCCACGTTGCCGCCGGCAGTGGGCGCGTAGCTCAATTGGCAGNNACTCTTAATCAGTAGGTTGAAGGTTCGATTCCTTCCGCGCTCACCATCTTTTCAGGAAGTTACCGAAGTCGCAATCCGTTCCGCAATCCGTTTAGGACTGCGGCAGCGCTAAACGCACCACCTTGCTGTGTGCCTTAGCCATGTCCTCAGTCGCAGCATCGCCATAGACGTTCATGGTTGTGCGAATGTCGGCATGGCGCATCAGCCGCTGCTGCACACCCACAGGAGTGCCGACCGAATCCAGCCACGACCGGTAGGTGTGACGCAAGCTATGTGTGCCAAGCCTGCCGATACCCGCCTTGCTTGCTGCCCTTTGGTACATGCGCCACACCTGATCGTATGACCAGGGCAGTCGGCCAAGCTGCGCCGGGGAAGCAAACATCCAATCATCCAACGCGGAGAACTGTGTGGTTTGCTTCCACGTCTTCAAAGCTTCCAGCAGTTCGCTGTCAATTGCCATCTGTTTCCGTGACTCGGTGGTTTTCACATCGTCCACCTGCTGGCAGACGATGCCGCGTTCCACCCGAAGCTTGCCGTTAAGCCAATCGACATCGGCCCACTTCAAGGCAAGGCACTCGCTGATCCGCAGACCAAGACAGCAGCATAGAAGTGCCATTGTCCCGAATGGTTGGTCCAGATGTCGAATGAACTTCTGGAACTCTTCCACAGTCAAGCTGCGGGGCTGTCGCGTGCGTTTGGTGGCTCCTTTGATGGCGACCAGTTCCATCGGATTCCGCTGCACGGGCACGTCCCCGCGCCACATGGCGAAGTCCCAAAGAATGCTCAGCACACCCCGGATGTGCGCCTTGCTCTTGGGCGCGAGAGAAAGAGACTCCAACCATAGCTCTACCGGGCGTGCCTGGAGGTCTGCTAGTGAACAATCTCCCCATCTGGGCAGGATGTGATTTCTCAACCAAACCTCGTAAGAACGTCGGGTGTCGATTCGTTTGGGCATCTTCTCAACTCGGTACTGTTCAACTAGGGTGTTTACCGTTGGCCCTTCGCAGACAGGTTTAACTTGGTTCTCCAGCACGTCCCGGAGTACCTCTGCTGCACTCCACGCGCTCGCCTTCGTGGGATATTGGCGTAACGTCCCAATGGCCTTGGAGCGTCGTTTACCATCCTCCCACCACAGAAAATTCCAAGTCTTGCGTCGTTTGTCAAAAACTACACTTCCCGTTTTGTGCCGTGCTGCCCTTTTCATTGCTCCATCCTTTCCGCAGGGCGCACGGATGGCGTAGTGGATGGTAGCACGGAGGATTCCAGAAGGGCCGCGTCTAAGTCCGCCTGCCGGAAGCGCCAGACCCGGCGCTTCGTCCCTGACAGTGCAAAGGCTTTCACTTTTCCCTGACGGACCCAAAGCAGCAAAGTGCGGGGCTTGATCTTTAGATGCTGCGCGGCTTCCGCAAGGCGAGCAGATGACGTAGGGTTTCTTTCGTTTGCTCATTCGCACGTCCAGCGGTGCAAGGCAAACCGGGCAAGGGAACCATTGTGTATCCTTATTAATCATGCTATTTTTCCATATAAAAGAATACTGTGGCTCGCCGTGACTGTCAAGAGAAAATCACATATAAGCCTTTTAGTTGCTTTAAGTTATGATACTTCCTTAAGCCTTTTACGCAAAAATGATTGCCATAGGCCATAAATATCCATATAATTATGGCGCTGGCGGAGGAGAATTCCCGAAAAATGGCACAGGAAGGAAGGAACTTCATGACTGACAAAAAATCCTCGGATCAACCTACGAAAAAGCAGGGAAGGGGCAGGCCACGCGAGATAGATCCTCGCACCGTAGTCGAATCAGCGGACCACTACCGCATCGTGTTCCTCCAGTTTTGGCCGAAGCTGGGTGCTCGATTGTTGGCCGCGCAATCTCCCGAGGAAGTAGCCAAAGCCGTCCGTGAAGAGGCCCCGGACATTAGCGCGAGTCTTGATCGGTACTCGGAACTTATCCTGAAGATCGTGAATGATCCGAAATTTCCCCGCGCCAGATCAAAATCCCAAATTCACTTCCTGGCTGATTCGCTTGGAGGACATGGTTTTGTAACACCCCGCCGCTCGCGAGAAATCTGCGCAGAAGAACGGACCAAGAAGAAATACTTCATTGTTCGGCGGGAATACTACATCGAGTGCTCGTGCGGGTATAAGGGACCCGCTCTAGACGGAGCTTGCCGAGATTGCGGCACAGAGGAATTGTCTTGGGATTTGATGATGAAGGAAAACGACTGATTCAACGCAGAAAAAATCCTCGCCAGCAGACTTACACGTTACGTACGTACGTAATGTTGTCCCCAGGGTTGTAGCTCCAATGCTGGCGAATTCTTTGTAGTTGTTTCGGCTCTCATGTGTCATTATCATCTACGTCTCCGCGCGGAGGAAGCGAGAGTCCTATGCGCTGCGTTCAACACTAGGAAAATCAATCAGGACCAGGCGAGAGCGGGTGAAGAATGAAATCAGAGCCGCCTGTCGATCAGTTTGCGCTGCCATTCTTGAAGAGACTCATCCCTAACCCCCGTCCAATTGAACAGTTCAAATATTGTCCGGACAAATCGCCGAGCAATCGCATCGGCGTCCGCTCTGAGTTCAGCAAGGTTGACCACTCCTGATGTGGACACTTCATCAATCTTAGCGCTGTAATCGGTAAGCAGCGGGAACGCCGGAGGTGTTGCGATTAAACGGCGGTTCATGGTACCCGAGAGTCGAATGTCGACACGTATTGCATCATCCACGGTCAAGAGCGACTCATAGAACCTCTTGGCAAACAGTATCCACTCAGTCACAGAAAAAATAACCCCCACAAACGAGAGTACATCACGACCGCGGAACTCAGAGGCTTGCTCTTCCCAGAGATCACTGGCCCACAAGAAAAGGCCACTGCGATGGGCACGAAACGCTTCAAGGTGTCGACCGAACGGCGAATCCTTCCAGTCCACCATTGTCTGAAAACCGTTTGGAAAGTTAGATTGTGTTGCGCTATCTATGTGAGGAAACGTCCAGCCACGAAGGCTAACTGCTGAGCTGTAGACCAAGCGTTGCAGTTCCGTGAGGTCAGGAGTCCGAGCAGATGAATAGACGGTCGGATGGCATTCGACAAGCCAATGCGGAGACTGCATCAGCTTGCCATCTGCGATGCCTCGAAGGAACCCAAGGTCATCTTCAATTTCGCCTGCATAGGCTGCATTAACGTCAGCAATTGCAACTCCTCCTCTGGGTTGGAGAATACGATTCATCGCCGTCAGCAATTCATCCTGGCGTCGCAGAAGACCCCGATTAAGCAACTCTCTCATCTCACCCGCGTCTTCTATGAGTTCGGAGGTTGCCTTATCAGTTCGTTTGTAAAGCCCTGCCTTGCGCAGGATAAGATTACTGGGGTCATTTGTGGACTGTGCGGCTTGCTTGCAAAGAACGGGTATCTCTAGAAACTCAGGCACTTCTATCGCTACAATCTTGAATCCATCGACTTCGCGGCGGTAAACAAAGCACGTGTGCCGTGGTTCTGTGTAATTGTGAAGAAAGTCGTTGATTCTGGTTTGGTCGAACGACGCGTACTGCTCGTTTGAGAGCGCTTCAGGAGTGCCTGTCTTATCATCAACCCCTATGAGGATGGTTCCGCCATCGCGGGTATTTGCAAATGCAAGGATGTCTTTTACTATTGCGAGCTTCTCGTCCCTGTTCGCGTCGGTCCATGAGAAAGCTCCCTTATAGTCGAGATTTCGATTTTCATTCCCGTTCGCTATCAGTTCACGAATTCTGTCGTCTGTAATCACATGACACTCCGTGGCTGCGTAATACCTGAAACTTTGTATTAAAAACGCTTGATACCTGATTGAACCGGAATTTCCTTTTTGACCTCGAAAACGACACCATTGTATGCCCATCTCACCTGACCGCGACCTTGCGAAACGATTTTTCTATCGGAGCACTCCCGGCGGTCTGCCATCCGCACTTCGATACGGCCTTGCCGACTTCCGCCGCGACGGCGCGGGCCTTTCTGTCTCCGACTATCCGAGAATGGCATCACGAGACGAAGCTGCACGCACCTTGGCGACATTTCAGTATCCAGCGACGTGCAGCAACGAAACTGCCAATTGGTTGTGGGGAACGCGCTCCCCTGGAAGCGAAGATTCCATGCGAGGATTTACACAGTTAGCATGGAAGAAAAAGTGTGTAGGTACTGCATCCATAAATTCCGACCTTCTAGGTACCACCCGGATCAAGAAGTCTGCAGCTCAGAAGATTGTCAGCGTCGTCGCCGCACAGACTACCATCGGAAAAAGCTCGTTGAAGATCCCGATTCACTAGTGTCCGGCTAAAGCAC